>NZ_CP011503.1:2606620-2932447 GCF_001028665.1 Burkholderia pyrrocinia
TCGCCGCGGCCGGCGTCGTTTCATTCTCTTGCCATTGAATAGTATGACTAAGCAAATGAAAGCCCGCGGCAGCGCTTCCCGGGCACGGCCGGTGCACGCCGGTCTTCGCATGACGGTAGCGGCCGCGTGCCTCGCCGGTTCGGGCGCCGCGCTCGCGCAGGACGGCGTCACGCTCTACGGCGTGATCGACGAATTCGCGCAATACGTGAATACGGGCAACGGCTATACGGCGGCGATCGGCTCGGGCGGCCAGTGGGGCAGCCGGTTCGGGCTGAAGGGCGGCGAGGATGTCGGCGGCGGGCAGAAGATCGAGTTCGCGCTGGAAAACGGCTTCAACCCGAACGACGGCTCGCTTGCGAGTTCGGGCAGCATGTTCAACCGGCAGGCGTGGGTCGGCATCGCGGGGCAGTGGGGCAAGGTGCGCGCGGGCCGGCAGAATTCGCCGCTGTTCAACGACCAGGGCGGGCAGGATGCGTTCGGCGGCGTCACGCAGGCGTCCGGCATGGACAACCTGACCGTGTTCGCGTTCCGCACGAGCAATACGCTTTCGTACCAGAGCCCGGAGATCGCGGGCTTCCAGGGCGGGCTGTATTTCGGGTTCGGCGATGCGGGCGGCGTGCGCTCGGCAGGCTCCAGCCAGCAGTTCGACCTGACCTACGAACACGGGCCGTTCGCGGCGTTCGTCGCGGGCCAGTGGCTGAAGAACGCGACGGCGACCACGACCGATCGCACGATCATGGCCGGCGCGTCGTACGCGATCGGCAAGGCCACCGTGTACGGCGGTTTCTCCGCGGTGAAGTGGGCCGATTTCGGGATCGATTCGCGCGTGTATGGGCTGTCGGTCAAATACCAGTTCAACCCGGCGAACTATGTCGCGCTCGGCTACGCGTATCTGCACGACCAGTCGTCGCAGGGCAACAATGCGGACCAGTTCGGGCTGATGTACGAGTACGACCTGTCGAAGCGCACGAGCTTCTACGGCGCGCTGTCCTACCTGCGCAACCGCAACCAGGCCGGCTACACGCTCGCCGGCGCGGCGAACCCGGGCTTGCCGCTTGCGTATCCGGGCGCGAATGCGCGCGGCGTGCAGCTCGGCATCGTGCATCGCTTCTGACGTCGTCGACGCGCCGGGCCGTCTGCGCCCGGCGCTTTCCCCGGGTGCGTTCGCGCCGCTACTTTCCTAGCCGCTCCGCGAGCGAATAGCGCTGCATGCAGCGCTCCATCGCGTCGAGGAACGCGTGCTCGGCCGCGTTCATCTTGCGGTCGCGATGCCACAGCAGGAACACGTCGACGTCGACGAGCCCTTCGTCGGGCGGTAGCCGCCACAGCCGCTGCTGCGCGATGTCGTCGCGCACGATGTGCTCGGGCAGGCAGCCGATCCCGTAGCCCGCGAAGATCAGCCGCCGCACTTCCTCGAGGCTCGGCGACGACGCGACGATGCGCCCCGTGAACCCCTTCTGGTCGCGGAACACGGTGAGCGGCGACAGGCTGTCGCCGATCTGGTCGCTCGTGAACGACACGAAATTCTCCGCGAGCAGATCGTCCATCCGCAGTTGCGTCTGCCCGAACAGCCGGTGATGGCGGCCGCAGTAGATCGCATAACGCTGGCGCAGGAAGCAGTGCATCTCCAGCTTGTCGTGCGGCGTGCGGCACAGGCCGAGCCCGGCTGTGGCCGTCTTCTGCAATAGCGACGACAGGATGTCCGACGAGCGCATCACCTCGATCTGCAGGTCGATGCGCGGGTACGCGCGATGGAAGTCCGCGAGGAACTCGTCGTAGACGGGCGATTCGATGCGGCTCACCGTCAGCAGCCGGATCGAACCGGTCAGGTCGGCCGTGCTGTCGTCGATTTCGGTTTCGAGGCGCGAGATGCCGCCGTAGATGTCGCTCGCGATCCGGTACACGGCTTCGCCGGCCGGCGTCGGCGCGAAGTGCGCGCCACGGCGCTCGATCAGCCGGCGCTCGAGCGCGTCCTCGAGCCGCCGCAGCGCCTGGCTCACGGCGGGCTGCGTCACATGCAGGCGCGCGGCCGCGCGGCTCACGCTGCGCTCCTGGATGATCACCAGGTAGGTGCGCAGCAGGTTCCAGTCGAGACGGTCGTTCAGGAACGGGGCGAGGTCGGGGCGCATCGGGTCTCCGGGCGAGGCGTCGTGGCAGACATTAGTTGAATTTATACGGCGAATAATAACTTGAAATTTGACTAATGATTTGCGGTCGCCGATAAAGGAGGCGTGCCGCAGCGTGCGGCGCGAGGCCGCGACAGACGGCCGTCACCACGATAGTGCGCGTCGCCCGCAACGCGGCGCGCGTCAGGAGCCCGCATGACCCAGTCCCTTCCTTCCGCCCGCCAGCCGGCACGCGCCGCGACGGCCGCGTTCATCGGCACGATGATCGAGTGGTACGACTTCTACATCTACGCGACCGCCGCCGCGCTCGTGTTCGGCGAACTCTATTTCCCGTCGCACGACCCGTTCGTCAGCACGATGGCGTCGTTCGCGACGTTCGCGGTCGGCTTCTTCGCGCGGCCGCTCGGCGGCGTCGTCTTCGGCCATCTCGGCGACCGCATCGGCCGCAAGAAGGCGCTGATGACGACGCTGATGATGATGGGCGTCGCGACCGTCTGCGTCGGGTTGCTGCCCGACTATTCGAAGGTCGGCATGCTCGCGCCGGTGCTGCTCGTCGTGCTGCGCATCGTGCAGGGGATCGCGGTCGGCGGCGAGTGGGGCGGCGCGGTGCTGATGGCGGGCGAGCACGCGCCGCAGGGGCGCCGCACGTTCTTCGCGTCGTTCGCGCAGCTCGGCAGCCCGGCCGGGCTGATCCTGTCGCTGATCGCATTCCGCGCGGTCACGTCGATGGACAAGGCCGACTTCCTCGCGTGGGGCTGGCGCCTGCCGTTTCTCGCGAGCGCGGTGCTGCTCGTGGTCGGCATCCTGATCCGGCTCGGCGTGAACGAGTCGCCGGAATTCGCGCGCGTGAAGGCAGCGAACCGCACCGTGAAGCTGCCGGTCGCCGAAGTGTTCCGTTCCGCATCGGGGCTCGTGGTCCTCTGCATCGGCGCGAACACGATCGGGATCGCGGGCGTCTATTTCACGAACACGTTCATGATCGCGTACACGACGCAGTACGTCGGCGTATCGCGCTCGCTGATCCTCGACAGCCTGTTCGCGGTCGCGATCATCCAGTTCGTCGCGCAGCCGATCGCCGCATGGATCGCCGAGCGGATCGGCGGCGCGCGCTTCCTGAAACTCGCGGCGCTGCTCGCGATGCTGTCGCCGTATCCGATGTTCATGCTCGTGCAGGGCGGTACGTCAGCGTCGCTCGTCGCGGGCATCGCGCTCGCGGTCGTGTGCATGGCCGGCTTCTATTCGGTGATCGCGGGCTTCGTGAGCGACGTGTTTCCCGCGCACGTGCGTTATTCGGCGATCTCGCTCGCTTATCAAATCTGCGGCGCGATCGCGGGTGGCCTGACGCCGCTCGTCGGCACGTGGCTCGCGCATCGCTTCACGGGCCAATGGTGGCCGCTCGCGGTGTTCTATACGTGTCTCGCCGGCATCTCGCTGCTCTGTATCGTCGCGCTCGACGCGCGCCGGGCCACACAGCCGGCCGCTGCCGAAGCACTCGGTTCGCACTGAGCCTATACGAATGAATTCATCCGGAGTGCACATGAAAGACCTGTTGGAAATCGACGGCGCGCGTCTGTGGCAGAGCCTGGCCGACATGGCATGCGTCGGCGCGACGCCGCGCGGCGGCGTGCGACGCCTCGCGCTCACCGACGACGACCGCCGCGGGCGCGACCTGTTCGCGCAATGGTGCCGCGACGCGGGGATGACGGTGAGCGTCGATGAAGCCGGCAACCTCTTCGCACGACGCGACGGCACCGATGCGCGGGCTGCGCCGGTGCTGATCGGCAGCCATCTCGATACGCAGCCCGAAGGCGGCCGCTTCGACGGCGTGTACGGCGTGCTCGCCGCGCTCGAACTCGTGCGCACGCTGAACGACGCGGGCATCGCGACCGACAAGCCGCTGGAGATCGTGTCGTGGACCAACGAGGAAGGCGCGCGTTTCGCGCCGGCGATGCTCGGTTCGGCGGTGTTCACGGGCGCGTTGCCGCTCGACGAGGCGCTCGCGAAGCAGGACGCCGACGGCGTCACGTTCGGCGCGGCACTCGACGCATGCGGCTATCGCGGCACGCGCGCGACGGGCGGCGCGGTCGATGCGTATTTCGAAGCGCATATCGAGCAGGGGCCCGTGCTCGAGGCGAACGGCACGACGATCGGCATCGTCACGGGCGGGCAGGCGATCCGCTGGCTCGACGTGACGGTGACGGGCGTCGCCGCGCACGCGGGCACGACGCCGATGCCGTATCGCAAGGACGCGTATTTCGCGAGCGCGCAGATCGCGCTTGAACTCGAACGGATCGTCGCCGGCTACGCACCGCGCGGGCTCGCGACGATCGGGCAGGTCGGCATCCGCAACGCGTCGCGCAACACCATTGCCGGCGACGTGACGTTCACGGTCGACCTGCGCCATCACGACGATGCCGAAGTCGATGCGTTGGAGCGCGACCTGCGCGATGCGTGCGCGCGCATTGCCGCCGCGCGTGGCATGCAGGTCGCGATCGACACGTGCTGGCACAGCCCGGCGACGCCGTTCGATCGCGACTGCGTCGAACTGGTCGCACAGGCGGCGGCCGCGTTCGGCTACACGAACGAGCGGATCGTCAGCGGCGCCGGTCACGACGCGATCCTGCTCGCGCGCCGCTTCCCGACCGCGATGGTGTTCATCCCGTGCGTCGACGGCCTGTCGCACAACGAAGCCGAGGATGCGTTGCCGGACGACGTGACGCGCGGCACGAACGTGCTGCTCCATGCGGTGCTGGCGCGCGCCGGCGTCGCGGCGGGCGTCGAAACGGCAACCATCGCGCACGGGGCATGACACGGCGAACCGACGAGGACGAACGATGAAAACCTATTTCCATCCCGAACAACTGCTGCACCATCCGCGCAGCTACCTGTCGCGCGGGCAGATGCGCGAACCGCAGGAAGTGCCCGAGCGCGCGGCGCGGCTCGTCGCGGCCGTGCGCTCGCTCGACTTCGACGTGCGCGAGCCGGCCGATCGCGGCACCGCGCCGATCGCGGCCGTGCACGACATGAACTACCTGCGCTTTCTCGAGGACGCGCACCGCGACTGGAAGCAGATGCCCGACGACTGGGGCGACGAAGTGATGTCGAACGTATTCGTGCGCGAGCCGAACCCGCTGCGCGGCGTGCTCGCGAAAGCCGCGCGCTACCTGGCCGACGGCAGTTGCCCGGTCGGTGCGAACACGTGGCGCGCTGCGTACTGGTCAGCGCAGGGCGCGCTCGCGGCTGCGGCCGACGTCAACGACGGCGCGCGCGAGGCCTATGCACTGTGCCGGCCGCCGGGCCATCACGCGCGCCGCGACGCGGCCGGCGGCTTCTGTTACCTGAACAATGCGGCGATCGCAGCGCAGTCGCTGCTCGGCCGCCATCGCCGCGTCGCGATCCTCGATACCGACATGCATCACGGGCAGGGCGTGCAGGAGATCTTCTACGGCCGCGACGACGTGCTGTACGTATCGATCCACGGCGATCCGACCAATTTCTACCCGGTCGTCGCCGGTTACGAGGAAGAGACGGGCGCGGGGGCGGGCGACGGCTTCAACCTGAACCTGCCGATGCCGCACGGCTCGCCGGAGTCGGCGTTCTTCGAGCGGCTCGACGACGCGCTGCGCGCGCTCGTGCGGTTCCAGCCCGATGCGCTCGTGCTCGCGCTCGGCTTCGACATCTACAAGGACGATCCGCAATCGCAGGTTGCCGTTACGACCGAAGGCTTCGGGCGGCTCGGCGGCGCGATCGGCGCGCTCGGCCTGCCGACGGTGATCGTGCAGGAGGGCGGTTATCACCTCGACAGCCTCGACGCGAACGCGCGTGCGTTCTTCGGCGGGTTCGCCGCCGCGCGCTGACTGACACCGCGGGGCCGGATCGCGTACGCCGCCCGCCTGCGCCGGGTCCCGGCACCGGATGGGTGGCGCTTACGAATTCGCGGTGGCCGGTGCGCGGCGGCGCTGCGCCATCTGCAGCACGACGAGCGCGAGTCCGGCCGCGGCGATCAGCCCGCCGACGAGCGGCACCGCCGCATAACCGAAGCCGGCCGAGATTGCCATGCCGCCGGCTGCCGCGCCGACCGCGTTGCCGAGATTGAACGCGCCGATGTTGACGGCCGACGCGAGCCCCGGCGCTTCGTGGGCCGCACGCATCACACGCATCTGCAGCGGCGGCACGACCGCGAACGTCGCGATACCCCACACGAGCAGCGTGACGGCGGCGCCGGCATGCGTGCTGGCGAGCAGCGGGAACGCGGCCATCGTCGCGATCAGCAGCAGCAGGAAACCGACCAGCGTGCCGTCGAGCGAGCGATCGGCCAGGCGGCCGCCCGCGATGTTGCCGATCGAGAAACCGACGCCGATCAGCACGAGCATCGCGGTCACGAAGCCGGGCGTCGCGCCGGTCAGGTGTTCGAGCGTCGGCGCGACATACGTGTAAAGCGTGAACATCGCGCCGGCGCCGAGCACCGTCGTCCCGAGCGCGCCGAGCACGACCGGGCGGGTCAGCACCGACAGTTCGGCGCGCAGGTCGGGCATCTTGCCGGCTTCGCCCTTCGGCAGCGCGGCGAACAGGCCGGCGATCGCGATCAGGCCGAGGCCCGCGGTCGCCGCGAACGACATGCGCCAGCCGATGATCTGGCCGAGCCAGGTCGCGGCCGGTACGCCGCCGACGTTCGCGATCGTGAGACCCATGAACATCGTCGCGACCGCGCTGGCCTGCTTGTCGCGCGGCACGAGGCTGGCCGCGACCACCGAGCCGAGCCCGAAGAACGCGCCGTGGTTGAGGCTCGTCACGAGGCGGGCAAGCAGCAGCGTCGTGTAGTCCGGCGCGACTGCCGACAGCAGGTTGCCGATCGTGAAGATCGACATCAGCGCGATCAGCGCCGAGCGGCGCGACCAGCGCGCGAGCAGCAGCGTCATCAGCGGGGCGCCGACCATCACGCCGATCGCATACGCGCTGATCAGCATGCCGGCCTGCGGGATCGACACATGCACGCCGTCGGCGATCACGGGCAGCAGGCCCATCGGCGAGAACTCGGTCGTGCCGATGCCGAACGCACCGGCGGCGAGCGCCAGCAGCGGCAGCGCGGCGCCGCCGCGCGGGCGGGAAGGAGAAGAGGTCGTGGCGTTCACGCGATGGGCTCCTGTAATCGACGGACAACGGCACGGGGCCGTTGAGCACAGAGCGAAGTGTGCCTGCATTACTTTTGCGGAAAAAGCTGCGTGATAGCGAAATTATCTTGATTTCATGTCAACAATGCGGAGCGCGTCCGGCGCTCCGGCGGAGCGGGCGAGCGAAGGTGTCTTGTTCGAAAGGTTTTCGAAATGAGAAGGGCGTGGCTTCCGGTTGGGGGGCGTGATCCGGCGGTGGTTCGCGACGGATCGACGATCGTCCCGCACGGCGATCCGGGAGCCTGCCGGCGATTGCACAGCGGCGTGTGGCGCGGGGGATCGAACGGGGCGTTCATGTGCCGGCTACAACCCGGCGCGGGCATTGCGGTGCTACCTGAAACCCTTTGCCGGCGCGGCGCGCGGGCAAAAAAAGCCCCGGCCACAGGGGGACCGTGACCGGGGCGGAAATGCATCCTCTCTTTGGCACGAGGGCTGGATGCGCGCGAAGTATATTTCGGCACATGACAATTCGAAATGCCGTTAAACGGCCGTTTTTGGTGTCAATTTAAGAATGCGGGCGCCCGGGTGTCCGACGTGATCGCTTTAAAAGATTCTTCGCGGACGTGATGTCGCCGTTTAGCGTGCTGCAACGTCTAAAGCGTCGGTATAACGGAGGTCGGAATCCGTTCGTGAGCCGGCGGCGCGAATCGCATCGCTCGATCGTTTGCCGCGCGCCCGGCGCCCGGCGCCCGGTCATTCCAGTTCGCCGGCCGCATCGCGCACGGCCGCGAGAAACCGTGCGACGACGGGCGACGGTACCGCTGCCGCGCCGTCGAACACGAACTCGATGTCGAAGCGGCTCGCGAGCTCGTCGAGCGCGACGAGCCTGACCGTGCGCGGGCACGTCGGCGACGCGCTTTCCGGCACGAACGCACAGCCCATCCCGGCCGCGACGAGGCCGATCAGCGTCGGGATGTCGCTGCCGACCTGCGCGATGCGCGGCGTGAAGCCGGCCTGCTGGCATTGCGCCATCAGGAACCGGTGGTGCGCAGCGGAGCGCTGCGCGTCGAACCAGACGAATGGCTCGTTCGCGACGTCGGCCAGCCTGTGCGGCGCGTTGAAGCGTCCGCCCGGCGGCGCGGGCATCGCGAGCACGAAGCGGTCGCTCAGCAGCCGCACGCCCGACAGGTGCGGCGCCTCTTCGCGACGCCACGCCATGATCCCGGCGTCGAGCTGGCCGCGCACCAGCGCGCTCGCCTGTTCGGCCGACAGCATCGGCGCGAGCGACAGCTTCACGTCCGGACACGCGTCGCGAAACGCCTTGAGGACCTTCGCGACGATGGGTAGCGGCAGGCAGTTCGGCAGCGCGCCGAGCCGCAGTTCGCCGAGCTGGCCGGCCGCGCTGCGCAACGCGCGTTCGCGGCTGTCCTGCAGTGTCGCGAGCAGGCCGGTCGCATCCTGCAGGAAGCTCGTGCCGGCCGCGGTGAGCGTGACGCCCGTGGCGCGGCGGATCAGCAGCGGCGTGCCGATCGCGTCCTCGAGTTCGCGGATCTGCCGCGACAGCGCGGGCTGGACGATGCCGGCCGCGCGGGCGCCGGCCATCACGCTGCCGGCTTGCGCGACGGCCACGAAGTAACGCAGGTGACGCAGTTCGATCTGGCGCATGCGGAGCCCGTTTCGGTGGATGGATATGCCTGTGAAGCATAACAAACGCCATTCGATGGTATTGGAAAGCATGACGCGCGTGCCGTACGATGACCGTCGTTGCCGCACTCGTTCGCGAGTCGCGTGCGTTCCCTCCGTTCCGATCGTGTCCCGCCCCATGCCGCTTCATATCCCGACCCCTTATATCCGCTCGCAAATCGCGTCCCGCCGGCTCGGCAGGACCATCCGGCTGAAGCTCGACGCGCTGCAGCCGTCGGGCTCGTTCAAGCTGCGCGGCATCGGCGCCGTTTGCGAAGCGCGGCACGCGGCCGGCGCGCGGCGGTTCGTGTCGTCGTCGGGCGGCAACGCGGGCATCGCGGTCGCGTATTGCGGCCGCGAACTCGGCGTCCCGGTGCGCGTCGTCGTGCCGGAAAGCGCGTCGGCCCGCGCGCGCGAGCTGATCCGCGTCGAGGGCGCGGAGCTGGTCGTGCACGGCGCGAGCTGGGCCGAGGCGAACGCGTTCGCGCAGTCGGCGCTCGGCGAGCACGACGCGTTCGTGCATCCGTTCGACGACCGCGTGCTGTGGCAGGGCCACGCGACGATGATCGACGAGATGGCGGCCGTCGGCCCGAAGCCCGACGCGGTCGTGCTCGCGGTCGGCGGCGGCGGGCTGCTGTGCGGCGTGCTCGAAGGGCTGGCGCGTAACGGCTGGCACGACGTGCCGGTCGTCGCGGCCGAAACGGAAGGCGCCGACTGCTATGCGCGCTCGCTCGCGCAGGGGCGCCCGGTCGAATTGCCGGCGATCACGAGCATCGCGACGTCGCTCGGCGCGAAGCGGCCGTGCGACACGGCGGTCGAATGGGCGACGCGGCACGAGATCCATCCTGTCGTCGTGTCCGATGCGGACGCGGTGGCCGCGTCGCTGCGGTTCCTCGACGAGCATCGGATCGTCGTCGAGCCCGCGTGCGGCGCCGCGCTGGCCGCGCTCGAGCGGCCGGTGCCGGTGCTCGCGTCGGCATCGGACATCGCCGTGATCGTCTGCGGCGGCGTGACGGCGACCGTCGAGCATCTGCAGACGCTGCGCGCGACGTTGCGGTAAACGGAGAAGCCGGCACGCAAGTTGGTTGGGTGACGGAAGGACGATCGTCGACTTTGGCGACCTCGGGCATTGGCTGCGCGTGGTTTGTCGCGAAGCGTGCAGACGCTGCACACGACGTTGCGGTAAACGGAGAAGCCGGCACGCAAGTTGGTTGGGTGACGGAAGGACGATCGTCGACTTTGGCGACCTCGGGCATCGGCCGCGCATGGTTTGCCGCGAAGCGTCGATGTCACGTTTCCGTTATTGCAATGGCGGAAACGCAGCCGGCAGGCAGCCGGAGGCGCGGATATTCCTGCGGGGGATGAAGGGGAAGGGATGCGTATCGTCGCGCCGCGCCGGATGCGGGCGGGTGCGACGATACGGAAGGCCAGTTGGACCGCCGGTCAGGACGGCCAGTCAGTTCGCGGTCGGTGCGCTCGCGCCGGACGGCGCGGACGACGCGACGGGGTTCGCAGCAGCGGGGGCGGGCGTTTTGTCCGCCGGCGCAGGCGATGCGCTCGACGGTGCGGATGCCGATGCGGGTGCGGATGTTGCGGCCCCAGGCACCGGCGCCGGCACGGCCGATGCCGGCGTAGCAGCGGCCGGCCCCGATACGGCGGGAGTCGATGCCGCGACGGCGGGCAACGAAGCGGGGCTGGAAGTGCGTGCCGGCGCGGAAACCGGTGCGGCAACCGAAGCCGACGCAGGCACCGAACCGGAAGCTGACGCAGGTGCGGAAGCCGACGCGGCCACCGAACCAGACGCCGCCACCGGCGCGACAGCACGCATCGCAGCCGGCGCGATAACGGCCGACGCCGCGGTCGGCACTGCAATCGCGCCCGACCCGGGCGTGACACCCGGCACCGAAAGCGGCACCGGCGCCGCGGGCGGCGTCGGCACGACCGGCGTCGTCATCTTCATCGGTTCGCCCTGCGGCGTCGGCGCAGGCTCGGGCAGCGGCGTGACGGGTTCCTTCTCGGCGGCCTTCACGGTGGCGCGGTCGCGGCGGGCCGGGTCGATCTTCAGGAAATGGTCGACGAGATTGAAGAAGCGCTCGTAGAACACGCCGGCGGGAATCGTCTCGCTCGCGGTCTTGACGAGCGCATCGTCGCTCGACCCGATCGGCAGCGACAGCGAGCCGAACACGCTGAGGCCGACGCTGGCCGACGTATTCGACTTCTTCAGCGTGTAGCGGTCCTGCACCGCGTTCACGTACGCGATGCTCGACGAGCCGTCCGCGGTCGCATCCGCGCACACGACGTGAAACTCGATCACGACGTGCATGTCGTTGTTCGGCTGGAAATTCTTGCTGCCGTCGACCGCGTCGTTGCGCGACGACGACACCACATAACCCTGGCTCAACAGTGCGCGCCGCGCGGCCTCGCAGGCCGCGTCGGATTTCGAGTGGAACGTATGCGCATACGGGCTGGTCGCCGCGTCGAACTGTTCCTGCTGGTAGATCGGCTTGGGCGGCGACGAGCACGCCGCCAGCACGGTCGCGGCCGCGAGCGCGCACGAAACGGAAAACAGGCGAAATCGGTTGTGCATGGCGTCTTTCAGAAGGCTCGGCGAGCTGCAGCGCCGGGTTGCGCGCGTCGCGCGGCAACCGGATGGCGGCCGTCGCGCAAGGGCGGGGCCGGTAATGGGCGCGTGGCAATCTCGGATGGCCGGGGCGTCATTATAGTTTCGTTTGATGTCGCGCTCGCTTCCGGCGCTGTTTCCGCCCATGACAGTTTCGGCGAGCCGTTACCGGCGAGACCGATCGCGAACAGGCGCTAGCCGGCCGGCGACGGCCGCGCGGAAGCCAGCAATTGCGACGTCAGCGGATGATGTTCGCCGCGCCGCGAGCGGATCGCGTGGATCTCCTCGGTCACGTCGCCTGCGCGCCCGAGCCGCCTGAGGCCGCGCAGCAGCGACGCGTCGTTCGCGCCGAGCTCGCTCAGCGGAAACACGCCGAGGCCGCGCGCCGCGAACACGGCCATCAGCGCGCTGTCCTCGAATTCCCCGGCTACCCGCGGCACGATCCGTTCGCCTTCCAGCCACAGGTCGAGGCGCGCGCGCAGCGCCGAATGCGCGGTCGGCAGCAGCACGGGCAGGTCGGCCAGGCATTGCGGGAAGCGTTGCCGCGCGTCCGGCGTGACGAGCGCCGCGGGGCCATACCAGTCGACCGGCGACGCGACCAGCCGCTCGCTCGTCACGCGCAGGTTCGACCCCGACGGCGCGCCCTGGCCGGCCAGCACGAGATCGAGATGATGCAGCGCGAGTTCCGCGAGCAGCGCATCGTGCTCGCCCTCGTGGCACAGCAGCCGCAGCGTGGGCGTGTCGAGCACGGGCGCGAGGATCGCATGCGCGGCGAGCTTGGAGATGCCGTCAGCGAGGCCGACCGCGAGCCGCACGGTCGGCTGGCTGGCCGCCGCGCGCACTTCGTCGGGAATCAGCCGCCCCATCTCGAAGATCACCTCCGCGCGCGCATACGCGGCCTGGCCCGCGTCGGTCATCGCGACGCCGCGCCCGGCCGGGCGCAACAACTGGTGCCCGAGCGATTTCTCGAGCTCGCGCACCTGCGCGCTGATCGTCTGCACGGCCATGTCGAGCCGCCCGGCCGCGCGCGCGAAGCCGCCTTCCTTCACGACGACCCAGAAATAGTACAGATGTCGGAAATTGAGCATCGGATCGAAACTTCGGAAAAACCGAACCAAAAGTAAGATTTTCGCTGATTTTTTCGAAGTCCGGGTCGGCATATCATCGGGCTTTCCACTTTCGTATCGGCCCATTTCATGGACTACCTGCTGACGCTTGCCGTCGACCCTGCCGTCTGGGCTGCGCTCCTGACGCTCGTCGTGATGGAAGTCGTGCTCGGCATCGACAACCTGATCTTCATCTCGATCCTCAGCAACAAGCTGCCCGAAGCGCAGCGCGCCCGCACGCAGCGCCTCGGCATCGCGCTCGCGCTGGTGATGCGCCTCGCGTTGCTCGGCAGCGTCGCGTGGATCGCGAGCCTCACCGAACCCGTGTTCACGCTCTTCGACCACGCGTTCTCGTGGCGCGACATGATCCTGCTGTCGGGCGGCCTGTTCCTCGTGTGGAAGGCGACCACCGAGATTCATCACCACGTGTCGCACGACGGTGACGGCGAGGGCGGTTCCGGCGGCGCGGCCGGCCTGACGGTGTGGGCCGCGATCGGCCAGATCGTGATGCTCGACATCGTGTTCTCGATCGACAGCATCGTGACCGCGATCGGCATGACCGAGCACATCCCGATCATGTTCGTCGCGGTGATCGTCGCCGTGGCCGTGATGCTGTTCGCTGCGCAACCGCTCGCACGCTTCATCGACCGCAACCCGACCATCGTGATGCTTGCGCTGTCGTTCCTGGTCGTGATCGGCATGACGCTGATCGCCGAAGGCTTCGGCTCGCACGTGCCGAAGGGTTACATCTACGCGGCGATGGCGTTCTCGGCTTTCGTCGAGGGCATGAACATGCTGGCGCGGCGCGCGAAGGCGAAGCGCGCGGCACGGGTGGAAGGCCACTGAGCCAGCGCGCGTGACGGCGGCCGCCGAGGCCGCCGGCTCGCGCGTCTTCATACGGAATTCGCACGGAAAGGAGCAACACGATGAAATGCCCTGTCTGCAAGACGCCTGACCTGCTGATGGCCGAGCGCCAGTCGATCGAGATCGACTACTGCCCGACGTGCCGCGGCGTGTGGCTCGATCGCGGCGAACTCGACAAGCTGATCGCCCGTGAGGGCGGCGATGCGCCGGCGCGCCGCGACGAGCCGGCTGCGTCGCGTGACACCCACGCCCACACCCACGCGCCGAGCGATCGCGACAACTGGGGGCGCGACACTCGCTCGCACGACGACCGTCACCGGCACGACGGCCAGCGCCGTCGCAAATCGATGTTCGATCTGTTCGATTTCGATTGAATCCGGATACGGTGCGCACGCACACGCGTCGCCCGATGCAAGAAAGCCCCGCCCGGCATCGCGCCCGGCGGGGCTTTTTCATGCTCGTCGCCTCACGACACGCGCCAACGCTTACGCGTTGCCTGCCGTCACATCGATGCGGCGCGGACGTGTTTCTTCGCGGCGCGGAATCGTCAGCGTCAGCACGCCGTCACGCAGGTTCGCGTCGATCCTCGACGTGTCGAGATCGGGGCTCAGCACGAAGGTACGTGCATAACGCGGCGCGCGGACTTCGGCGTGCCGCACGCGCAGGTCGGCCGGCGTGTCGATCTGCGTATCGGCTTCGATCGTCAGCGTGTTGTCGTACACCTTTACGTCGAGGTTCTCGCGCGGCACGCCGGGCAGGTCGGCCCGCAGCGTGACGCCGAGATTGTTCTCGACGATGTCGACGGCCGGCGTAATCGCGGGCCGGCGCGCGGCGTCGGCGGCGGCCGGGTGAGCAGTGGCGGTGTGGCGTTCGGCCACGGTCGGGTTCGTATTCATGTCGGTATCCTGAAGATTACTGAACGGTGATCGCACGCGGCTTCGATGCTTCGCGCCGGCCGACGCGAATCAGCAGGCAGCCGTTTTCGTAACGTGCGCTGACGTTGTCGGCGTCCGCATTCTGCGGCAGCTCGACGACGCGGCGGAACGTGCCGTGAAAGCGCTCCTGCGCATACGTGCGCACGTCGTCGCCTTCGCCGCGCGGCGCCGGTTTGCGCTCGCCGCTGATCGTCAGCAGGTCCTTGTCGATCGACACGTCGAAGTCGGCTGCGGCCATGCCGGGCGCGAACGCGACGATCTCGATTGCATCGTCGGTGGCGCCGACGTTGAGCGCGGGGAACGCGCTTGGCCGTACCGCGCGGATGCCGGACGGGAGTTCGCCGAACAGGTTCGCGACCTGCCGCTGCACGCGGGCGAATTCGTCGAACAGGTCGTGGCCGTTATGGATACCGCTCATGATGGTCCTCCGGAACAGGGAACGCGGGAGACGCAACGGCGCGACGCCTGCGGCGGGCGCGACGGGTGGCTCCACTGGGTCGAAACGGGGGCAGTGCGTTGCATGGAGCACTGCCCGGCAACGCGTAATTAGTGGCCGCCGCGGCGCATTTCAAGAGGGAACCTGCAACTTGCGTTAACGCGTGTCCGTGCGATTCGATGCGACAATCGCCGCGATCCATCTGCAGACCAACGACACGGGACAACCATGAACATTCGACGCATCGCGATCGTCGGCGCCGGCGTGATCGGCGCGAGCTGGGCCGCTTTCTATCTGACGCAGGGCTTCGACGTCGTCGCGACCGATCCGGCGCCGCAAGCCGATGCGCGGCTGCGCGACGCGCTGGCCGCGTTTCTCGGCGACCGGGCCGCCGAACTTTCCGCGCGGCTGTCGTTCGACGCCGATCTCGTGCGCGCGCTCGACGGCGTCGATTTCGTGCAGGAGAACGGCCCGGAACGGCTCGACCTGAAGCGCGCGCTGTACCGGCAGATGGACGACGTGCTGCCCGCGCATGTGCCGATCGCGTCGAGCTCGTCGGGCCTGAAGATGTCGGACATCCAGACGGCGTGCGCGAAGCATCCGGAACGCTGCCTGATCGCGCATCCGTTCAATCCGCCGCATCTGATTCCGCTCGTCGAGCTGGTCGGCGGCGACGCGACCGGCCAGGACGTGATCGCGCGCGTGAAGGATTTCTACGACGCACTCGGCAAGCAGACGATCGTCCTCAACAAGGAGATGACCGGCCACGTCGCGAACCGGCTCGCGGCCGCGCTGTTCCGCGAGGTGTATCACCTCGTCGGCGAAGGCGTCGTGAGCGTGGCCGATGCGGACAAGGCCGTCGCATGGGGGCCGGGTCTGCGCTGGGGGCTGATGGGGCAGTGCCTGACCTATCACCTCGGCGGCGGCGCGGGTGGGATCGCACACTTCCTCGAACACTTGTCGGGGCCGATCACGACCTGGTGGGACGACCTCGGCACGCCTTCGTTCGATCCGGACGTCGACCGCAAGCTGACCGACGAATTGCGCGCGATCCAGGGCGAGCATTCGATGCAGGAACTGGCGGCCGAGCGCGACCGGCTGCTCGTCGAGCTGATCGACGCGCGTCGCCGTAGCTTTCTGCCCTGACTGCGTCGCGGCGGTGCGTTTCGGTCGGGCCGCGATCGGTTGGGCCGCGTTCGGCTACTGCTGCGCAGCCGTTTGCGGTGCCTGCGGCGTCTGGGCAAGCCACGCGGGGCTCGCGGCCTGCACGAGTTCGCGGTTGCGCGCGCGCGTCGCGGCGCTCGGCGGGTAGTTGCCGTCGTTCGTCGGCAGTTCGCCGTCGAGATAGGCCTGCTTGAGCTGGGCGATGACTTCCGCGCGTGTCAGGCCCTGTTCGGGCGCCGCGGCATCGGTCCGGGCAAAGGCGGGGGACAGCAGGGTGGCTGCGGCGGTCGCGACGGCGAATCGCAAGACGTTCATGGTGCGCTCCGATCAAGGGGACGGGACACCGGATGCGCGCGGCGGCTTGCCGTGCGTTCCGATGGGGCCCATTGTCGCGAGCGGGTGCTGCGCGGACGATGACGCGTTCCGGGCAAAGCTGTCAGTTGCGGGCGAGGCCGCGCTTCGTGCGTCACGCGCGGTACGGTTACAACTCCGCCGCCGCCGCGACCAGCGTGGCTTCGAGCGCGAGCGTCGAGCGCGACGCGGCGGCCGGCCGGTCGATCACGTATTCGAGTTCGCCGAGCTCGGGCAGCCCCGCGTCGAGCCGCGCGAGCCCGGCCGGAATCACGTAGCCGGCGAACGCGCTGACGCCGAGCCCCGCGCTCGCGGCCGCGCGCAGTACCGCGATGCTGCTGCTCACCACCGCGATCCGGTAAGGCCGGCCGATCGCGTCGAGCGTTTCGAGCACACGGCGGCGCGACACGCTCGGCTCCGGATGCAGCGCGAGCGGCAGCACGGCTTCGTGGCCGGTGATCCGCGAATCGGGGCCGGTGCACCAGTACAGCGGCTCGCTGCGGATCACGCGGCCGCGCCGGCTGCCCGCGATGCGCTTCGCGAACACCAGATCGTGCCGGCCTTCGTCGAGCGCGTCGAACAGGTCGCCCGACAGCCCGGTCGAGATCGCGAGCTCGACCTCCGGATTGCGCTGCACGAAGCTCGCGAGCGCGGACGTCAGGTGCGTCGACGCGAAATCCTCCGACATCGCGAGCCGCACCTTGCCCGACAGCGGCGGCCCGCACACCGACGTGACGGCTTCGTCCATCAGTTCGAGGATGCGCACCGCGTAGCGGAACAGCGCGTCGCCGTGCTGCGACAGGTGCACGTTGCGTGTGTCGCGCTCGAAGAGCGGCCGGTCGAGCAGCTCCTCGAGGCGGCGGATATGCTGGCTGACGGTCGACTGCGACAGGTTCACGCGCTCGGACGCGGCGGTGAAACTGCCGGACTGGGCAACGGCGACGAAGCTGCGCAGCAGCTCGGGCGGTAACGGACGCATTGCTAAATCCACTGAATCGGTTTCGACAACTTCATAAATGGCCGGATATTGCGGCGCTAGTATCGGATCACGCCCCGGTGCGGCCCGCAACGGGGCGCACCGGACGCGTAGCCCGCGTCGTGCCGGCGGCTGCATCGGTCAGTCTACGGCATCCGGCGTCCGGCCCGAAACCGCATCATCCCATCGACCGCCCGAGAACGCGCCCGCACGACGGGCCGCCGGGCCGCGGCGCACCGCCGCAGGAGACAGTCCGCGCACGGGATCGACGTGCGGGCCCGCTTTCTGCATGCGTCAGGCGCCCGTCACGAAGAGACTGGAGACGACTCATGATCATCTACGGAACCGCGCTGCTGGCGTTCTGCCACCTGGCCGGACTGTTCCTCGGCGACCTGCTGGGCAGCGCGATCGGCGTGAAGACCAACGTCGGCGGGGTCGGCATCGCGATGCTGCTGCTGATCTGCCTGCGCCTGTGGCTGCACCGGCGCGGCTGGCTGCCGAAGGAGACCGAGGCAGGCGTCGGCTTCTGGGGCGCGATGTACATCCCGGTCGTCGTCGCGATGGCCGCGAACCAGAACGTCGTCGCCGCGCTGAAGGGCGGCCCGGTCGCGCTGCTGTCCGCCGTCGGCGCGGTCGCGATCTGCGCATGCTGCATCGCGGTACTCGTGCGCATGGGGCGCGACGACACGGCCTTCGCGGGCGTGCCGCAATTCGAAGAACAATAACGGAGGCCGCCATGCTGCAGATGCTCGAAAAAGTCGTCGCCCACAACGGGCTCGTCGCGTCGTTCGCGCTGGTCGGCCTGATCATGTGGCTGTCGTCGATCGCGTCGCGCAAGCTCACGTTCGGCCGCGTTCACGGCTCCGCGATCGCGATCGTGATCGGTCTCGTGCTCGCATATGTCGGCGGTGCGTTCACCGGCGGCGAGAAGGGAATCGCCGACGTGCCGCTGTTCGCGGGCGTCGGCCTGATGGGCGGCGCGATGCTGCGCGATTTCGCGATCGTCGCGACCGCGTTCGAAGTGCAGCCGACCGAGGCGCGCAAGGCCGGGCTCGTCGGCGTCGTATCGCTGCTGCTCGGCACCGTGCTGCCGTTCATCGTCGGCGCGTGCATCGCGCGCGCGTTCGGTTATACCGACGCGGTCAGCATGACGACCATCGGCGCGGGCGCCGTCACCTACATCGTCGGGCCCGTGACGGGCGCGGCGATCGGTGCGAGCTCCGACGTGATCGCGCTCAGCATCGCGACGGGGCTCGTGAAGGCGATCATCGTGATGGTCGGCACGCCGGTCGCGGCGAACTTCATGGGCCTGAAGACGCCGCGTTCCGCGATGATCTTCGGCGGCCTCGCGGGCACCGTCAGCGGCGTGAGCGCGGGGCTCGCCGCGACCGACCGCCGGCTCGTGCCGTACGGCGCGCTGGTCGCGACGTTCCATACGGGCGTCGGCTGCCTGCTCGGCCCGTCGGTGCTGTTCTTCGCGACGCGCGCGCTGGTCGGCGGCTAGGGCCATGCGATGCGGCCCGCGCGGGCCGCATCCATCGCCGCGTCCTCTGAGTCGCATTCGTCAACATCATCAATCGGCGGCGGCGCCAGGCTTAGAATGCCGCTGAACCATCGAAGCGGGAGAACTGTTCATGACGGGATGGAATCACGCGCGGCAGGCGCGCGATGCACGCCTCGCGGCCGGCGCAGCTTACGCGCAGGGCAAGCGGGTCGACGCGCGCGACACCGTCGCGTTGCTCGAAGCGGTGCTGCGGCCGGGTGACCGCGTCTGCCTCGAAGGCGACAACCAGAAGCAGGCCGACCTGCTCGCGACGGCGCTCGCCGACGTCGACAGCGCGAAGGTGTACGACTTGCACATGGTGCAGTCGGGCGTCGTGCTGCCCGAGCATCTCGACGTGTTCGAGCGCGGCATCGCGAAGCGTCTCGATTTCGCGTATTCGGGCCCGCAGTCGCAGCGGATCGCGAAGCTGCTGTTCGGCGGCAAGATCGCGCTCGGCGCGGTGCACACCTATCTCGAGCTGTTCGCGCGCTACTTCATCGACCTCACGCCGCACGTCGCGCTGATCGCCGCGGTCAGCGCCGACCGCGACGGCAACCTGTACACGGGCCCGAACACCGAGGACACGCCGACCGTCGTCGAGGCCACCGCGTTCAAGGACGGCATCGTGATCGCGCAGGTCGACCGCATCGTCGACAAGGTGCCGCGCGTCGACATCCCCGGCGACCGCGTGCATTTCGTCGTCGAGGCCGGCCGGCCGTTCTACGTCGAGCCGCTGTTCACGCGCGATCCGGCCGCGATCACCGAAACGCAGATCCTCACCGCGATGCTCGCGCTCAAGGGCATCTACGAACCGTACGGCATCAAGCGACTGAACCACGGGATCGGCTTCAACACGGCAGCGATCGAGCTGCTGCTGCCGACCTACGGCGAGAAGCTCGGGCTGAAGGGCAAGGTCTGCACGCACTGGGCGCTCAATCCGCACCCGACGCTGATTCCCGCGATCGAGTCGGGCTGGGTCGAGCAGATCCACTGCTTCGGCTCCGAGGTCGGGATGGACGACTACATCCGTGCGCGTTCCGACGTGTGGTTCACGGGCCCCGACGGGTCGCTGCGCTCGAACCGCGCGTTCTGCCAGACGGCCGGCCTCTACGCGTGCGACATGTTCATCGGCTCGACGCTGCAGATCGATCTGTCCGGCCATTCGTCGACGGTCACGGCCGAGCGGATCGCCGGCTTCGGCGGTGCGCCGAACATGGGCAGCGATGCACGCGGGCGGCGCCATCCGAGCGAGCCGTGGCTGAAGGCCGGCGCGGAAGCCGACCCCGACACGCCGGCGCCGCTGCGGCGCGGCCGCAAGCTCGTCGTGCAGATCGGCGAGACCTTCGGCGACAAGAACGTGCCGATGTTCGTCGAGAAGCTCGATGCGCTGAAGCTGGCCGACAAGCTGCAGCTCGACCTCGCGCCGATCATGGTCTACGGCGACGACGTCACGCACATCGTCACCGAGGAAGGGATCGCGAACCTGCTGATGTGCCGCGACAAGGACGAGCGCGAGCACGCGATCCGCGGCGTCGCCGGCTATACGGACGTCGGCCGCGGCCGCGACCGGAAGATGGTCGAGCGGCTGCGCGAGCGCGGCGTGATCCGCCGCCCGGAGGATCTCGGCATCGATCCGCTCGACGCCGACCGCCGCTGGCTCGCCGCGCGCTCGATCAAGGATCTCGTGCACTGGTCGGGCGGGCTCTATGCGCCGCCGGCCCGGTTCCGCAACTGGTGAGGAAGAGGGCATGGAACAGTTGAACTATCGCTTCACCGCGCGCGAGCGCGCGAAGGGCGAGCAGGCCGCGGCGCTCGTCGGCGTGGTCGCGTCCGGCAATCTGGAAGTGCTCGTCGAGCGCGTGCTGCCGGGCAACGAATGCGAGATCGACATCCGCACCGCGGCGGTCGGCTTCGGCGCGGTGTGGCAGGCCGTGGTGGCGGATTTCGTCGAGCGGCGCACGCCGGGCGGCCTGAAGCTGTCGATCAACGACGGCGGCGCGCGGCCCGACATGGTGTCGCTGCGGCTCGCGCAGGCCGTGCGCGCGATCGAGGGAGACGCATGATGACCGACGTGATCCACGACGCGCCCGCGTTCGTCGCGAACGGCGCGAGCTGGTACGAGGCGTCGGCGCGGCAGCGCATCGACGGGCTGCTCGACGCGGGCAGTTTCAGCGAATTCCTCGGGCCGGCCGACCGCGTGACGAGCCCGCACCTGCCGCTGTTCGACCTGCCGCAGCAGTTCGACGACGGGATGGTGGTCGGCCACGGCCGGCTCGACGGCCAGCCGGTGTTCGTCGCCGCGCAGGAAGGCCGCTTCATGGGCGGCGCGTTCGGCGAAGTGCACGGCGCGAAGCTCACCGGGCTGCTGCGCGCCGCGCGCGAGCTCGGCAAGCCGGTGCTGATCCTGTTCGATACGGGCGGCGTGCGGCTGCAGGAAGCGAACGCGGGCGAACTCGCGATCGCCGAGATCATGCGCGCGCTCGTCGACGCGCGCGCGGCCGGCGTGCCGGTGATCGGGCTGATCGGCGGGCGCGCGGGCTGCTACGGCGGCGGCGGGCTGCTCGCCGCGTGCTGTTCGGCGCTGGCGGTGTCGGAGCAGGGGCGCATCAGCGTGTCGGGCCCCGAAGTGATCGAAACGAATCGCGGCGTCGAGGAATTCGACGCGAAGGACCGTGCGCTGATCTGGCGCACGATGGGCGGCAAGCACCGGCGGCTGATCGGCGGTGCGGACCGCTATGTCGCCGATACCCCGGACGCGTTCCGCGTGGCGGCGCTCGACCTGATCGGCCACGCGCCGAAGTTCGATGCGACGATGCTGCGTGCCGAACAGGCGCGCCTCGAAGCACGCGTTGAACGGTTCGGCGCATGCAGGGATGCGCTCGACGTATGGCGCGTGCTCGGTGCGGACGCGCCGGAAGCGATTCCCGGGATGCCCGACGATGCGTTCGCGAAACTCGCCGACCAGTTACAGGAGCCCCAGCATGACGCTCGATGAAGTCCTGAATTCGCTGTTTCCAAAAGGCCATTCGATCGCGCGCACCGGCGGCCTGCTGACGGGCCACGCGGAACTGGCCGGCACGCGCGTCGACGTGATCGGCGTCGCCGACCGATTACCGTTCGGCATCGACGAGGCGCTGACGCTTGCATCGTGCGTGCTCGACACGATCGCGCGCGGCGGCGACACGCCGATCCTCGTGCTCGTCGACAGCGACAGCCAGCGGATGAGCAAGCGCGACGAACTGCTCGGCCTGAACGAAGGGCTGTCGCATCTCGCGAAGTGCCTGATGCACGCGGATCTCGCCGGGCACCGGACGATCGGCGTGCTGTACGGCCACACGGCCGCGGGCGCGTTCATCGCGACCGCGCTCGCGACGCGCACGCTGCTCGCCGTGCCGGGCGCCGAACCGGAGGTGATGGACCTGCCGTCGATGTCGCGCGTGACCAAGCTGCCGATCGACGTGCTGAAGGAGATGGCGCGCTCGACGCCCGTGTTCGCGCCCGGGCTCGACAACCTCGTGAAGATGGGCGCCGTCGATGCCGTGCTCGACCCGGCCCGCGCGCTCGATGCGCAGGTCGGCGAATGGCTCGGCAAGGCGGCCGACCGCATCGACCGGCGCGCGGCGCGCGGCCGGCCGGTCGCGACCGACGTCGCGCGGCGCGTCGAGGAACTCGCGCGTGCCGCACGCTGAGATGCCGCTGCGCCGCCACACGCTCGTCACGCTGACGGCGGCGGGGTGGGGCGCGGCATTCGCGCGCGATCCCGCGCTTGCGGCCGATCCGCTCGTGCGTGCGTGGGCCGAACGCGGCTGGCCGCTGATCGTGCGCCGCGCGTCGCCCGACGAGGCCGATGCCGGCCGCGTGCCGCTCGGCATGCCGCTGCCGCCTGCCGCGGGCAAGCGGCGCATCGCGCTGAACGTTGCCGCCGACGCGCTCGCGACGGTCGGCCCGCTGCCCGCACTGGCCGACGTGCTCGCCGCCGCGCCCGATGCGTGGCACGCACCGTTGCGCGAGCTCGATGCGCTCGGTGCGCGCTGCGGCGTGCAGGGCCGCGTGTTCGGCAGCCTCGCGTGGCAGGCGCTGACGGGCGAGCGATACCTGGGCGCGTCGTCCGATCTCGACATCGTGTTTCCGCTGCCGACTGCCGCGTCGCTCGCACCGCTGCTCGACGGCCTCGCGGCGATCGACGCGCGCGCGCCGATGCGCATCGACGGCGAACTGCTGCGCGACGACGGCGCGGGCGTCAACTGGCGCGAACTGCACGCGCGGCTGCCCGAAGTCGCGGTCAAGACCGCGATCGCCGTCGAACTGATGCCTGCCGGCGCATTCACCGGAGACGCGCGATGAGCGCATGGGCTGCCTGCCGCGTACCGGCGCCGTCCGCTGCCGAGCGCGTCGCAGAGCTGGCCGAGCGCAGTCTCGTGCTCGAGATCGACACCTATCCGAAGCCGGGGCTGGTCAGCCACGTCGACACCGGCAGCCATTCGGACATGGATGCCGCGATGTTCGCGCGCAGCGCCGCCGTGCTGCGGCCGTACTTCGCGGAACTCGCCGATGCGGGCGCGCGCGACGCGGACATGGCCGTG
The DNA here is from genome assembly GCF_001028665.1 of Burkholderia pyrrocinia. Lineage (NCBI taxonomy): Bacteria > Pseudomonadati > Pseudomonadota > Betaproteobacteria > Burkholderiales > Burkholderiaceae > Burkholderia > Burkholderia pyrrocinia. The sequence continues at coordinate 2,630,119 of NZ_CP011503.1, forward strand.
CTGCGCAAGATCGGCCTGCGTGCCGAGCACGCGATGCTCGCCGCGACCGGCGGCGTCAATACGCATCGCGGCGCGATCTTCGGGCTCGGGCTGCTGTGCGCGGCCGCGGGCCGGCGTGCGACGCCGGGGGCAGTGCCCGGCGGAATGACGCTCGGCGCGTTCGTTTCCCGCCGCTGGGGCACCGATATTCTCGGCGGCCCGCGCTTGCCGGACAGCCACGGCGAGCGCGCGAGCCGACGCTACGGCGTCGGCGGCGCGCGTCGCGAGGCGGCCGACGGTTTCACGACCGTGTACGCGATCGGGCTGCCCGCGCTGCGCCGCGCGAAGCGCGACCTGCCCGACGACCCGGAAGCCGCGCGCGTCGCAGCGTGCTTCGCGCTGATCGCCGCGCTCGACGATACGAACCTGCTGCACCGGGGCGGGCAGGCCGGCCTCGAGTTCGCGCGGGCGACCGCACGCGCGTTCGTTGCACGCGGTGGCGTGCGCGCGCGCGACTGGCGACTGCGCGCGGCTGCCGCGCATCGTGCGTTCGTTGCGCGCCGGCTAAGCCCGGGCGGCGCGGCCGACCTGCTCGCGATGAGCGTATTCGTCGATGCGCTCGAAGCCGACGGGGACGCGCGATGACGCTGGCGATCCTCTGTTCGGGACAAGGCGCGCAGCGCGCCGACATGTTCGACCTGACGGGCGCGGCGCCGCAGGCCGATGCGTTGTTCGCGCACGCGGGCCGGCTGCTCGGCGACGATCCGCGCGCATGGGTCCGGCAGGCCGGACCGGACGCGCTGCGCGAGAACCGCGCCGCGCAGATCCTCTGCACGGTCCAGGCGCTTGCGGCGGCCGCGCTGCTCGACGCGGCATGGCCGCGCCGGCGCTGCGTCGCGGGCTACAGCGTCGGCGAAGTCGCGTCGTGGAGCGTCGCGGGGATGGTCGATCCGCACGACGCGCTCGACCTGGCCGACGCACGCGCACGCGCGATGGATGCGGCGAGCGGCGGCGACGAGCGGATGGTGTTCGTGCGCGGCCTGACGCGCGCGCAGCTTGCGCAGTTGTGCGACGGCCGCGACGCGGCGATCGCGATCGCGAACCCCGGCGACGCCTTCGTGGTCGCGGGGCGGCAGGCCGATGTCGATGCGGTGGCCGACGACGCGGCGCGCGCCGGTGCGCTGCGCGTCGCGCCCGTGTGCGTGCGGATCGCGGCGCACACGCGCCGGCTCGCAGCGGCCGTGCCGGCGTTTCGCGCGTCGCTTGCCGCGGTGCGCGCGCGCCGGCCGCTGCCCGGTACGCGGCTGTTTTCGGGCCTCGACGGCGCGTCGGTGCTCGACGTCGACACGGGCCTCGACAAGCTTGCCCGGCAGATCGCCGAGCCGGTCGAGTGGGCGGCCTGTCTTGCCGCCTGCGTGGAGGCCGGCGCGACCGCGTTCCTCGAACTCGGCCCCGGGCGGGCGCTGGCCGAAATGGCAGGCGGTGCATATCCCGCGCTGCCGGCGCGCAGCCTTGCGGATTTTCGTTCCGTCGATGGTGTGACGAGCTGGCTCGCGCGCGTCGCGGCCGGCTGACCGCCGCCCCGAAAAACGGCCTGAAACACACCTGCCGGGCATCCGTTCCGCACTGTGTGTTGCGCCGGCGCCGCAGCGTCGCAGCCGGCGCTTGCCACGCGAATTGGCGTCGCTACAATGGCGCCCGCCATGAGACCAGCCGCCTTCCTTCTCGCCGCGCTTTGCTGCGCGGCGAGTGCCCACGCCAGCCAGATTCCGTCCGACGCCGCATCGGTCGGCACGTACTTTTCGTATGACAACGCGGCGGCCGACGCGACCGTCGACCTGATCGAACAGGCGCAGCGCCGCGTGCTGCTGGCCGGCTACACGCATGTGCCGCCCGCCGTCGCGAGCGCGCTGCGCGCGGCCCGTGGGCGGGGCGTCGAGGTGCGCGTCGTGCTGGTGCGCTCGCCGCGCGCGGGCAAGACCAGCGGCGCGGGGTATCTGAAATCCGCTGGCATCGACGTGGCGATTGATTCCCGGCAAGGCGATCCCGCGCCGCGCTTCGTGATCGTCGACGACAGCGTCGCGCTGACGACGCTGTCCGACGGCGCGGCCGCGCGTGCCGAGACGGTGAACGTGTTCCAGCGCGCGCCCGAGCTCGCGCAATCCTACGCGCAGTCGTTCTGGCGGCTGTACCGGCAGGCCGGCGGCCTCTGACCCCTACCTTCTGCGCCCGCGCGCGCCGGTGTGACCCTGCTTGCATCGGCGCTGCCGATGAACCATGCTCGTTGACAAGGGCCGGCGCGGGTTTCGCGCATCCGGCGCAACGGCAGGGAGCCGATCGTGACCGAGTGTTTTACCGATCGCGCCGATGCGGGCCGCCAGTTGGCCGGCGCGCTGAGCGACTACGCGGGGCGTAGCGATGTCGTCGTGCTCGCGTTGCCGCGCGGCGGCGTGCCCGTCGCGTATCCGGTCGCGTGCGCGCTGCGCGCGCCGCTCGACGTGCTGGTCGTGCGCAAGCTCGGTGTGCCGAACGACCCCGAGCTCGCGATGGGCGCGATTGCAACCGGCGGCGCGATGCATCTGCAACGTTCGGTGATCCGCTCGATGGGCGTGACCGACGCACAGCTCGCCGACGTGATCGTGCGCGAGACGGCCGAGCTGCATCGCCGCGATGTGCTGTATCGCGGCACCGCGCCGCCGCTGCCGGTCGAGGGTCGCATCGCGATCGTCGTCGACGACGGCGTCGCGACCGGCGCGTCGATGCGCGTCGCGCTGCAGGCGCTGCGCGAGCGCCACCCCGCGCGGATCGTCGCGGCTGCGCCGGTCGCGCCGGCGGGCGCGCTGCATGGATTCGACGACCTGGCCGACGCGTTCGTCACGGTATCGCAGCCGCGACCGTTCTTCGGGATCAGCCAGTTTTACGCGCGCTTCGAGCAAACGAGCGACGACGAGGTGCGTACGCTGCTCGACGCGGCCCGCACGCAACGCGGCATCACGTCCGCCTGATCCGGCGCGAGCGCGGGCGAGGGCGGCCGGCCTCGGCCAGCGCGAACACGCGCTGCAGCATCGGATGGACATTGCCGCGCCAGCGCGCGCCAGTAAACAGCCCGTAGTGATCGCAATCGTCGATATCGACGCGATGGCGCTCGTCGGCCGCGAGGCCGCTGCACATGTCGAGTGCCGCATGCGTCTGGCCGGCGCCCGTGACCGCATCGCATCGGCCTTCGACGGTCAGCAGCGTGACGCCGTGCAGCGCGGCAGGCTCGACGCGCCGTCCGCCCACGTTCCACGTGCCGTTCGCGAGGCACATGCGCTGGAACACGATGTCGACCGTGTCGAGGAAATATTCGGCCGGCATGTCGAGCAGCGCCGTGTATTCGAGCAGCGCGCGCCGCGCACCGGCGAGCGCCGCCATGTCGAAGCGCGTCGCGGCCAGCGCGTACGCCTCGATCAGCGACATGAAGCGTTGCGGGTACATCAGCGCGATTTCGCCCTGCTGGAGATAGGTCGGGAACACGTGACGGCCGTGCCCCGCGAAGCCGGGGGGCACGATGTCGATCAGGTGGCGGCGGCACCAGTCGAGCGGGCGGGTGGCCGCGGCGGTGCCGAGCGCGCTCGGATTCAGGCGCGCGTCGAGCGGGCCGCCGATCAGCGTGACGCTCGCGGGCGGCGCGAGGCCGCGCGCGGCGCGCAGCGCGAGCGCGCCGAGCGCCGGCACGGTCGCCTGGCATACGGCGACGACGTGCAGCGGCCGATCGTCGAGTGCGAGCCCGTCGACGAAGCCGTCGAGCGTCGCGACATACTCGTCGAGCCCGAAGCGGCCCGACGCGAGCGGCACGTCGCGCGCGTTGCGCCAGTCGGTCACGCACACGTCGCCGTCGGCGAGCAGCGTCTCGACGGTTTCCCGCATCATCACGGCCGCGTGCCCGGCGAGCGGCGCGCACAGCAGCACCGTGCGCTGCGCATCGGCGCGCGTGAAGTGCCGCAGGTCGCAGAACGGCGTGCACGCGGCAACCCGCTCGCCGATCGCGGGTCGCGCGATGTCGAAGCGCGGCGGTCCGACCGGCTGCCCGAGCAGCGGCTCGAACAGGTCGTCATAGCACGACGACGCGGCGTGCGGCAGTGTCGCGGCGGGCCATGCATCGAACGCGTGCCGCGTCGCCTCGCGCCAGGCGCGCATCCATTCCCGCTGCTGCTCGACGAGGGCATACCACATGGCGAACCTTGGGACGGAAGGGGCGTGAACCTGCATTATGGTCACTGTGGCCGGGTTGCGGGGGCTGATGCGCTGCCGACCGATGCCTATCAAGCGGACGGACGCATGAACACGCTAGGCGACGACTCGCGACGCTGCTACAGTCGTCGGTCCCATTCCCCTTTAGCGGAGCGTTTGCGATGAAGCTGATCGGCATGCTGGATTCCCCGTTCGTACGCCGTGTCGCCATTTCGGCGAAGCTGCTCGACCTGCCGTTCGAACACGAGTCGATCTCGGTGTTCCGTCATTTCGAGCAATTCAGGACGGTCAACCCGGCCGTCAAGGCGCCGACGCTCGTGACCAACGAGGGCGCAACGCTGCTCGATTCGTCGCTGATCGTCGACTATCTCGATCACCTGGTCGCGACGGAGCGGCGCCTGCTGCCCGACGCCGCCGACGCACGGCTGCGCACGCTCGTGCCGGTCGGTTTCGCGCTGGCGGCGGCCGAGAAGACCGTGCAGATCGTCTACGAGCAGGCGCTGCGCCCGTTCGACAAGCAGCACGCGCCGTGGATCGAGCGTGTGCTGAGCCAGCTCGAGGGCGCATACGGCGAGCTGGAGCCGCTCGTCGCGGCCGCGAACGGCTGGTTCGGCGGCGCGCGCCTGCTGCAGTCCGACGTGACGGTTGCGGTCGCGTGGCGCTTCACGCAGTTCATGGCGGCCGATTACCCGGTGCTCGCGCGGATCGATCCGGCCCGTTATCCGGCGCTTGCCGCGCATTCGGCGCGGGCGGAAGCGCTGCCGGCGTTCGTCGAAACGCCGCTCGTCTAGGCCTGGCGGCCTCTGGCGGCACGGCGCGAGGCTGCCCCGCGCCGTTGCCTGCCGCCCGCTCGGCCCCGCCCGGCAAGCCGCCGCCGATTGTTCTCGGCGGCTGACAAGTGACTTCGCATTCGCGCTGTTTATCCGGAAGCGGCCGGTCCCTAGAATCCACTCCATCGAATCACGCATTGCCAGATGGAGCCGATGATGAAAGCCCTGATCGAATCGAGCCTGTACCACCCGTCCGTCGTGTTGCCGCTTGCCGCGCTGACGCAGCTGATGGTCGAGCGCGACTTCAATCTCGGCCAGATCGGGCTGATCGTCGCGGCACGCGGTGCGCAGGCGGCGGTGTCGCGGTCGCGTGCGCTGTTGTTCTGCCGTCACTGCGAAGCGCAAGCGTGAGGGTGCTCGCGGCCGAAGGATGAAAAAAAGCCCGGCCGGCGCAAGCCGGTCGGGCGAATCGGATTCGATCGAGCCCCGGCTTCGGCCGGGGCTTTTTCATGGGCGACGCTCAGGCGCGTGCGGGCGACACGACGCTGTAGATCTCCGAGTCGTCCTCCTCGCGCAACTGGCGCGCGAGCTGGTGCGCTTCGCGGCGCGTCGCGACGGCCGGCGGCGAGCCCTTCAGCGGCTGGCGCGCGGTTTCCGCGAGCGCGACGACCGACACGATGCCGATCACGGCGGCGCCCATCATGTAATACGCGGGCATCATCAGGTTGTGCGTCACTTCGACGAGCCACGCGGTCACCAGCGGCGTCGTGCCGCCGAACAGCGATACCGACACGTTGAAGCCGATCGCGAGCGCGCCGTAGCGGATCTCGGTCGGGAACAGCGCCGGCAGCGCCGACGGCATCACGCCGGTGAAGCATGACAGCAGCACGCCGAGGATCAGCAGGCCGCCGAACACCGACGCCGTGGTGCCCGTATGGATCAGCATCATCGACGGGATCGACAGCACCAGCAGCCCGACGCAGCCGGCGAGCATCACCGGCTTGCGGCCGATCCTGTCGGACAGGCGGCCGGCGTACAGCGTCATCGGCATCATCAGCACCATCACGATCAGCACGAGCACGAGGCTGTGCGATTCGTCGAAGTGCAGCGTCGACGACATGAAGCTCGGCAGGTACGACAGCACCATGTAGTCGGTCACGTTGAAGATCAGCACGAGGCCGACGCACAGCAGCAGCGCACGCCAGTTGCGCATCAGCGTTTCGCGGAAGCGCGCCTTCGGCACGGCCTTGTCCTGCGCTTCGCGCTCTTCGGCCTGGCGCTTGAACGCAGGCGTTTCCTCGAGCTTCATCCGGATGTAGAGGCCGATCAGGCCGAGCGGGCCGGCGATCAGGAACGGGACGCGCCAGCCCCACGACAGCAGCGCCTCCTGCGACAGCGACGCAGTCAGCAGTGCGACGACGCCCGCACCCATCACATAGCCGATCAGCGTGCCGAACTCGAGGAAGCTGCCCATGAAGCCGCGGCGCTTGTCGGTCGAGAACTCGGCGATGAAGGTGGCTGCGCCGCCGTATTCGCCGCCGGTCGAGAAGCCCTGCACGAGGCGGGCGACGAGCAGCAATACGGGCGCCATGATGCCGATCGACGCGTAGCTCGGGATCAGGCCGATCGCGAAGGTGCCGACGGCCATCATGATCATCGTCGCGGCAAGCACGCGCTGGCGGCCGATGCGGTCGCCGAGCGGGCCGAACACCATGCCGCCGAGCGGACGCACGAGGAACGCGGCCGCGAACGTGCCGAAGGTCGCGAGCAACTGCGCGGACGGGCTGCTGGACGGGAAGAACACCTTGCCGAGCGTGACGGCGATATAGCTGTAGACGCCGAAGTCGAACCATTCCATCGCATTGCCGATGGCCATCGCGCTGACGGCGCGCTTGAGCAGGCTCTGGTCGACGACGGTTATGTCGTCAGCGGCGAGCGGAGCGTCGCCGGACGAAGGGGAGGAAGAAGCAGCGGTCGGGCTGGCGTGTGTTGCGGTCAAGGTCATGCACTCCTTTGACTGCGCCGGAACGGGCGGGCCGTCCGACACGGTTTGCCGGCAAGCGCGGTGTCGCGTGCGGCGCGTCGGGGCAGGCCATTAAGCACTTACTGCGCAAGAGGCGGTAAAGGGCCGTAAGGGGCTGCTTCGACGCGGGCCCGATGGGCCGTCGCGACAGTGCGCTCATGAAGAATGGGCCGCGTGAAGCTGGCGGCAGATGCCGGTGCGGACGAAGGTCCGGCGTTCCGGCAAGCGCCCCGAAAGGGGCAACGAAACGAGAAAAGCGGGCCTGTCGGGCGGGCTTTCCTGTGGGTGCAATTTCGGTCGAAGCGCCGGCGTACAACGCGCGGACGGACTTCTCGCGAAATCGAATAGACAGAGATTGAATGTTGAAACAGGCGACATGATAGCACGATGACGGATGATCGTGCAAATTGCCGGGAGACGCCCGTCTGGCGGGGCGTCCGGCGCGGCCTGCTCGGGTATGATCGGCGGCGCGCGGCGGGGCCGTGCAGCCCCCGGAGACGGGGGCCGAATTCACGAGGAAACGGATGACCGAACTGATGAGGATCGCGGCGCTGTTCGCCGCTACCGCGCTGGCCGAAATCGTCGGCTGTTACCTGCCGTGGCTCGTGCTGAAGGGCGGCCGGCCGGTCTGGCTGCTGGTGCCGGCCGCGCTGTCGCTCGCGTTGTTCGCGTGGCTGCTGACGCTGCACCCGAGCGCCGCGGGGCGCACTTATGCCGCGTACGGCGGCGTGTATATCGCGGTTGCGCTGATCTGGCTGCGGGTGGTCGACGGCGTCGCGCTGACCCGCTGGGATGCGGCCGGCGCGGTGCTGGCGCTCGGCGGGATGGCGGTCATCGCGCTGCAGCCGCGCGCGTAAGCGCGGCCGCAGCGCGTGCCGTGCGCCGGATACGTCAGGCCGTTTCGGCGGCGTCCGCGTCGGCGGACTTGCGCCACACGCATGCGCCCTTGACCGACTTGTCGAGTTCGTCGAGCTGCGCCTGGTGCGCGGCGAGCTCGTCGTCGCTCGCGGCCACCACGGCCAGGTCGAGCGCGGCGAGCGACACGCGCTGGCCGTTTGCCGAGCCGCCGCCGGCGCCCGCGTCGTCGAGCATGTCGATCACGAGGCTGTCCTGGCCGCGCGTCATCGCGAGATACACCTCGGCGAGCAGCTCCGAGTCGAGCAGTGCGCCGTGCAGCGTACGGTGCGCGTTGCTGATGCCGAAGCGGTCGCACAGCGCGTCGAGCGAGTTGCGCTTGCCGGGGAACATCTGCTTGGCCTGCACGAGCGTGTCGATCACGCCGCCGCAATGTTCGGTGAACGGCGGCAGGTCGAGCCGCGCGAATTCGGCGTCGAGGAAGCCAAGGTCGAACGGCGCGTTGTGGATGATCAGCTCGGCGTCCTTCACGAAGTCGAGGATCTGGCTGGCGACTTCCGCGAACTTCGGCTTGTCGCTGAGGAATTCGGTCGTGAGGCCGTGCACCGCCAGTGCGCCCGGATCGCTGTCGCGCTCGGGGTTCACGTAGAAGTGCAGGTTGTTGCCGGTGAGCCGCCGGTTCAGCAGCTCGACGCAGCCGATTTCGATGAGGCGGTCGCCCGTGCGGGCGTTCAGGCCGGTGGTTTCGGTATCGAGAATGATCTGGCGCATGTCGGGAAAAGCAAAGGAAACAGGGGAGTGGCCGGCGTTCAGGCCGTGAGCGATTCGACGCCGCGATTCGCGAGCGCGTCGGCGCGCTCGTTTTCGGGATGGCCCGCGTGACCCTTGACCCAGCGCCACTCGACCTCGTGCTGCGCGACGAGTGCGTCGAGCCGCTTCCACAGGTCGGCGTTTTTCACGGGTGTTTTTGCCGCGGTGATCCAGCCTTTCTTCTTCCAGCCGTGGATCCACTCGCTGATGCCTTTCTGCACGTATTGTGAGTCGGTGTGCACGATCACCTGGCACGGCCGCTTCAGCGCCTCGAGCGCGGCGATCACGCCCATCAGCTCCATGCGGTTGTTGGTCGTGTTGGGCTCGCCGCCGAACAGCTCCTTTTCGCGGTCGCCGTAGCGCATCAGTGCGCCCCAGCCGCCGGGGCCGGGGTTGCCCTTGCAGGCGCCGTCGGTATAGATGTCGATCGTATCGGTTGTCATGAATGTTCTTGATGGGTAGTCGGGGAGGCCGCGGGCGTCAGGCCTGGTGCGAGCACGGGCTTCTTCATCTTGATCTGGCCGACGAGGCGCATGCCGCGCACGCGCTTGACCGCCGTCACCATGTAGACGGCGCCGAAGATCGGCCACCAGCGGTCGCCCGCGGCTTCCATGAAGCCGTAGCGCGCCAGCCACTTGTCGGTGACGAGCGGCGGCCGGTAGCAGCCGAAGCGGCCGCGTTCGAGGTCGAAGCCGAGCAGCTTGATCCAGTCCTTGAGCCGGATGAACGCGATCTGGTCGCGCGTGGCCGGCACGAACGGGTGGTTCGCCATGCGCCCGAACGATTGCCGCATGCCCCACAGGCTGAGCGAATTGAAGCCGGTGATCACGAGCTGGCCTTCCGGCATCAGCACGCGCTCGGCCTCGCGCAGCAGGCGGTGCGGGTCGGACGTGAACTCGAGCGTGTGCGGCATCACGATCAGGTCGACGCTCTGCGACTCGAACGGCAGGTCGAGCAGGTCGCACCAGGTTGTGCTGCGATCGGCGGGCGCGTGCTCCGGCGAGTGCGCTTCGCGTGCCCACGGATACTGGTACGGCGCGCTCGCGCCGCTTGCCGGATCGAGCACGAGGCCGCGATACGGCATGCGGTTCTCGCGCAGTGCGTCGAGCTGCGGCAGGCCGAGCTGCAGCGCGTGGAACCCGAAGACGTCGGACACGATCCGGTCGAGCTGCGCCTGCTCCCAGCCCAGCACGTAGCGGCCGGGAGGCGAGTCGGTCCAGGCGGGCCAGTCTATAATTTGACGGTCAGACATAACGATGATTGCGCGCCCATGAACGAGCTGGAATACGTGCCGGTTCCGGCATTCGAAGACAACTACATCTGGCTCGTCTCGGACGGCCGCGATGCGATCGCCGTCGATCCGGGTGAAGCCGCGCCCGTACGCCGGGTTCTTGCCGAACGAGGCTGGCGGTTGACCGCTATTTTACTCACGCACCATCACGCCGACCATGTCGGCGGTGTCGAGGCGCTGCGCAATAGCCAACCGGCCGATGTGCCGCTCACCGTTTACGGCCCTGCAGCCGAGGCGATCGGCGTGGTCACGCGGCCGCTTTCGGGCGGCGATCGCGTGACGCTCGACGCGCCGGCCATCGCGTTCGACGTGCTCGACGTGCCCGGTCATACGCGCGGTCACATCGCCTATTTTCAGGCGGCCGGGCAGGGCGCCGCGGTGCCGCACGTATTCTGCGGCGACACGCTGTTCTCGTGCGGCTGCGGCCGCCTGTTCGAAGGCACGCCCGCGCAGATGCTGGCGTCGCTCGATGCGCTCGCGGCGCTACCGGGCGACACGCGCGTGCATTGCGCACACGAATATACGCTGTCCAATATCCGCTTCGCGCTCGCGTGCGAACCGGGCAACGCGGCGCTCGCCGCATGGCGCGACGAAGCGCAGGCATTGCGCGCGCGTGGCGTGCCGACGCTGCCCACTACGATCGCGCACGAGCGTGCCGTTAACCCGTTCATGCGGGCGGACAGCACGGCCATCCATGCGACCCTCGAAGCCGAGCTCCACGAAACGGTGCCGGATCGTCTGGCGGCGTTCACGCTGATGCGCGAGTGGAAAAATCGGTTCCGATGATCATTTTTGGAGGACTCCAAAGCTCAAGCGGAGTCTGTAAAAATTGCTCCAAATGTAGGATTTCGCTGAGTTTTCGGTGTTTTTATTGACGTGAAGCACGCACTTCCGTAGTATCGCCTGCAATTTCCAGCCGTCGGAAGCCGAGATTTTCATGCGACTTATATTGAGTGCGATGGTGGTCCTGCTACTCGCCGCTTGTGCGAGCCAGGCTCCTGTCGCCGACAACGCCGCCGATTCGCAGGCGACGTCCAACTACCTCCGTAAATCAGCCACCGCCAAAGAAACTGTCGACGTCGACAAGCAATCCGTCGGCGACCTGACCAGTGCGGACTCCGATCTCTGGGGCCGCATCCGTCGCGGCTTCCAGATGCCCGACCTGCAGAGCGACCTCGTCGACATGCAGACGACCTGGTACACGCAGCGTCCCGATTACGTGCAGCGCATGACCGAGCGCTCGCAGAAGTACCTGTACCACATCGTCGAGGAACTCGAGGCGCGTCACATGCCGACCGAACTCGCGCTGCTGCCGTTCATCGAGTCGGCGTTCAACCCGCAGGCGCTGTCGGTCGCGAAGGCGGCCGGCATGTGGCAGTTCATGCCCGGCACGGGTCGCACGTACAACCTGAAGCGCAACATGTGGCAGGACGAGCGCCGCGACGTGCTTGCGTCGACGAGCGCCGCGCTCGACTACCTGTCGCGCCTGCATGACATGTTCGGCGACTGGTATCTGGCGCTGGCCGCGTACAACTGGGGCGAGGGCAACGTGCAGCGCGCGATCGCGCGCAACCAGGCGGCCGGCCTGCCGACCGACTACCAGAGCCTGCGGATGCCGAACGAGACGCGCAACTACGTGCCGAAGCTGCAGGCGGTGAAGAACATCATCGCGAGCCCGAAGCAGTACGGCCTGACGCTGCCGGACATCCCGAACCACCCGTATTTCGTTACGGTCACGACGTCGCGCGACATCGACGTCGCGGTCGCCGCGAAGCTCGCGAACCTGTCGCTCGACGAATTCCGCTCGCTGAACCCGTCGTTCTCGAAGCCGGTGATCCTCGGCGCGACCGAGCCGCAGATCCTGCTGCCGTTCGACAACGCGTCCGCGTTCGAGAAGAGCCTGAAGGCGTACAACGGCCAGCTTTCGACGTGGACCACCTACACGGTCAGCGAACGTGCGCGGCCGGCTGCGATCGCCGAGAAGATCGGCGTGGACGCCGATACGCTGATGTCGGTCAACAAGATTCCGGCTGGCATGCGCCTGAAGCCGGGCTCGACGATCGTCGTGCCGCGCGGCGATGACGACGACGAGGACATCAGCGCCGACGTCGCCGAAAACGGCGCGCTCGCGATGGAGCCGGACGTACCCGACACGCGCAAGATGCTGATCCGCGTGCGCCGCAAGCAGTCGATGGCGGCGATCGCCGGCCGCTATGGCGTATCGGTCGGCCAGCTCAAGGCATGGAACCGCACGCATCGCGATCTCGCGATGCCGGGCCAGGCGCTCGTGCTGCACGTACCGGTCGGCCGTTCGGTGCCGGCGGAACCCGGTCCGGAGCGGATCGCAACGTCGGTCGGCAGTGCGCACATCGAGCGCGCCAGCCTGGCGGTGGGCGGCAAGTCGCACGGCGCGAAGCGCGGCGCGGCAAAGCCGGCGGCCAAATCGGCGAAGGCCGCGCCGGCCAAGGCCGCCGCGCACAAGAGCAAGAAGAAGTAACGCGGCTGCAAAGCGCAGCGGGCGGCCGGCCCCGGTCGCGCGATTGCGCTATCATCCGACGAATTGCGACGAAACGCCGTCACCGAGGTGACGGCGTTTTCGTTTGTGCGCGGCGCGGGGGTGCCGCTTCGAGCGTCTTCATATAACGAGGGGAAGCGATGTCGTCGGTGCAGTTGAGGGTGCTCGCGCTGTTTTCGATCGGGTATTTCGTGTCGTATGTGTTTCGCGGCGTCAATCTGGGCTTCGCGCCGTTCGTCACGCATGAGCTTGGGTTGTCGGCCGCCGATCTCGGCCTGCTCACCAGTCTCTATTTCCTCGGCTTCGCGGGCGCGCAGATCCCGGCCGGCGTGATGCTCGACCACTTCGGCCCGCGCCGCGTGACGGCCGGCATGCTGCTGTTCGCGGCGGCCGGCGCCGCCGTGTTCGGCGCCGCGCACAGCCTCGGCACGATGATGATCGGCCGGCTGCTGATCGGCGTCGGCGTGTCGGTGTGTCTCGGCGCGGCGTTCAAGGCGCTCGCGCAGCATTTCCCGGTCGGCCGGCTGCCGCTCGTCAACGGCCTCGTGATGGCCGTCGGCGGCCTCGGCGGCGTCGTGGTCGGTTCGCCGCTGACCTGGCTGCTCGGCTGGACGAACTGGCGCGCGATCTGTTTCGGCCTTGCGGTGCTGACGGTGGTCGTCGCGGCCTCGATCGGCTTCGGCGCGCCCGAAGCGAAGCAGGTGCGCCACCAGGGCGGGCTCGTCAGCCAGTTCAAGGGCACGTGGCACATCCTGAGCAGCCGCGCGTTCTGGAAGATTTCGTCGTTCTCGGTCGTCACGCAGGGTGTGTTCTACGCAATGCAGTCGCTGTGGGTCGGGCCGTACCTGCGCGATGTCGCGGGGTTCGATGCGCCGCATGCCGCGCGCCTCGTGTCGGTGCTCGGCTTCGCGATGATGGCCGGCTGCGTCGGCTTCGGTGCCGCGGCGCGCGTGCTCGAGCGCCGCGGCGTGTCCGTCTATGCGTTCTGCGGTGTCGGCATGGCGCTGTTCGTCGCGACGCAGGTCGCGATCGTCGCGCGCGTGCCGTTGCCGCCGGCCGTGCTGTGGGCTGCATACGGGATGTTCGGCGGCGTCGGCATCCTGACCTACGCGGTGATGGCCGGGCACTTTCCCGCTCATCTGATCGGCCGCGCGAACACGACGCTCACGCTGGTGATCTTCCTGCTGATCTTTGCGTTCCAGATCGGTGTCGGCGCGGTGCTGTCGCACTGGCCCGCCGTCGACGGCCGTTATCCGGCTGCCGCGCACTTCACCGCGTGGGGCGTGCTGCTTGCGCTGCAGCTCGCGAGTGCGGTCTGGTACGTGTGGCCCGCGCGCGGCGCTGGCCAAGCGCACTGATCCGGCGGTACGCTGGGGGCAGGGCGGCCGCGGAAACGGGGCCGCAGTACGTTGCGCGTGCTGCCGCACCGCGCTGCCGGCGGCGGCGCGCGCATGATCGGACGGCCATATCGATTGAAGATAAGGCCTTTTTCAGGCTATAATTTGAAAGTTTGTGCTGATCAACCTCGCACCCTAGCGCCTACCTCTTTCATCCCGTTCATCCGCCGCACGCCGCCTGCCGGGCGATGCCGCGAAGCCTCGTGCGCCACGCGCCGGGTTCGCGTCTCGACAGCACAGGTCGCGTCCAGCTAGCGACCACGCGCGCCCACGCAGCGCGGCGCTCGCGCGGCAGGGTAAACAGGTCGGCAGCAGGGTGTTCCCCAAGGAGCCTCCCGTGTTGCCGTCTTTTTCTCCCGCCTTGCTTGCACTCGCCGACGGCACGGTCTTTCGTGGTTATTCGATCGGGGCCGAAGGCCACACGATCGGCGAAGTCGTGTTCAATACCGCGATCACCGGCTATCAGGAAATCCTGACTGATCCGAGCTACGCGCGCCAGATCGTGACGCTCACCTACCCGCATATCGGCAACGTCGGCGTCAACGCCGAAGACGTCGAAGCCACCAAAGTCCATGCCGCCGGCCTGATCATCCGTGATCTGCCGACGCTCGCATCGAACTTCCGCATGGACCGCACGCTCGGCGATTACCTGCGCGACGAAGGCGTCGTCGCGATCGCCGGCATCGATACCCGCAAGCTGACCCGCATCCTGCGCGACAAGGGCGCGCAGAACGGCTGCATCCTGGCCGGTTCGGCCGACGAGGCGAAGGCGATCGAGCTCGCGCGCTCGTTCCCGGGCCTTGCGGGCATGGATCTCGCAAAGGTCGTGTCGACCGCCAAGCCGTTCGAGTGGAAGCAGACGGAATGGCGCCTCGAGGGCGGCTACGGCATGCAGGAAGCGCCGAAGTACCGCGTCGTCGCGTACGATTTCGGCGTCAAGTACAACATCCTGCGCATGCTCGCGGAGCGCGGTTGCCACGTGACGGTGCTGCCCGCGCAGGCGAGCGCGGCCGATGCGCTCGCGCTGAATCCGGACGGCATCTTCCTGTCGAACGGCCCCGGCGATCCGGAGCCGTGCGATTACGCGATCGCGGCCACGAAGGAATTCATCGAGCGCGGCGTGCCGACCTTCGGCATCTGCCTCGGCCACCAGATCATGGGCCTCGCGGTCGGCGCGAAGACGCTGAAGATGAAGACGGGCCACCACGGCGCGAACCACCCGGTGAAGGATCTCGGCGACGGCCGTGTCGTGATCACGTCGCAGAACCACGGCTTCGCGGTCGACGCGGATTCGCTGCCGGCCAACGCACGCGTGACGCACGTCTCGCTGTTCGACGGCACGCTGCAGGGCTTCGAGCTGACCGACAAGCCGGCGTTCTGCTTCCAGGGTCACCCGGAAGCGTCGCCGGGCCCGCACGACATCGGCTATCTGTTCGACCGTTTCACCGCGCTGATGGACGCGGCGAAGCAGCGCAACGCTTAACGCAACTGACGCAACCGAAGGACGGGAGATTCGCATCATGTTCGGCCACGCACTCGGCATCACGGATATTTGGACCTATGTGTTCGGCGTGATCTTCATCATCCTGCTGCCGGGGCCGAACTCGATGTACGTGCTGTCGCTCGCGGCGCAGCGCGGCGTGAAGGCCGGCTATCGCGCGGCCTGCGGCGTGTTCGTCGGCGATACGGTGCTGATGGTGCTGTCCGCCGCGGGCGTCGCGTCGCTGCTGAAGGCCAATCCGCTGCTGTTCTCCGTCGTCAAGTACGGCGGCGCCGCATATCTGCTCTACATCGGCACCGGCATGTTGCGCAGCGCGTGGCAGAAGCTGCGCGCGCCGGCCAATGCGCCGGCTGACGCGCCGCAGGCGGTCGACGGCGAGCGGCCGTTCCGCAAGGCGCTGATCGTCAGCCTGCTGAATCCGAAGGCGATCCTGTTCTTCATCTCGTTCTTCATCCAGTTCGTCGACCCGGCATTCCCGCATCCCGCGCTGTCGTTCGTCGTGCTCGGGGCGATCGCGCAATGCGCGAGCTTCCTGTACCTGAGCACGCTGATCTTCGCGGGCGCGCGGCTCGCCGAGCATTTCCGTCGCCGCCGCAAGCTTGCGGCAGGCGCGGCGAGCAGCGTGGGCGGCCTGTTCATCGGTTTCTCGGTGAAGCTTGCGCTCGCGACCATGAGCTGAGCGCTGCCGGCCGACCCACGACAACGATTACTTATTGAATTCACAAGCCATGCCAAAACGCACAGACATCAAGAGCATCCTCATCATCGGCGCCGGCCCGATCATCATCGGCCAGGCGTGCGAGTTCGACTATTCGGGCGCGCAGGCTTGCAAGGCGTTGCGTGAGGAGGGCTACAAGGTCGTTCTCGTCAACAGCAACCCGGCGACGATCATGACCGACCCGAACACGGCCGACGTGACCTACATCGAGCCGATCACGTGGGAAGTCGTCGCGCGCATCATCGAGAAGGAGCGCCCGGACGCGATCCTGCCGACGATGGGCGGCCAGACCGCGCTGAACTGCGCGCTCGACCTGCACCACCACGGCGTGCTCGAGAAGTTCGGCGTCGAACTGATCGGCGCGTCGCCGGAAGCGATCGACAAGGCGGAAGACCGCCAGAAGTTCAAGGAAGCGATGACCAAGATCGGTCTCGGTTCCGCGAAGTCGGGCATCGCGCATTCGATGGAAGAGGCGACCAAGGTGCACGGCGAGATCATGGCGGAGACGGGCGGCAGCGGCTACCCGGTCGTGATCCGTCCGTCGTTCACGCTCGGCGGCTCGGGCGGCGGCATCGCGTACAACCGCGAAGAGTTCGAGGAGATCTGCAAGCGCGGTCTCGACCTGTCGCCCACGCGCGAACTGCTGATCGAGGAATCGCTGCTCGGCTGGAAGGAATACGAGATGGAAGTCGTGCGCGACCGCGCCGACAACTGCATCATCGTCTGCTCGATCGAAAACCTCGACCCGATGGGCGTGCACACCGGCGACTCGATCACGGTCGCGCCGGCACAGACGCTCACCGACAAGGAATACCAGATCCTGCGTAACGCATCGCTCGCGGTGCTGCGCGAGATCGGCGTCGACACGGGCGGCTCGAACGTGCAGTTCTCGATCAACCCGAAGGACGGCCGCATGGTCGTCATCGAGATGAACCCGCGCGTGTCGCGTTCGTCGGCGCTCGCATCGAAGGCGACCGGCTTCCCGATCGCGAAGGTCGCGGCTAAGCTGGCGGTCGGCTACACGCTAGACGAGCTGAAGAACGAAATTACCGGCGGCCAGACGCCGGCGTCGTTCGAGCCGACGATCGACTACGTCGTCACGAAGATCCCGCGCTTCGCGTTCGAGAAGTTCCGTGAAGCCGATTCGCGCCTGACGACGCAGATGAAGTCGGTCGGCGAAGTGATGGCGATCGGCCGCACGTTCCAGGAATCGTTCCAGAAGGCGCTGCGCGGCCTCGAAGTCGGCGTCGACGGTCTCGACGAAAAGTCGACCAACCGCGACGAGATCGCGATCGAGATCCACGAGCCGGGCCCGGATCGCATCTGGTATGTCGGCGACGCATTCCGCATCGGCATGACGGCCCAGGAAATTTTCGCCGAAACCGCGATCGACCCGTGGTTCCTCGAGCAGATCGAGCAGATCATCCTGAAGGAAAAGGCGCTCGCGGGTCGCACGCTCGCGTCGCTGACGTTCGACGAGCTGCGCTACGTGAAGCAGAGCGGCTTCTCCGACCGCCGGCTCGCGAAGCTGCTCGGCGCGACGCCGGAAGACGTGCGCAAGCGCCGCGTCGAGTTGAACGTGCGCCCGGTCTACAAGCGCGTCGACACCTGCGCGGCCGAATTCGCGACGAAAACCGCGTACATGTACTCGACCTACGAGGAAGAGTGCGAGGCGCAGCCGACCACCAACAAGAAGATCATGGTGCTGGGTGGCGGCCCGAACCGGATCGGCCAGGGCATCGAGTTCGACTACTGCTGCGTGCACGCGGCGCTCGCGATGCGCGAGGACGGCTACGAAACGATCATGGTCAACTGCAACCCGGAAACGGTGTCGACCGACTATGACACGTCCGACCGCCTGTACTTCGAGCCGCTGACGCTCGAAGACGTGCTCGAGATCGTCGACAAGGAAAAGCCGGTCGGCGTGATCGTCCAGTACGGCGGCCAGACGCCGCTGAAGCTCGCGCTCGACCTCGAGGCGCACGGCGTGCCGATCGTCGGCACGTCGCCGGACATGATCGACGCGGCCGAAGACCGCGAACGCTTCCAGAAGCTGCTGCAGGATCTCGGCCTGCGCCAGCCGCCGAACCGCACCGCGCGCGCCGAAGACGAGGCGCTCAAGCTTGCCGAGGAAATCGGCTATCCGCTGGTCGTGCGCCCGTCGTACGTGCTGGGCGGCCGCGCGATGGAAATCGTCCACGAGCCGCGTGACCTCGAGCGCTACATGCGCGAGGCCGTGAAGGTGTCGAACGATTCGCCGGTGCTGCTCGACCGCTTCCTGAACGACGCGATCGAGTGCGACGTCGACTGCATCTGCGACGGCGAAGCCGTGTTCATCGGCGGCGTGATGGAGCACATCGAGCAGGCGGGCGTCCACTCGGGCGACTCGGCATGCTCGCTGCCGCCGTACTCGCTGTCGAAGGAAACCGTGGCCGAGCTGAAGCGCCAGACGGGCGCGATGGCGAAGGCGCTGAACGTGGTCGGCCTGATGAACGTGCAGTTCGCGATCCAGCAGGTGCCGCAGGCGGACGGTTCGAAGCAGGACATCATCTACGTGCTCGAAGTGAACCCGCGCGCATCGCGCACGGTGCCGTACGTGTCGAAGGCGACCAGCCTGCCGCTCGCGAAGATCGCGGCGCGCGCGATGGTCGGCCAGAAGCTCGCGCAGCAGGGCGTGACGAAGGAAGTCGAGCCGCCGTACTTCAGCGTGAAGGAAGCCGTGTTCCCGTTCGTGAAGTTCCCGACCGTCGATCCGGTCCTCGGGCCTGAAATGCGTTCGACCGGCGAAGTGATGGGCGTCGGCCAGACGTTCGGCGAAGCGCTGTTCAAGTCGCAGCTCGCGGCCGGTTCGCGCCTGCCGGAGTCGGGCACGGTGCTGCTGACCGTGATGGACGCCGACAAGCCGAAGGCCGTCGAAGTCGCGCGCATGCTGCACGACCTCGGCTACCCGATCGTCGCGACCAAGGGCACGGCTGCCGCGATCGAAGCGGCCGGCGTGCCGGTGAAGGTCGTGAACAAGGTGAAGGACGGCCGTCCGCACATCGTCGACATGATCAAGAACGGCGAGATCGCACTCGTGTTCACGACGGTCGACGAGACGCGCCAGGCGATCGCCGATTCGCGTTCGATCCGCATGAGCGCACAGGCGCACAAGGTCACGTACTACACGACGATGTCGGGCGCGCGCGCGGCCGTCGAAGGCTTGCGCTACTTGAAGGATCTGGAAGTCTATGATTTACAAGGTCTTCACGCTCGCCTAAACTAAGCAGTCAGTTTCCTGTCGAAGCAATACGTGCCGCGGTTAAGCGGTGTTTCCGGTTCATCGGAAACGCGCTTAATCGCGGTGATTTTTTTTAAAGCCGTTTTTAGCGATTGAGCCGTTTATGAGCACCATTCCGTTGACAAAGCGTGGCGCAGAGCAACTGCGCGATGAATTGCAGCGCCTCAAATCCGTCGAGCGGCCGGCCGTGATCAACGCGATCGCGGAGGCCCGCGCACAGGGCGATCTGTCCGAAAACGCCGAATACGATGCCGCGAAGGAAAAACAGGGCTTCATCGAGGGCCGCATCGCGGAACTCGAATCGAAGCTGTCTGCCGCGCAGATCATCGACCCGACGGTGCTCGACGCCGATGGCCGCGTGGTGTTCGCCGCGACGGTCGAACTCGAGGATCTCGAGTCGGGTGACACCGTCAAGTACCAGATCGTCGGCGACGACGAAGCCGATATCGATCACGGCCTGATCTCGGTCAGCTCGCCGATCGCGCGCGCCCTGATCGGCAAGACCGAAGGCGACGTCGCGGCCGTGCAGGCGCCGAGCGGCGTGCGCGAATACGAAATCATCTCGGTCAGCTACATCTGAAGCGGGGCGACGTGATGCCGCATCGCGTGTTCCGTCTGCTGTCGGCCGTATGGGTCGGCAGCCTGCTGACGATCGGGTATGCGGTCGCGCCCGTGCTGTTCAAGACGCTGGAGCGAATGACGGCCGGTTCGGTCGCCGCCCAGTTGTTCCGTATCGAGGCGATCCTCGGTGTCGTGTGCGGCGTGCTGCTGCTCGCGTTGTCGAACCAGCAGGTGCGGCGCGGCAGCAGCGAATATCGCCGCGTGCGCTGGATCGTCGCCGCGATGGTCGTGTGCGTGCTGGTCGGGTATTTCGCGCTGCAGCCGTTCATGAACGCGCTGCGGGTGGCCGCGATGGAGGCGGGCACCGATATCGCGAACTCGCCGTATGCGAGTCGCTTCGGGATGCTGCACGGCGTCTCGAGCGTGTTCTATCTCGTCGAGAGCGTGCTGGGGCTGATGCTGATCTGGCGTCTGCCGGCGCGCGACGCCTGAGCGCCGCGCGGGCAGGGCGGCACGGCGTGCTCCGTGCCGCGTACGCGTTTTACTTGTCCTGGAACGGCCGCTTGGTGCTTGCCTGGCGCTTTTTCGCACGTTTCACGTTGCCGCCCGCCGTCACGCGCTCGTTGCCGCGCACGACGACCTTCGTCGGCTTCGGGCGACGCACGGGGCTCGCGTTCGGCGATACCTTGACGACCTTGACCGTGCGCGGTGCGCGGCCTTTCCTGTCGTCGGCGGCTTCGGCCGCGCTCGGCAGCGTGCCGGCGCGACGGCCGCGGGCCGGGGCCGCTGCGGCGGCCTCGGGTTTCCAGATCACCAGCAGCTTGCCGATGTGCTGGATCGGCGCCGCGCTCAGGCGGTCGCAGATCTCGTCGTAGATCGCGATGCGTTCGTCGCGTTCGTCGCCGAACACGCGGATCTTGATCAGCTGGTGCGCGGCGAGGTGCACCTTGATTTCCTTCAGCACGGCGTCGGTCAGCCCTTCGGCCCCGATCAGCACGACGGGCTTGAGCGCATGGGCCTGGGAGCGCAGCGCGGAGCGCTCGGCGGGAGAAAGCGAAAGGGCGGGCATGGAAATGTCGAAATCTAAATAGGGGCACGCGGCCTGAAAAACGATCGCGGGAAGTTACCGCGTCAGCCGTGCGCCGAAACCACGTAAAATCGCGGCTTGGGCCTGAAAAGGGGCCGCAGCCGCGCGAAGAAGACGCGTATTATCCGCTAAAAGCGCGGCTTCACGAAGCAAATGGCAGCAATCTCTCTCTCGAATGGCAAAAAACCGCTTCAACCAGCACTGGCTGCACGACCACATCAACGACCCGTACGTCAAAATGGCGCAGCGGGAGGGCTATCGCGCGCGTGCCGCGTACAAGCTGAAGGAAATCGACGAGCAGGACAAGCTGGTCCGTCCGGGCCAGGTGATCGTCGATCTCGGCGCGACGCCGGGCAGCTGGAGCCAGTATGCCCGCAACAAGCTCGCGCAGGGCAAGAAGCGCGACACCGAGCGCGAAGGCGGCATCGACGGCACGATCATCGCGCTCGACCTGCTGCCGATGGAGCCGATCGCCGACGTCCACTTCATCCAGGGCGACTTCCGCGAGGACGACGTGCTCCACCAGCTCGAGGAAGTGCTCGAAGGTCGCGCGGTAGACCTTGTTATTTCGGACATGGCCCCCAACCTCTCCGGCGTGGCCTCGGCGGATGCGGCGCGCATCGAGCATCTCTGCGATCTGGCGCTCGAATTCGCGCAGAACCATCTGAAGCCGGATGGTGCGTTGCTCGTGAAATGCTTTCACGGCAGCGGCTACAGCCAGATCGTCGAGAAATTCAAACAGCAGTTTAAGACCGTCGCGCCGCGCAAGCCCAAGGCGTCCCGCGACAAATCGTCCGAAACGTTCATTTTGGGCCGGCATCTGAAGCATCCGCGCTGACGCGGAGCGGAGTGCCGGAAACGGGCTCCGGCCCTTGCCAGACAAGCGAAGCGCTATCGCGGCGGTTGTCAATGCTTATGGCGAGGGTGGTCGGACTGGATTAGAATGACCGAGGGGCGCCGCAAGGAAAATGTAGGCGCTCGTCTACGAGTGAAGGAGTGGTGCTTTGAACAACAATATGTTTTCGAAGGCAGCGGTGTGGCTAGTGATCGCACTGGTGCTGTTTACGGTGTTCAAGCAGTTCGACAAGCCCCGCGTTCAGGAAGGCGTGTCCTATTCGCAGTTCATGGACGACGCCAAGAACGGCAAGGTCAAGAACGTCATCGTTCAGGGGCGCAACCTCACCGTCACTCCGGCTGATGGCCAGAAATACCAGATCGTGTCGCCCGGCGACATCTGGATGGTCGGCGATCTGATGAAGTACGGCGTGCAGGTCAGCGGCAAGGCCGACGACGAGCCGAACGCGCTGATGTCCGCGCTGTACTACCTCGGGCCGACAATCCTGATCATCGTGTTCTGGTTCTACATGATGAGGCAGATGCAGGGGGGCGGCAAAGGCGGTGCCTTCTCGTTCGGCAAGTCGCGAGCGCGGCTGATCGACGAGAACAACAACGCAGTGAACTTCTCCGACGTCGCGGGCTGCGACGAAGCGAAGGAAGAAGTGTCCGAGCTGGTCGACTTCCTGCGCGATCCGCAGAAATTCCAGAAGCTGGGCGGCCGCATTCCGCGCGGCGTGCTGCTCGTCGGCCCGCCGGGTACCGGCAAGACGCTGCTCGCTCGCGCGATCGCGGGTGAAGCGAAGGTGCCGTTCTTCAGCATCTCGGGTTCGGACTTCGTCGAAATGTTCGTCGGCGTCGGCGCGGCCCGTGTGCGCGACATGTTCGAGCAGGCGAAGAAGCATGCACCGTGCATCGTGTTCATCGACGAAATCGACGCGGTCGGCCGTCATCGCGGCGCCGGCATGGGCGGCGGCAACGACGAACGCGAGCAGACGCTGAACCAGATGCTCGTCGAGATGGACGGCTTCGAGGCGAACTCGGGCGTGATCGTGATCGCTGCAACCAACCGTTCCGACGTGCTCGACAAGGCACTGCTGCGTCCGGGCCGTTTCGACCGCCAGGTCTACGTCGGTCTGCCGGACATCCGCGGCCGCGAGCAGATCATGCGCGTGCACCTGCGCAAGGTACCGATCTCGAACGACGTCGACGCGGCAGTCATCGCGCGCGGCACGCCGGGCTTCTCGGGCGCCGATCTCGCGAACCTCGTGAACGAGGCGGCGCTGTTCGCCGCACGCCGCGGCAAGCGCATCGTCGAGATGCAGGATTTCGAGGACGCGAAGGACAAGATCTTCATGGGTCCGGAGCGCAAGTCGGCCGTGATCCGCGAGGAAGCGAAGCGCGCGACCGCTTACCACGAGTCGGGCCACGCGGTGGTCGCGAAGCTGCTGCCGAAGGCCGACCCCGTGCACAAGGTCACGATCATCCCGCGCGGCCGTGCGCTGGGTGTCACGTGGCAGTTGCCGGAGCATGACAACGAAACGTACTCGAAGGACTACCTGCTGGACCGCCTCGCGATCCTGTTCGGTGGCCGGGTGGCGGAAGAGCTGTTCATGAATCTCGTCAGCACCGGCGCATCGGATGACTTCAACAAGGCAACGCAGACGGCGCGCGCGATGGTCGCCCGCTTCGGCATGACCGATGCGCTCGGACCGATGGTCTACGTCGACGACGAGAACGATGCGTCGCCGTTCGGCCGCGGCTTCACGCGCACGATCTCGGAAGCGACGCAGCAGAAGGTCGATTCGGAAATCCGCCGCGTGCTGGACGATCAGTACAACCTCGCGCGGCGCCTGCTGGACGAAAACCGCGACAAGGTCGAAGCGATGACGGCCGCGCTGATGGAGTGGGAGACGATCGACGCCGATCAGATCAACGACATCATGGAAGGCCGTCCGCCGCGCTCGCCGAAGAGCTCGCCGGCCGTCGGCGGCGATTCGTCGGGCGGTGGCAGCAGCGCCGAGGTCAAGCCCGGCACCGCGCCGGCGCCTGCTTCGCCGGCGGCATAACCTCCGCTTTAGCACCGTTCACGGGCTGGTGTGGCTTCACACCGGCCCGTTTTGCATTCATCCACGCCAGTCGCTCGTGTCAGATTTCGCTGTTTCTCCATCCATTCCCGCGCCGCTCCAGTGCGGCCGCTTCGCACTGACGTTCGAGCGCCCGCTCGTGATGGGCATTCTCAACGCCACGCCCGATTCGTTCTCCGACGGCGGCCGCTTCCTTGCGCGTGACGATGCGCTGCGCCAGGCCGAGCGGATGATCGCCGAAGGCGCGGACCTCCTCGATATCGGCGGCGAATCGACGCGCCCCGGCGCGCCGCCCGTGCCGCTCGACGAGGAGCTCGCGCGCGTGATTCCGCTCGTCGAGGCGCTGCGGCCGCTGA
The DNA here is from genome assembly GCF_001028665.1 of Burkholderia pyrrocinia. Taxonomy (NCBI): domain Bacteria; kingdom Pseudomonadati; phylum Pseudomonadota; class Betaproteobacteria; order Burkholderiales; family Burkholderiaceae; genus Burkholderia; species Burkholderia pyrrocinia. The sequence goes on from NZ_CP011503.1 coordinate 2,654,416, forward strand.
ACGTGCCGCTGTCGATCGACACCTACAAGCCGGCCGTGATGCGGGCGGCACTGGCCGCCGGCGCGGACCTGATCAACGACATCTGGGGGTTCCGCCAGCCGGGCGCGATCGACGCGGTGCGCGACGGCAACTGCGGGCTGTGCGCGATGCACATGCTCGGCGAGCCGCAGACGATGCAGGTCGGCGAGCCCGACTACGACGACGTCGTGACCGACGTGCGCGAGTTTCTCGCCGCGCGCGCGCAGGCGCTGCGCGACGCGGGCGTTGCGCCGGAGCGGATCTGCGTGGATCCCGGCTTCGGGTTCGGCAAGGCGGTCGTCGAGGACAACTATGCGCTGCTGGCCGCGTTGCCGGACACGGCGCCCGCGCGGCCCGACGGGCGCGCTTATCCGATTCTCGCGGGCATGTCGCGCAAGTCGATGCTCGGCGCGGTGATCGGCGGCAAGCCGCCGATGGAGCGCGTCGCGGCGAGCGTGGCAGCCGCATTGTGCGCGGTCGAGCGCGGTGCGGCGATCGTGCGCGTGCACGACGTCGCGGCGACGGTCGATGCACTGAAAGTCTGGAATGCCGTGCGCGAAGCCGCGCGGCAACGATAAGTCAGAAGACGAAGGAGGAAGATTCGCTATGGGACGTCGATATTTCGGCACGGACGGCATTCGCGGCACGGTGGGCGAGGCGCCCATCACGCCGGATTTCGTATTGCGCCTCGGCTACGCGGCCGGCAAGGTGCTGGCCAGCTCGGCCGACGTCGCGACAGGCTCGCGTCCGACCGTGCTGATCGGCAAGGACACGCGCGTGTCGGGCTACATGCTCGAAGCCGCGCTCGAGGCCGGTTTCTCGGCGGCCGGTGTCGACGTGATGCTGGCCGGCCCGATGCCGACACCGGGCGTCGCGTATCTGACGCGCGCGCTGCGCCTGTCGGCCGGCGTCGTGATCAGCGCGTCGCACAACCCGTATCACGACAACGGGATCAAGTTCTTCTCCGCTGACGGCAACAAGCTGCCCGACGACACCGAAGCCGCGATCGAAGCGTGGCTCGACAAGCCGCTCGAATGCGCGTCGTCCGACGGCCTTGGCAAGGCGCGCCGACTCGACGACGCGGCCGGCCGCTATATCGAGTTCTGCAAGAGCACGTTCCCGGCCGCGTTCGACCTGCGCGGGCTGAAGCTCGTGATCGATTGCGCGCATGGCGCCGCGTACCAGATCGCACCGCACGTGTTCCACGAACTCGGCGCGGACGTGATTCCGATCGGCGTCGCGCCGAACGGCTTCAACATCAACGACGGCGTCGGCGCGACCGCGCCCGACGCATTGGTGCGCGCGGTGCGTGCGAACCACGCCGATCTCGGCATTGCGCTCGACGGCGATGCGGACCGCCTGCAGGTCGTCGATGCGGCCGGGCGCCTGTACAACGGCGACGAGCTCCTCTACGTGCTCGTGAAGGACCGGATCGCGACCGACGGCAAGGTCGAAGGCGCGGTCGGCACGCTGATGACGAACCTCGCCGTCGAAGTCGCGCTGCAGCGCGAGGGCGTGAAGTTCGTCCGCGCAGCAGTCGGCGACCGCTACGTGCTCGAGCAGTTGCGCGAGCACGGCTGGCAGCTCGGCGCGGAAGGCTCGGGCCACATCCTGTCGCTCGACCGGCATTCGACCGGCGACGGCATCGTGTCGGCGCTGCTCGTGCTGGCCGCGCTGAAGCGCAGCGGCCGAACGCTCGCGCAGATGCTCGATGGCGTCACGCTGTTCCCGCAGAAGCTGATCAACGTGCGGATGAAGCCGGGCGCCGACTGGAAGGGCAGCACGTCGATTCGCGCCGCGATCGACGCAGCCGAAGCCGCGCTCGCCGGCAGCGGCCGCGTGCTGATCCGCGCATCGGGCACCGAGCCCGTGCTGCGCGTGATGGTCGAAGCGGAGCAGGCGGCCGATGCGGTCCGCCATGCGGAGACGATTGCCGACGCGGTGCGCGCGGCGACGACCTGACGCACGGTATCGGCGCGGGGCGGTCCTGCCGCCCGCGCGCCGGCTCTCCGGTGAATCGGCATGCGGCGCCTTCGGGGCGCCGCAATTTCGTCAGACGCAAAGGTTTGCGATACCTATAGTGTGTCGTCTCGACCAACGCATCGCCTGATCGACGATTTCTTCCGACCCCTGATATTGCGCCCATCGCGGGCAGGGGCTTCCCGTACCGTAGACGCTGCGCTACGATCGGCCGGCGCACCCGAAAACGGGTGTCTGCCCCGTCCTCGCCAGACCGGCAATTCTTGCCGCCATCGCCGTTCCGGTGCCGCCCAGGCGCCGCCCGCGTCGCACCCAATACTCCCTTTCAACCAGTCATGTTACTGTCACGCCAGTTTCATCGATTGTCACATTACCGTCATGAGGAGCCCCTAACCTTCGCGGTGCCGTAGTCATCCGCTCACACACTGGAGGTCTCATGAAATTGATGCAAACCGCGATTGCCGGCCTGGCTGGCGCGCTTTTCGCCGTTGCTGCGCAAGCTGCCGACATCACGGGCGCAGGCAGCACGTTCGCGATGCCGATCTATACGAAATGGGCTGCCGACTACCAGCAGTCCGGCGGCTCGAAGGTCAACTACCAGGGTATCGGTTCGTCGGGCGGCCTGAAGCAGATCGTCGCGAAGACGGTCGATTTTGCCGGTTCGGACGCGCCGCTGAAGGATGACGAACTCGCGAAGGAAGGCCTGTTCCAGTTCCCGACGGTGGTCGGCGGCGTGGTGCCGGTCGTCAACGTCCCGGGTGTGAAGGCCGGTGAACTGACGCTGTCGGGCCCGGTGCTCGGCGACATCTACCTCGGCAAGATCAAGAAGTGGAACGACCCGGCGATCGCCGCGCTGAACCCGAAGGTCAAGCTGCCGGATACGGACATCGCCGTGGTTCGCCGCGCCGATGGCTCGGGCACGAGCTTCATCTGGACGAACTACCTGTCGAAGGTCAACGACGAGTGGAAGTCGAAGATCGGCGAAGGCACGACGGTCAACTGGCCGACGGGCACGGGCGGCAAGGGCAACGACGGCGTCGCGGCCTTCGTGCAGCGCCTGCCGGGCGCGATCGGCTACGTCGAGTGGGCGTACGCGAAGAAGAACAACATGACCTACACCGCGCTGAAGAACTCGACGGGCACGGTGGTCGAGCCGAAGACGGAAACGTTCAAGGCCGCTGCCGCCGGCGCGAACTGGTCGAAGTCGTTCTACCAGATCCTGACGAACCAGCCGGGCAAGGAAGCATGGCCGGTCGTCGGCGCGACGTTCGTGCTGCTGCACGCGAAGCAGGAGAAGCCGGAACAGGGCGCGGAAACGCTGAAGTTCTTCAGCTGGGCGTTCAAGAACGGCGAGAAGGCAGCCGACAGCCTCGACTACATCTCGCTGCCGGCGACGGTCGAGACGGAAATCCGCAAGCAGTGGAAGGCGAAGGTGACGGACGCATCGGGCAAGCCGGTCGCCGCCGAGTAAGCATTGCAGCGGTTCACTGCCCGGCCGCGCCGGTCGGGCAGTGTGTGCGGTAAAGCCGGGCGTTACGGCGCCCGGCACTCAAAAGCAGGCACCCATGTCTGATATTTCCTATACGTCCTCACGGTCCGCCGACGGTTCATCGCAACGCGCGCCGAGCCGTCTCGGGGACGTTGTGTTCGGCGGCCTCGCACGGCTTGCCGCGATCGTGACCCTGCTGCTGCTGGGCGGGATCATCGTTTCCCTGATCGTTGCGTCGTTGCCGACCATCCAGAAGTTCGGCCTCGGCTTCCTGTGGCAATCCGAGTGGGATCCCAACTCGGACATCTACGGCGCACTCGTGCCGATCTACGGCACGATCGTGACGTCGGTCATTGCGCTCGTCATCGCGGTGCCCGTCAGTTTCGGCATCGCACTGTTCCTCACCGAACTGTCGCCCGTGTGGCTGCGCCGTCCGCTCGGCATCGCGATCGAGCTGCTCGCCGCGATTCCGTCGATCGTGTACGGCATGTGGGGGCTGCTCGTGTTCGCGCCGATCTTCGCCGAATACTTCCAGAAGCCGCTCGGCCGCCTGCTCAAGGACGTGTGGGTGCTCGGGCCGCTGACGTCCGGCGCGCCGATCGGCATCGGCATCCTCGCGGCCGGCGTGATTCTCGCGATCATGATCATCCCGTACATCGCGTCGGTCATGCGCGACGTGTTCGAGGTCACGCCCGTGCTGCTGAAGGAGTCGGCATACGGGATCGGCTGCACGACCTGGGAAGTGATGTGGAAGGTCGTGCTGCCCTATACGAAGACCGGCGTGATCGGCGGCGTGATGCTCGGCCTCGGCCGCGCACTCGGCGAAACGATGGCCGTGACGTTCGTGATCGGCAATACGAACCTGCTCGACAGCGTGTCGCTGTTTGCGCCGGGCAACAGCATCACGTCGGCGCTCGCGAACGAATTCGCGGAAGCGCAACCGGGTCTGCACACGTCGGCGCTGATGGAACTGGGCCTGATCCTGTTCGTGATCACGTTCATCGTGCTGTCCATCTCCAAACTGCTGCTGCTTCGTCTCGAGAAGGGAGAGGGCAAGAAATGAGCGAGCCCATCATGAATTTCCCGGGGCCGGACGGCGCCGTGCTCGAAGCGATGCGCGAGCGCCTGCAGCGCAAGCGCAAGGTCGTCAACGCGATCGCGCTCGCCGCATCGCTCGGCGCAATGGCGTTCGGCCTGCTGTGGCTCGTGTGGATCCTGTACACGACGCTGCACCTCGGTATCGGCGGCCTGTCGCTGCAGCTGTTCACCGAATCGACGCCGGCACCGAACACCGAAGGCGGCGGTCTCGCGAACGCGATCGTCGGCAGCCTGCTGCTATGCGGTTTCGGCACGCTGGTCGGCACGCCGATCGGCATCCTCGCGGGCGTCTATCTCGCCGAGTACGGGCAGAAGAACCTGCTGGCGAGCACGATCCGCTTCATCAACGACATCCTGCTGTCGGCGCCGTCGATCGTCATCGGCCTGTTCGTGTACGCGCTCGTCGTCGCGAAGTCGGGGCGCTTCTCGGGCTGGGCCGGCGTGATCGCGCTCGCGCTGCTGCAGATTCCGATCGTGATCCGCACGACCGAGAACATGCTGAAGCTCGTGCCGAACGCGCTGCGCGAAGCAGCCTTCGCGCTCGGCACGCCGAAGTGGCGAATGGTGCTGAAGATCACGCTGCGCGCATCGGTGGGCGGCATCATCACGGGCGTGCTGCTGGCGATCGCGCGGATTGCCGGCGAAACGGCGCCGCTGCTGTTCACCGCGCTGTCGAACCAGTTTTTCTCGTGGGACATGAGCCAGCCGATGGCGAACCTGCCCGTGACGATCTACAAGTTCGCGATGAGCCCGTTCGCGGAATGGCAGTCGCTCGCATGGGCGGGCGTGTTCCTGATTACGCTCGGGGTGCTCGGACTCAACATCCTGGCGCGCTCGGTCTTCTCGAAAAAGTAACGGCGGAGCAATCCGATGAATATGGCAGAGAGCCACCTGAATCCCGTCGAGCGCACCGCAGCGCCCGTCGGCACGCACGACGCGGCGAACGATCGCCCGCTCGCGCCGCTGAACGCGAAGATCGAGGTCAACAACCTCAACTTCTTCTACAACAAGTTCCATGCGCTGAAGAACATCAACCTGCGCATTCCCGAAGGGAAGGTGACGGCGTTCATCGGCCCGTCGGGTTGCGGCAAGTCGACGCTGCTGCGCACGTTCAACAAGATGTTCGCGCTCTATCCGGAGCAGCGCGCCGAAGGCGAAATCCTGATGGACGGCGAGAACCTGCTGACGACGAAGCGCGACATCTCGCTGCTGCGCGCGCGCATCGGCATGGTGTTCCAGAAGCCGACCCCGTTCCCGATGTCGATCTACGACAACATCGCGTTCGGCGTGAAGATGTTCGAAAAGCTCACGCGCTCGGAAATGGACGACCGCGTCGAGTGGGCGCTCACGAAGGCCGCGCTGTGGAACGAAGTGAAGGACAAGCTGGGCCAGAGCGGCTACGGCCTCTCGGGCGGCCAGCAGCAGCGTCTGTGCATCGCGCGCGGCATCGCGATCCGTCCGGAAGTGCTGCTGCTCGACGAACCGTGCTCGGCGCTCGACCCGATCTCGACGGGCCGCATCGAGGAACTGATCGCTGAGCTGAAGAGCGACTACACGGTCGTGATCGTCACGCACAACATGCAGCAGGCCGCACGCTGCTCGGATTACACGGCCTACATGTACCTGGGCGAGCTGATCGAGTTCGGCGAAACCGAAAAGATCTTCATCAAGCCGGTGCGCAAGGAAACGGAAGACTACATCACCGGCCGTTTCGGCTGATGACGGAGAACAACAGCCATGTCGGATAAACATCTGTCGAGCCAGTTCGACGCGGACCTGAATGCCGTGTCGTCGAAAGTGCTGGAAATGGGCGGGCTCGTCGAGTCGCAGATCGTCGGCGCGATGCACGCACTCAACGAATTCGATCGCGAAGCGGCCGAGAAGGTGATCACGGCCGAGGAAACGCTGAACGCGATGGAAGTCGACATCGACCAGGAATGCGGCAACATCATCGCGCGGAGGCAGCCTGCCGCGCGCGACCTGCGTCTTTTGATGTCGATTTCGAAAACGATTACGAACCTCGAACGCGCCGGCGACGAAGCCGAGAAGATCGCGAAGCGCGTGCGTCGCCTGGTCGACGAACCGGCCGCGCGCACGGTCAACATCGCCGAGATCAAGGTGTCGGGCGAGATGGCCGTGACGATCCTGCGCCGCGCGCTCGACGCGTTTGCGCGCCTCGACACGGTGGCCGCCGCGCAGATCGTCAAGGACGACAAAGAGATCGACCTGGAATTCCGCGCATTCGTGCGCAAGCTCGTGTCGTACATGCAGGAAGATCCGCGCACGATCTCGGTCGGCCTCGAATACCTGTTCATCGCGAAGGCGATCGAACGGATCGGCGACCACGCGAAGAACATCGCCGAATTCATCATCTACATCGTGAAGGGCACGGACGTCCGGCACCAGCCGCGCGACACGCTCGATCGCGAAGCCAACAGTTAACGCCACCACGTACAGGAAGAAAAGAGGTGCCGATGCCCAGCAACATTCTCGTCGTTGAAGATGAGCCCGCGATTTCCGAACTGATCTCGGTGAATCTCCAGCACGCCGGTCACTGCCCGATCCGTGCGTACAACGCCGAACAGGCGCAGAACCTGATCAGCGACGTGCTGCCCGATCTCGTGCTGCTCGACTGGATGCTGCCGGGCAAGTCCGGTATCGCGTTCGCGCGCGACCTGCGCAACAACGAACGGACCAAACACATCCCGATCATCATGCTGACCGCGCGCGGCGACGAGCAGGACAAGGTGCTCGGCCTCGAGATCGGCGCGGACGACTACGTGACGAAGCCGTTCTCGCCGAAGGAACTGATGGCGCGCATCAAGGCCGTGCTGCGCCGTCGCGCGCCGCAGTTGACCGAGGACGTCGTGTCGATCAACGGGCTGCGTCTCGACCCGGCCACGCATCGCGTCGCCGCGCATGCGGAAGGCAGCGAGATCAAGCTCGATCTCGGCCCGACCGAATTCCGCCTGCTGCATTTCTTCATGACGCATCCGGAGCGCGTGCACAGCCGCACGCAACTGCTCGACCAGGTGTGGGGCGACCACGTGTTCGTCGAAGAGCGAACCGTCGACGTGCACATCAAACGATTGCGCGCGGCCTTGAAACCGGCCGGCTGCGATGCGATGATCGAGACCGTGCGCGGCAGCGGCTACCGGCTCGCCAAGCACGCGTAACGTATCCGGACATGCCGTGTGCCACGGCATGCCGCTCATTCTTTCGGGCGCTGAATCATGAACATCATCTGGGCGCGCTTTCTGGTGTCGCTCGTGCTGCTCGTGCTGATCGGCGTATTGGTCGGCGTCTTCGCCGGCCCGACCGCGGGCCTCGTGTTCGTGGCCGTGATGCTGATCGCACAGGGTTTTTTCAGTACCTTCCATACGCAGCGTCTGTGGCGGCTGCTCGATGCGCCCGTCTACGGTGAAGTGCCGAGCGCGCCGGGCATCTGGGGCGAGATCTACTACCGGCTGCACAAGCTCGCGAAGCAGTGGCATGCGCAGGTGCGGCAGGTCGAACAGCAGCATTCGCGTTTCATCCAGGCGATCCAGGCCTCGCCGAACGGCGTCGCGATGCTCGACGACCACGACCAGATCGAGTGGTGCAACGAGATTGCGGAGGTTCATTTCGGCCTCGATGCGAAGCGCGACCTGCGCCAGCACATCACGAACCTGGTGCGCCATCCCGAATTCGTCCGCTACCTGAATGCGCAGCATTACGACGAGACGCTCGTGATGCGCGGCATGGGCGGCTCGCGGCAGAACGTGCTGGCCGTGCAGGTGTTTCCGTACGGCGAGAACCGCAAGCTGCTGCTGACACAGGACATCACCGAGCTCGAGCGTACCGATGCGATGCGGCGCGACTTCGTCGCGAACGTGTCGCATGAATTGAAGACGCCGCTCACCGTGCTGTCGGGCTTCCTCGAGACGATGCGCGAGCTGCCGCTGAACGAGGAAGACCGCGCGCGCTATCTCGACATGATGGAGCAGCAGGCATCGCGGATGCGGCACATCGTGACCGACCTGCTGGTGCTCGCGAAGCTGGAGGGCGAGAGCAAGCCCCCGGCCGATCGCGCGATCGACATGCGAGCCGTGTTCGACCATCTGAGGGAGGATGCGCAGACGCTGTCGAACGGGCATCACGACATCGCGTTCTCGATCGACGAGACGCTCGGCGTCACGGGCGCGCAGACGGAGTTGTTCAGCGCGTTCGCGAATCTCGTCACGAACGCGATCCGCTATACGCCGGACGGCGGCAAGATCGTCGTGACGTGGCGCCGCGAAGGCGCGCAGGGCGTGTTTTCCGTCACGGACAGCGGCTTCGGCATTCCGGCCGCCGACCTGCCGCGGCTGACCGAGCGCTTCTATCGCGTCGACCGCAGCCGCTCGCGCGATACGGGCGGCACGGGGCTCGGGCTCGCGATCGTCAAGCACGTGCTGCAGCGGCACGACGCGCACCTGTACGTGCAGAGCGAGGAAGGGCGCGGCAGCACGTTCACCGCGCGGTTCCCGGGCTCGCGCATCATCGCGATCCGGCCGGCCACGTACGAGGCATGATCGCGTAACGGTCACGGGCCAATAAAAAACGCAGCCGGGGCTGCGTTTTTTATTGGCCGTGCGGCGCGCGATCGGCGCCGCGCCGCAGGCTCACGAGCAGAACTTCGCGAGCAACCCGAGCTGAGCGTTGCGGATCGTCTTGCCTGCGCGGCGCCGACGGTAGTGACCGTCGCTGAGCATCTGCCAGGCCGACTGGTTGTCGCCGAGACATACCGACAGGCCTTCGGCGATCACGCGCCGCTTGAGCTTGCGCTCGCGGATCGGGAACGCGACTTCGACCCGGCGGAACAGATTGCGGTCCATCCAGTCGGCGCTCGACAGATAGACGTCTTCCGCGCCGCCCGCGTGGAAATAGTAGATCCGGTGATGCTCGAGGAAGCGGCCGACGATCGAGCGCACCGTGATGTTTTCCGACAACCCCGGCACGCCGGGCTTCAGCGCGCAGACGCCGCGCACGATCAGGTCGACCTTCACGCCGGCCTGCGACGCCTCGTACAGCGCGGCGATCACCGTCGGCTCCAGCAGCGCATTCATTTTCGCGACGACGCGCGCGCGCTTGCCGGCACGCGCATTGTCGATCTCCGCGCGGATCGATTCGATGATGCGCGGATGCAGCGTGAACGGTGACTGCCACAGCTCGTGCAGCGTGAGTTCGCCGCCGATCCCGGTCAACTGCTGGAATACGTGATGGACGTCCTCGCAGATCTTCTGGTCGGCCGTCATCAGCCCGAAGTCGGTGTAGAGGCGCGCCGTGCGCGGGTGGTAGTTGCCGGTGCCGAGGTGCACGTAGCGGCGCAGCGTCGCCTTGCCGGCCTGCACGACGCGCCGCACGATCAGCATCATCTTCGCGTGGCACTTGTGACCGACCACGCCGTACACGACGTGCGCGCCGACAGCTTCGAGCTGCGACGCCCAGTTGATGTTGGTTTCCTCGTCGAAGCGCGCGAGCAGCTCGACGACGACGGTCACTTCCTTGCCGTTGCGCGCGGCTTCCATCAGCGCGTCCATCAGCGGCGAATCGGTGCCGGTGCGGTAGATCGTCTGCTTGATCGCGACGACGCTCGGGTCCTTCGCGGCCTGCTGCAGCAGTTCGAGCACGGGCTGGAAGCTCTCGTACGGGTGGTGCAGCAGGATGTCGCCGTCGTCGATCGCATCGAACATCGTCGGCGCGTTCGCAATCGCGGGCGGGGTCGATGCGGTGAACGGCGCGAATTTCAGGTCGGGGCGGTCGACGAGATCGGGAATCTGCATCAGGCGCACGAGGTTCACCGACCCGGTCACGCGATAGCAGTCCTTGTCGCCGAGTTCGCTTTCCTCGAGCAGGCGCCGCACGATGTGCGTCGGCGTGTCGGCCGACACCTCGAGGCGCACCGCGTTGCCGAGGTGACGCGCGGGCAGTTCGCCCTGCAGCGCGACGCGCAGGTTGGTGATTTCGTCCTCGTCGACGAACAGCTCGCTGTTGCGCGTGATGCGGAACTGGTTGCAGCTCTTCACGACGAGTTGCGGAAAGAGTTCGCCGACGAAGCGCTGCATGAACGAGCTCAACAGCACGAAGCCGTGCTCGAAGCCCGACAGCGCATGCGGCATGCGCACGACGCGCGGCAGCGCGCGCGGCGCCTGCACGATGCCCATCACGGCCTGGCGGCCGAACGCGTCGCGGCCTTCGAGCTCGACGACGAAGTTCAGGCTCTTGTTCAGCACGCGCGGGAACGGGTGGGCCGGATCGAGGCCGATCGGCGTCAGCACGGGCAACAGTTCGTCGAGGAAGTAGCGTCGCGCCCATTCGAGCTGCTCGTCGTTCCACGTGTCGCTCGCATGGAAGTAGATGCCTTCCTGTTCGAGCGCGGGCAGCACGGTTTCGTGCAGCATCGTGTACTGTCGATGGACGAGCCGTTGCGCGCGTTCGACGACGAGATCGTAAGCATGCTGTAACGACATGCCATCGGGCGTCAGCGCGCCGGGGTTGTCGCGGATCTGCTCCTGAAGGCCGGCCATCCGGACTTCGAAGAATTCGTCGAGGTTGCTGCTGGTGATGCAGATGAAGCGAAGGCGTTCGAGCAACGGAACCTGCGGATCGGCTGCTTGGGCCAGCACGCGCTCGTTGAAACCGAGGATGCCGAGTTCACGATTGAGAAGCGGGTAACGGACGGACATCGGCAGAGTAGGGGGTGATTCAGGCGATGATTCGAAAGGACGCTCGGAAACTCTCACGGTACGATGACGTGCTGATGACGATAATGGTTTTATATCGGCAAATTCTACGCTGTAACCGATTTGTCTCATAAATGTTTCGGCTATATGCAATCGAGCAGTGTGTATGCCCGTGAAGCGTGGTAACGGCAAGCGTTCCACGCTTAAAATGTCGCCTTTGATTGATCGCCCCGTGTTGCCGGACCGGCTGCCGCGGGGGAACGCGCACGGAGCCCCATTCTGATGGTTACAACCCCCCACTTGCTGGCTGCCGTGGATCTCGGCTCGAACAGCTTCCGGCTGATCGTCGGTCGCGTCGAGGAAACGCCGGCGGGCAGCCAGATCTATCCCGTCGACGCGCTGCGCGAGCCCGTTCGGCTGGCCGCGGGCCTGTCGAGCGACAAGATGCTCGATCGCGCGTCGCAGGAGCGTGGCTGGGAGGCGCTCAAGCGGTTCGGCGAGCGCCTGCGCGATTTCCATCCCGATCATGTGCGCGCGGTGGCGACCAACACGCTGCGCGTCGCGAAGAACGCGGCCGAATTTCTCGGCGAAGCCGAAGCGGCGCTCGGTTTCCCGATCGAAGTGATCGCGGGCCGCGAAGAAGCGCGGCTGATCTATGCGGGCGCCGCGCACTCGGTGCCGGCGAGCGCCGGCAAGCGGCTCGTCGTCGACATCGGCGGCGGCTCGACCGAATTCATCATCGGTTCGCACTACACGCCGATCGTGATGGAGAGCCTCTATATCGGCTGCGTGAGCCACAGCCGCGCGTTCTTTCCGGCAGGCAACGTCGACGAATACACGATGCGGCAGGCCGAACTCGCGGCCAAGCGCGAGATCCAGATCATTTCGAGCGAGTACAAGAAGGCCGGGTGGGACCAGGCGATCGGTTCGTCCGGCACCGCGCGTGCGCTCGCGGAACTCGTCGAGGCGAACGGCTTCAACGATTCGGGCATCACGCACGGCATTTCGCGCGGCGGCCTCGAGCGCCTGAAGCGCGCGCTGATCAAGGCGGAGAACGTCAACCGGCTGAAGCTGATCGCGCTGAAGCCCGACCGCGTGCCGGTGCTCGCGGGCGGTCTCGCGATCATGCTCGCGGTGTTCGAGGAACTCGGCGTCGACTATGTCGATACGACCGACGGTGCGCTGCGTCTCGGCGTGCTGTACGACCTGCTCGGCCGGACGCAGCACGAGGACATGCGCGCGGTGACCGTCGAGGGCTTCACGCGCCGCTACGGCGTCGATCGTGCGCAGGCCGAGCGGATCGGCGCGCTCGCGGCGCGTTTCTACGACGAACTCGACGAAGCCGACGACGAAGCGCGCGAGGAAGGCCGGATGTTCCTCGGCTGGGCGGCCGCGTTGCACGAGATCGGCCTGTCGATCTCGCACAGCGCGTATCACAAGCATTCGGCCTATATCGCGAGCAACGCGGACATGCCGGGCTTTTCGCGCACGGACCAGGCGCGGCTCGCCGCGCTCGTGCTCGGTCACGCGGGCAAGCTCGGCAAGCTGTCGCAGGCGCGCGACGTCGAGTGGCCGCTGCTGTTCTGCCTGCGGCTTGCGGCACTGCTGTGCCGGCGCCGGACCGATGCGGGGCTGCCGGACATCTCCGTTTCGCAGATGAAGAAGGGCGGGTATGAAGTGCGCCTGCCGAGCGCGTGGGTCGAGCAGAACCCGTTGACCGACTACAGCCTCAGCCAGGAGGCCGCCGAGTGGGAGAAGGTCGGTATTCCGTATCGCGTGGTGTATACGGGCGCGTAACAGGCCGATTGCGGGGTCCGGAAGGGGGGCTCGGGCGGGAAGGTGCGGCGTTGCGCCTTCAGGTGTGCCGCGTGATCGTCCTGACGCCCGCTCAATCCGACGAACAGACGATCGCGGTCAGGAACGGAAACGCCTGTTTGACGGTCGCGTCGCTGCCGGCCTTGCGCACGGCTTCCTCCACCGAGCTCTTCGTGCCGCGCACGACGACGCCGTAGGCCCAGTCGCCGATCGGCGTGCCGTCGCCCGGACGGAAGATCGGGTCGTTCGCCTGGTAACCGAGCACGACATAGACGCCGAAGCCATACGCCGTCAGCGAGCGGTTCGTGCGGAACGCGTTGACCGAGTTCGATTCGACGTGCATCGGCTCCGACTGGATGTCGCCGGCGGCAAGCAGCGGCGCGACGAACTTGTGGCCGGTCGAATGACAGTCGAGCGCGTCGTCGAGCGCCTTGGCGGACGCGGCGCCGGCGGTCGCAAGCGCGAGCAGCGATGCGCAGAGGGCGGTCTTGAGAATGTTGTTTTTCATGCGCGGATGCGGGTTGTTCACGCGCATTATCGCGTGTTCCCGGAAGTGTCGCGCGCGGGCTGCGGGCGGCATGGTTGGCATGCGTGTGTCGTCGGCAGCCTGACTGGCGGTCGCGATCTGCAGTGCCTGCAGTTCAAGCGATGCGTCGCGGGCGTTGGGATACCGCAAGAGGCCGGCGCGTTGTCGCATCGACGCCCCAATTGATCCCTGCAATGAATCGGAGTGCCGCGAACCGGGCGGTTGCTTCACGGATCCAGAAACGGAAAAGGGGCTGCGGCATTAACCGTAACCACTTGATTCCTTTAGTCGGCGCGAAAGGATTCGAACTTTCGACCCTCTGATCCCACATCGGGTGTCCTCGTTATTATCGACGCTGATGGCGATCAGTGAAAATCATAAGTCATTGATTTTATGAAAAATTCAGGGTCATTGGATTTTCTGATCTGACGCACTGCGCTACGCGCGGTAGCAACAATGTGCGATAGGGAGAAAAAGCAAAGGGCAGGTCATCGATAGCTCTCGGCTAACTTTTGTCAAACTGAACAATATTTGTCTGACTTTAGATAGAATCGCGCGAGCGAACCGCTGTCGCAATGGCTGACCGTCGTTGTCTCGCTGCCCTGACGGTCGAACCTGAGAGAGATAACGAAAATGGATATCAGACCGTCCGCACTCGGGGACCTGAAGTTTCGCGACCTCTACGAGGCGATCAGTAAGGGCGTTTTGCAGCAGGGGCGGCTGTTGATGCTGGATACGCCGCTCGGCAAGAACGCGTTGGTGCCGCTGCGTGCACGCGGATCGGCCAGAATCGGGCGTGACTACTCGTACACGATCGACGTTGCGTCGACGCGTGATGATACTGCGCTGCTGTCGCTGATGCACCAGCCTGTCACCCTGCAGATTCAGCAAGTCACGGCTCCCTTTGCGGTTCCCGTCTATCGTCCGGTCCACGGTTTCGTGCATCGGGTCGCCTATTTGGGCGGTAACGGCGGCCTTTCGACGTACCAGATCGAGTTTTCATCGGCGCTGGTCTTCCTTGAGAAAACCCACAACGAAGAGGGCTGGCTCGAGAAAGACGCCCGCGAGATCATTTCCGACGTGCTTGATCGGTATCCGCAGCTACGCGGACAGTACCGTTTCTCGCTGTCGTCTGATCCCGCCAAGCGTTCGTGGTGCAGGCAAAGCGAATCCGATCTTCACTTTGTGAACCGCTTGGCTGAGGCCGAGGGCTGGTATTTCTACTGGGTCCACGAAAACGTTAGCGAAGGTGACGCGCCCAAGACGACGCTCGTCATTGTTGACCGCGTCTCGACACTTCCCGATGGGAAACCGGTCGAATTCATCCGAGCGAACGACAGCAACGAATCTGACGGTTTCGCTCATTGGGCAGTGGTGCAGACGATGCAGAGCACGCGCTACATGTCGCGTGCGTTTGATTACAAGCGGCCCGCGTCCAATTTTCAGGTAGAGAGTGGGCTTGCCGCGACGAGCTATGTCGCGGAGGAGCGCCACCAGAAAGCTGAGCATAGCGTTCCTGATGCGCCGATGACGGTCTTCGAATCGACGGCTTACGGCTATTCCAGCTCAGACGCTGGTGAGGTGCGAGCGCGACGGCGAGTAGAGATATGGGATGCGCGAGCAAGCCGATATTTTGGCGTCGGAGGCGTGCGGTGGCTCGATGCCGGTTCGCGGTTTGTGTTGAACGGGCATCCCCGCCACGAAGACGGTGATGCGAAGAAGCGAGAGTATCTGGTGGTCGAGGCGCGATGGTTCATCGAGAACAATGTGCCGATCGGCCAGCAGACGGTCGAGTTTCCGCAAAGTCTTCGCGCGACGCTGGCCGAGCAACAGGCAATTCACCGGGAACGGTTCGATACGCCCGGTCATGCAGATGGCACAACCGGATTTTTCATGCTCGAAGTGGAGGCGCAACCCACGGCCGTCGAGTACCGGAGCCCATTGGATCATCCGAAGCCGGTCATGTCGATCGAACACGCGCTTGTCGTGACTCCGGATGGCGCGGAAGCGTGGACGAACGACCGCAACCAGATCAGGGTGCATTTCGCCTGGGATCGCAAGAATCCACCGGACGCCTTCAATTCCTCACCGCTGCTGTCTTCGCTTCAGTCTGATACCGGGAACGGCTATGGGGCGGTTCACGTGCCGAGGGCGCGTGAATGGGTCATCGTCGGTTACTGGAATGGCGACTGTGATAAGCCGTTCGTGTTGGGCCGTATCAATGGAGGCACTACGCCGTCCCAATGGCATTCGAACGCGTTGCTGTCCGGGTTCAAGTCGGAGGGGTTCGGCAAGACGGGTGCCTACAACTCGTTCGTTCACGATGACTCTACGAATCAAAGCGGGACACGGCTGGTCAGCTATACCGGCAAGAGCTATGCGGCGCTGACGCAGGGCTACCTGATCAAGCATGACGACAACACACGCGGCCAGTATTTGGGGGCCGGTTTCGTCCTGCACGCCGACGAGTTTGGTGCGGTTCGTGCCAGCAAGGGGCTGTCCATCAGTGCGCATTCGAAGGCTTACGACGACGAACAAATGGGTGTGGACGAAGCGCGATCGCAGTTGCAGCAGGCGGGGATGCTGGTCGAGTCGCTGTCCAGCGCAAGCACGATTGCTCAGGCGGAATCGCTGCAAACAGGACAGGACGCGCTCAAGGCGCTGTCGAAGGATATCCAGCACCCGGTGTCAGGCAATACGTCAGGCGGGGTGACGGCGGGTGGCGGTACGGGCAGCGCCAACGGATTTGCGCAGCCGAACATTTTGGTATCGACGCCGAAGGACATTGCACTGGTCGCGGACAGCTCGACGCATATCGTGGCTGAGAAAGAGGTCAACGTCGTCAGCAACGAAAACACGTACGTTGCAACGGGCAAGTCGTTTGTCGTGGCGGCTGCAGAAAAGGTCAGCTTCTTCGCGCAGAAACTTGGCGCGTTCTTTGTCACGGCGAAAGGCCCGATCAAGCTGTCGGCCAATACGGACGACGTGAACGTCAACGCAGGCAAAGACGTGACCGTGAAGGCCAAGCGCATTGTGCTCGACGCCGACGAAATCATCATCAAGGCTGGCGGCTCGTACACAAGATGGGTTGCCGCTGGCATCGAGGATGGCACGCAAGGCCCACGCACGATCAAATCGGCGTCGCTCAGCCGTCAGGGGCCGAGTTCGATTGCGCAGCATATGAACAGCCTGCCGCAGGCCAAATTCAACGATCCCTATGTACTGCGTGATCGCATCTCCGGCGAAGTGCTGAAGAACCACCCCTACGAACTGGTACGGGGCGACGGCACGCGCATCAAGGGGATGACGAATGATCTTGGCCACGTTGCCGAGCAGAAGAATGAGGACATCGAGACGCTGAAATTGCATGCGCTTCGTCCGGAGCCGCCCGCGAGCGCAGGCAACGGCCAGGAATGATCCCTTCTTGAACGACTAATACTGATCCAGAAAATCCTATGAGCGACAATCAGGCAGGTAATCAAGGGGGCGACTCGCCGTTCAGCGACGATGCTGAGCAAGAGGTCGTGCGGCAAATGGGGCGGACCGCTCCAGACGGGTCGTCGTATGGAACATTCACGCTCACTCCTGCAAGCGATACGCGACAAAAGGAACTGTTGTGCGATGTACGACCCATTATCCCCGTGATCTTTCTGCCGGGCGTGATGGGGTCATTGCTGACCGACAAGGAAAACGGCAATGAACTGTTCTTTGCGCCGAACACGGACGGTATGTTCGGAAAACTAGGTGCCCTTCCGGCACTTATTGGCTTGTGGTTCACGAAAGCATCATCGCGAGAAAAACAATTCGATCCAAGTAAGGCTGCGGTGACGCCGCTCGGGCCGATCAATGTCGGCAAGCATGGCAAGAACGACACCCCGGAGCAGTTCGTTGACGAAAAAGAAGCGAGGCGGCGCGGGTGGGGTTCGATTCATCGCACGAGCTATCACCCGGTGCTGGCATGGCTCGAAGAGACGCTGAATCAGCCGAAGCTTCTGGGTGAACCGCATGGGCCGTGGGTCACGCCGGACCCTAACGGAGAGAAATGGACGCTCAAGCCGGTGATCGACACCGATCCGTCCGACTACGGTGCGCTTGGAAAAGGCGGGAAAATCACCTTGGATTCTGCAGAATTCGAGCATTTCTCGAAGTTTCGGTATCGCGTGTACGCCATCGGTTATAACTGGTTGCAGTCGAATGCGGACTCGGGAAAGCAGGTGGTCGACGGTTCCAACTACTTTGATCCGAAGACGCAGAAAACGACGCGGTTGATGGGGATCAAGGAAATCATCGCGGAGAACAATAGCGGGAAGGCAATCATTCTCACCCATTCGATGGGGGGATTGGTGGCCCGGATGGCGATTGCAATGCATGGGGCGGAAGGTTTGATGCACGGGGTGTTTCATAACGTGCAGCCCGCGACGGGGGCTCCGGTTGCGGTAAAGCGGTTCAGGACGGGCGGCGGCAATGAAGGCGGTATGAACAGCTTCATTAACGGCAGTCTTGTCGGTCGCGATGCCGACGAATTTGTGGCGGTGATGGCGAATGCACCTGGGCCTTTGGAACTGATACCGATGCCTGACTACATCAACGGTGACCCATGGTGGGTATTCGCACGGCTCAATGGCGAACCGGTGATGCAGTTGCCGAAGGATGGCGACGCTTACAATGAAATCTATCTTAATTCGAATTGGTACGGATTGGTTCCAGATGATTCTTTGCTGGACCCGGCTGGAACTGTGGCAGGGAAGTTGAAGGCCGATAATCAGGATTTAACCGTCTCTCAGAAATTTAATTTTCTCTTGAAGGACGTTGTGGCGAAGCAAAGTCAGATTAAAGACGTCTATCATGGAAAGACGTACGCGGCATACAATGATATTGGGGCTCTGGGTCAAAAATCGCACGCTGATATCAAGACGGAAAGCGAGGGTAAGGGCAAACCGAGCGTGGAAAAAGGGAAGTCGCTCGAAGATGTGTTGACATTCGGTAAGGTGATTTGGAGGGGGAATATCCCTCCGGGAGTAACGGAAGAAGAATTGCGTGCTGCGAGGTTCATGCGCGCCGATGATTCGCATACAGGTAACGTGCGGGTATATTTGGATTCGCACAAGCTGTCCATCGATTTTGAGGTTCAGAAGGTCGCGAAGTTGCCCAACGGGGCGACGGCGCCTGATCCGGATAAGAACGGCATTATTCCGGGTGATGGTACGGTGCCTGCATGGTCAGCCGAAGCACAGGCACGAGGTCTGAAGCCCGGGGTAAAAGGCGATCCGGCCAAAGGTGTGCAATTGGCGTTTATGCAGGGGGGCTACGATCACCAAGGGAGCTATGACCATCCGTGGACGCGATGGGCATTACTCTACAGCGTTGTACAGATCGCGCAGGATGCGCCGGAGCCGTCATGTTGAAAGGTTTACAGAAGTTTCTATTGCTTGTGGTGGGCGTGTGCGCCTGTACGACTGTGTTTTCCGGGGAACCAACGATGACTAATTCCTTGCTATCCAAGCCGCGCCCGTGGTGTATTGGCCGTTTTTTATTCGATCGGCCGGCAACGAGCAAGATTTCGAATCAGCGATATGAGTTTCGAGGGGAGAAGTTAACAACCCAATACAACGTCTCGTCGGCGACATACCAAGCTGAAATTGTTGCGCGGGAAAAAGAACTGAGAACTAAGCAGCGCATTAACCCGGTAAATCTGAAAGAAAAAACAGGCCGCGCATGGTTGGAGAAGGCTTTTTCGCCGGTGCCAAATTCTCGGGTTTTTGTGTTTGAAGATGCGGTGGCAAAGGTCGAAAAGCTGCCTTTTGAAACCGAGGGTTATGTTTTCTTTGATGACAAAGTGGTTCGAACGAAGGGGATGATCGGCGCAACTGCTATTGATCGAGCGGAGGAAATCTATAACGATACAATTCGTCGTATTAAGGCGAGAGACAACTGGACTATACCGACCGAATCGGGGTTCTGCTTCGATGGTGGGATTGTCACGGGTTCATCGACCTATACCGAGGAAGTTAGCCAGTCGTTTGCATTGATGCCGGGCCGTCCGGCGTTACTGGTTATTCAGCTGCGTGATGCGGTGGGCTCGGATCAGAAAGAGTCACTAACTAAGACGTTGCCACAGTTACGCGCGCAGATGGACCGGATGTCCGGACATTATCGGATCCTGCGACAGGGCAAGCGAACGGTTGCAGGGATGGATGCCGAGGAAGTGTTGTTCGAACTGAAGGAAGGCGACATCACCTCGTACCGCTTTTATCTGCTTGCACCGGGCGATTCGAGCACGCTGGCGAAGCCGCATACGGCTATTCAATTGCTGCTTGGCGCGAGTAGTCCCGACTTGAAGCCGGAAGAGGCGACGTCCCCGGTCGACGAGGGGAGCGCGCTGCAAGTGTGGGATACGCTCTTGAACAGTTTACGGTTGAGACCGGGCGCTGTCTGAGCGGAGAGCCGTATGAAGCGCTATGACATCGTGAAAGGCGACACGACGACGGTGGGCGGCATCGTGCAGGCTGGTGACGGACTGGACATGCTGCACGGTCGCGAACAAGCGTACGAGCACGATCCGGTGTGGTGCCCGGTGTGCAAGACACTCGGCGTGATCGTGTGCGACGGCCCGCGTCATTCGAGCACCGGACCGGATGGTCGACAGTCGGCGTTAAGTGACGACCTCTGTCGGTGCGCATGTCCAATGCCGCCGAAGCTGGTGGCGTCACAGTCGGTATCGTATATCGAGGTCTGAGGGGGCGATTCTCACGTACCTTCCATGAATCACAAAGAGATGCAATTGCGAAATCGACGCCTCCTTCGCCTGACGTTAACAGGCATTATTGCCGGTGGCATTTCGATGCTAGCGGGGTGCGGATGCTGGCCATTTGACGAATCCACACGCTCGGAATTCAAATGGAAGTCACAAACCCTTGGCGCGATATTCAAAGATGCCGACAAGGAGAGCGATCAATGCATCGACGCCGTATATGCAGATCACCTCAAGAAGACTGTTTTTTCCTGCCGGAACTCGGAGTATGAAAAAATTCTCAACGTCATCACTGGTGAGCCAGTAAAAATCGGTCTTGCCAAGGCGATTTGCGAAGAGGCGAAATTCGAGTTGAATAATGGTATCCCTCATGAAGCAAAAAATCGCATTTTTAATTTGCATCCGGGTGAGGATGAAATCTCCTCGTGCATGAGTCAGAAGGGATTTAAAGGCGAAGAAGTCGAGAAAAAGGAGTGTTACGTAAACTTTATGCGCTGAATGGCATTGATTGAGCAGACGCTCGTCACTGAGGAAGGCGGCCCATCGACGGCGGATCGCGGCATTCCGATCACTCGGCCCGGCACCTGGGCCGGATTGTTGAATGGGACCCGTTTGTAAGTGGCGGCGAATACGGTTTTTACGGTCACCGGTGATAATTGTCTCGCAAGGATTGCGCGACTACCTCGCGGCAGCAGGATTCACGCTGATGGCTCGCGAGTTGCGCTGCGTATTGAGTCAATATCGGTTCCGTTGCGAGAACAATCACGTTCCTGCGCATATTCATTGCTGCATCGCAGGAGTTCCCAAGACCGGATAGACGGGGCGAGTAGATCGGGGCGAGGGTGTTGGCTCTCGTCTCGCCAGTCGGCGGGGTGACGAATGAGCGGTGCTGGGCGGGGATCGGGTAGGGAGCCATCGGAACGGTCCCTTATGGAAATCGCTCCAGATGGTAGCAAAGTAGTAGCAATGGCACGACGGAACGCCAAAGAAAAAGGGGCTACGGTGTTTAACCGTAACCCCTTGATTCCTTTGGTCGGAGCGATAGGATTCGAACCTACGACCCTCTGATCCCAAATCAGATGCGCTACCAGGCTGCGCTACGCTCCGACGAGCCAAAGATTGTATCGTCTAACTACTGATTCGGTCAATCGCTATATGCGGGTACATGCCGCAGCGGTGAACCGGCCGCGATTTGCGACAATTCGCACCAAGATCGGCCGGCCCGGACGCACGTGCGCGCGGCCGCTTGCCGAAGCAAGGAGAACATCATGATGAACCTGATCCTGTGGCGCCACGCCGAAGCCGAAGACTACGCGACGAGCGATCTCGCACGCCAATTGACCGTCCGTGGCCGCAAGGACGCGCAGGCGATGGCCAAATGGCTGCGTGGCCGGCTCGAGACGAACGCCGTGATCCTCGCGAGCCCGGCGGCCCGCACCGTGCAGACCGCCGAGGCACTGACCGACCAGTATCGGACCGTCGACGCGCTCGCGCCGGGCGGCAGCATCGACGAGGTGCTGGCGGCGGCCGGCTGGCCGGAAGGCCTCGCGCCGACGGTCGTCATCGTCGGGCACCAGCCGACGCTCGGCAGCGTCGCCGCGCAACTGATCGCCGGCAGCGACGACAGTTGGAGCGTCAAGAAGGGCGGAATCGTGTGGCTTGCGAGCCGCACGCGTGACGGCAGCCGGCAGGCCGTGCTGCGGGCGGTATTGACGCCGGAACTCGTGTGAAGCAGGCCTGAAGGGGTTTGGAGGGATTGATCAGACGGTTTCGCAAGCTTTCTGCTAAAGTCAATTCGGCGACACGTCATTGAAAGGACACGGTCGTGCCACATAACGGTCACGGCCGATTACTACATTGGCGGGCATGTCGTCCTATTCCTTACGATCAGGAAAGCCTAATGCGAGAACTGCCGACGCCTACGCTCCCCTTTGCCTCGCTGCCCCTCGACACGTCGCGGCGCCACCTGCCGCGCGCTGCTGAAACCGTCACATCCGAGTATCGCCTGCGCGCTGCGTGGGCCCGTACGGAAGACGAATTGCGTGAAGCCCAGCGCCTGCGTTACAGCGTGTTCGCCGAAGAGATGGGCGCGCAGGTCAGCGGCCCCTCCGGTCTCGATGTCGATCCGTTCGATGCGTACTGCGACCACCTGCTGGTTCGCGATCTCGATACGCTGAAGGTCGTCGGCACGTATCGCGTGCTGCCGCCGCACCAGGCGGCGCGTGTCGGCCGCCTGTACGCCGAAGGCGAATTCGACCTGTCGCGCCTCACGCACCTGCGCGGCAAGATGGTCGAGGTCGGCCGCTCGTGCGTGCACAGCGACTACCGCAGCGGCGCCGTCATCATGGCGCTGTGGGGTGGCCTCGGCGCGTACATGATGCAGAACGGCTACGAGACGATGCTCGGCTGCGCGAGCGTGTCGATGGCCGACGGCGGCCACTATGCGGCGAACCTGTACCAGTCGCTGGCGGCGAGCTCGCTGACGGCGCCCGAGTACCGCGCATTCCCGCACACGGCACTGCCGGTCGACGAACTGCAGACGGGCGTCGCCGTGGCGCCGCCGCCGCTGATCAAGGGTTACCTGCGTCTCGGCGCGAAGATCTGCGGCGCACCGGCCTGGGATCCCGACTTCAACTGCGCGGATTTCCTGACGCTGTTCCGCCTGTCGGACATCAACGCGCGCTACGCCCGCCACTTCCTGGGCTGAGCCTTCTGAATCGCGTCGCGCCCGTTCCGGGCGCGCGCAAGCAAACGCCGTCGCGCGGCAGCCTGCCGCGCGACGGCGTTCGTGCATTCAGTCAACGTGAGTGTATCCGGCCCTGTTAATTTCGACGAAACGCGGTTCCTGCCGTGCCACGGGATGGCACGTTGGCGAACGGCCCGGGTTCGACACTGGCCGGACGGCGGGGCGGCTTGCTCAGTGCTTGCGCCGCCAGTCGAGCAGGTGGTGTTCCGCCATCCAGTGGTGGATCATCCCTTCACCGTCGTGGCTCCGCTTGTATTCGCGGGCCTCGAAGTACGACAGCGCGACCAGCACCATCAGACCGATGAACAGACCGATCAGGCCCGCAATTTCCTCAGACGACATGGCAGCCTCCTTTCCTCGGCACAGCGCCATGCGTACATAGTAGGACATGCGCAGCGCGACCCCGAAACCGGATTTCCGCTAGACTCGGCGCGGTCCTGGCGCGATGGGCGCGCCGATTTCCGGAGCCATACCCGATGACCCGTTTCATGCTGGCCGTGCTGGCCGCAACGCTTCTTGCCGGCTGCACCAGCGATCCTCGTCAGGCCCGCAGCGGCCACCCGCCGGAAGATCCGGCCGACTATCACGGCGTGCCGACCGACATGACGCCGCCGTCGATGCTCGACGCGCCGCCGCCGAAGCCCGTGCAGTAACGATCGGCCTGGCCGGCCGTCAGGCGCGTGCCGCGGGTGCGGCGTGCGCGTCGGCGCCAATGCGCCGCAGCAGCCCCGGCAGGTAGCGCGCGAGCGTCGCGCCGCGCGCAGCCATGAACAGCAGCAGCGCGAACCAGAGGCCGTGATTGCCGAATGTGCCGACGGCGAGCGTGGCCGCGATGAAGATCGAGAACGACACGACCATCGCGCGCATCAGCGATTGCGTCTGCGTGGCGCCGATGAACACGCCGTCGAGCAGGAAGCCCCAGACGGACACGATCGGCGAGATCGCGGCCCACGGCAGGTAGCGCAGCGCGACCGCGCGGATCTCGGCCTGATCGGTCAGGCGCGCGACGATCCAGCCGCCGGCAGCCCAGTAAACCAGCGCGAACAGCAGCGCGCCGAGCGCCGACCAGAACAACGTGACGCGTACGGCCTGCCGGAATGCGTTCCGGTCGCGAGCACCGGCCGCCGCGCCGACGAGCGCCTCGGCCGCATGCGCGAAACCGTCGAGGCCGTACGCCATGAAGGTCTGGAAATTCAGCAGCAGCGCGTTCGCCGCGAGTGTCGCATCGCCCTGTTTCGCGCCGAGGTGCGCGAACCAGCCGAATGCACCGAGCAGGCACAGCGTGCGCAGGAAGATGTCGCGATTGAGTACGATCAGCCGCTTGAGCGCCACGCGGTCGGCGAGCGCACGGGCGGCAATCGGCCCGAGGCCGCGCGGGCGCAACCGCCACAGCATCCACGCGCCGAGCGCGAAGCCGCATGCGTCCGCGGTGGCGGTCGCGGCGCCGATGCCGGCGATGCCCCAGCCGAAGCCATACACGTAGAGCAGCACGGCGCCGATGTTCACCGCGTTGATGAACACCTGCGCGACGAGCGCAAGCCGGACCCGTTGCACGCCGAGCAGGTAGCCGAGCACGACGTAGTTCGCGAGCGCGAACGGTGCGCTCCAGATCCGCGCGTGGCTGTACGCGAGCGCCGTCGCGCGGACGGCATCGCTGCCGCCGAGCGCGGTCAGCGCGAACGACAGCAGCGGTACCTGCAGCGCGAGCACCGCGGCGCCGAGCGCGAATGCGACGATCAACGCGCGCAGCAGGTTCAGGCGGATGCCGGCATCATCACCGGCGCCGTGCGCCTGCGCGACGAGGCCGGTCGTTCCCATCCGCAGGAAGCCGAAGCCCCAGAACACGAAATTGAAGAACAGCCCGCCGAGCGCGACGCCGCCGAGATACTGCGCGCCGTCGAGGTGGCCGGCGACGGCCGTGTCGACGGCACCGAGGATCGGCTGGGTCAGGTTCGCAAGGACGATCGGGAAGGCGAGCGCGAGGACGCGCCGGTGCGTGACGGTGGCCGAGCCAGTGCCGGCCCCGTGCGGTAACGCGGATTCGGACATGGCGGACGCGTCAGGCGCGTTCCTGCACGCAAACCCACGGCGATACGACGACCGCCCACAGCTCCGGGTTGCGCGCCGCGTAGTCGGCGGCGGTCTCGGCCGGCATGCGCGCGACGAGGCCGGCCGACAGCCAGCGCGTGACCTGTTCGGCTTCGTCGCCGGCGATCGCTTCCGCGACGCTGACGAGATCGAGGTCGCGCGCGACGGACAGCAGCTTGCCCTGCGCGAAGAAGCGCTCGAGATCGCACCAGTCGATCTTGGCGGTCTCGCCGAGGAGTTTGGCGTAGAGCGGGCTGTGCGACGCGCCCGTGGCGGATTGGTGTTCGGAGGACATCGGTTTCTTGGAAAGACTGCGTGGCGCCACTATAAACCATCCGGCCGGGCGGGCCGAGCGGGCGGTGGGCGGCTCACGCGTCGCGCAGCGCGCGGCGCACGATCTTGCCGGTGGCGGTCATCGGCAGGCTGTCGACGAACGCGATCGCGCGCGGATACTCGTGCGCGGCGAGCCGCGTGCGCACGTGCGCCTGCAGCGCGCTGACGAGCGCGTCGTCGCCGACATGGCCGGGGTTCAGCACGACGAACGCCTTGACGATCTCGGTGCGCGTCGCGTCGGGGACGCCGACGACCGCCGCCATCCGCACCGCCGGATGCGTGAGCAGGCAGTCCTCGATCGGGCCCGGGCCGATCCGGTAGCCGGCGCTCGTGATCACGTCGTCGTCGCGGCCGACGAAGCGCACGAAGCCGTCGGCGTCGATCGTGCCCGTATCGCCGGTGAGCAGGTAGTCGCCCGCGAACTTGTCGCGTGTCGCGCCGGGATTGCGCCAGTATTCGAGGAACATCACCGGGTCGGGGCGGCGCACCGCGATGCGTCCTTCGACGCCGGGCGGCAGCGGCGTGCCGTCCGCGTCGACGATCGCGACCGCATGACCGGGCACGGCCTTGCCGATCGCGCCCGGCTGCGCATCGAACAGCGCCGCACACGACGACAGCACCATGTTGCACTCGGTTTGCCCGTAGAACTCGTTGATCGTCACGCCGAGCGCGTCGCGTCCCCACGCCGTCAGCTCGGTGCCGAGCGATTCCCCGCCGCTCGCGACCGATTTCAGCGACAGCGCGTAGCGTTCGCGCGGCCGCTCCACGACGCGCATCAGCTTCAGCGCGGTGGGCGGCAGGAACGCGTGTGTGACGCCGTGCCGTGCCATCAGCGCGAACGCCGCGTCGCCGTCGAATTTCTCGAAACGGCGGGCGAGCACGGGCACGCCGTGATGCCAGGACGGCAGCAGCACGTCGAGCAGGCCGCCGATCCACGCCCAGTCGGCCGGCGTCCAGAACAGGCGCGCGTCGCGCGGGAAGCATTGCTGCGACATCTCGACGCCCGGCAGGTGGCCCAGCAGCACGCGATGCGCGTGCAGCGCGCCTTTCGGTTTGCCGGTCGTGCCGGACGTGTAGATGATCACCGCCGGATCGTCGGCGGCCGTATCGACCGGCACGAACTCGGGCGTTTCGGCGGCGAGCGCCGCGTCGTAGCGCAGCACGCCCGGCGCGTCGGGTGCATCGTCGCCGATACAGTAGACGGTGTGCAGTGCCGGCAGTTGCGCGCGCAGCGGCGCGATTTTCGCGTAGCCGGCCGCGTCGGTGACGAGCGCGGATGCTTCGCTGTTCGCGAGCCGGTATTCCAGCGCATCGACGCCGAACAGCGTGAAGAGCGGCACCGCGATCGCGCCGAGCTTGTACGCGGCGAGATGCGCAATGGCTGTTTCGGGGCCCTGCGCGAGAAAGATGGCGATCCGGTCGCCGCGTCGCAGGCCGGCGCGCGCAAAGCTGTTCGCGAGCCGGTTAGAGGCATTCCTCAGGTCGTCGAACGTGATGCGGAAAACGTCGCCTTGCGCCGTTTCGTGGATCAGCGCGAGGCGCCCGCTGCCGTCGGCCCATTTGTCGCAGACGTCCACGCCGATGTTGTAGCGGGCCGGAACGGCCCACCGGAAGCGGGAGAGCAGGTCGTCGTAGCGGTCGGCGGCGGGCAGCATCGCGGTCTCCTGGGTGTCGAACGTGGCGTCGGGCGAACGGCTTACATCAGGGTTTCACGCAGACGAATCCACAATGGTGTCTGCGGATAGGGAATGTTCGGGCTCGTCCAATAGCGGCGGCTCAGTGCACGATTTCACAATGACGCATAAGATCACGACACAACAGTGATAGGACCATGGATTTGCTTCTGATTGCTGCGGGGTTCAGCCTGATCGGAATCGGCGTGCTGGTGGCGTTTGCCCGCCACGTCGATCCGCTGTCCGGCCGGTTTACCGGCCGTCTGCGCAAGCGCTGATTCAACCTTCCCGATTTTGCCCGAGACGGCACGCGATGCGCACCCGCATCGCGCGCCGGCTGTCGCGCGCTCAGCGCGCCGGCAGGTAGCGTGACGGATCGATCGAGCGGCCGCCGTAGCGCAATTCGAAATGCAGCGCGACGCGATCGCTGTCGCTGTTGCCCATTTCCGCGATCGATTGCCCCTGCGTGACCGACTGGCCTTCCTTCACCAGCAGCGCGCGATTGTGCGCGTACGCGGTCAGGTAGTCGGCGTTGTGCTTCAGGATGATCAGGTTGCCGTAGCCGCGCAGCCCGTTACCCGCGTAGACCACGACGCCCGGCGCGGCCGCGATCACCGCCGTGCCCGGCGAGTTCGCGATGTCGATCCCCTTGGATTTCGAGCCGTCGAACGTGCGGACCACATTGCCGGCCGCCGGCCAGACCAGCGAAATGCTCGTGGCCGGCTTGACGGCCGATTCGGCCGGTGCGGAAGGCGCGGGGCGGGCGCGGCCCGCACTGCCGGTGCCGGTGGTCGACGGCGTCGATGCGGTGGTCGTGCCGGGCGGCGGCGCGACGCGCAGCACCTGGTCGACTTCGATCGCATCGGGGTTCGTCATCTGGTTCCAGCGCACGATGTTCTGTACCGACGTGCGGTTGTCGCGCGCGATCTTGTAGAGCGTGTCGCCACGCTCGACGCGGTAGAACCCGGGGCCGACAGGCGCGGAGCCGCACGCCACGAGCAGGGCGGCGCAGGCGGCTGCGAAGAGTCGCTTCGTTGTTGTTCCGAACATTGAACCTCGCAAAACCCTGCCGCGCACGACGCGGCAGGCAACACAAAACGTCCGATTTTAACGGGTTCGACCCGCGCACCGCAGTTTGGGGCCTTGGTCGAGGCTATCGCGCGCCTTGTTGGCGCGCTCGTTGTCAGCCTGCGAGCGGGATCACGCGGATCCGCAGCGTGGCCGTTTCGGTTGCGCCCGGCGCGAGCATGCGCAGCCCGAGGCCGTTGTGGATCGCATCCGGCAGGCCGAGCCACGGCTCGACGCAGTAGAAGTCCGACTCCGGTTTTTCGGTCCAGGTCGTGACCGCGTACCACGGGATCGAGCCCGGCACGTCGAGCGCGATCTCGATCGTGCGGCGGCGGCCCGGCATCACGATGCGCACCGGCGTCGACGGTTGGCCGTCGAGGCAGTGGAAGCGATCGAGGATGTCCGGATTGTCCAGGCGGTAACGGGCTTCGCCCGGCTCGGGCGTGCTGATCGAACCGTCCGCGTGCTGCGCGCAGCGGCGCGTGGGCGGCAGCTCGAGCGTGGTTTCGGCGCGTTCGCCGTGCGGCAACGCGAAATAGAAGTGGTGGCCGGCGTAGTAGGGCAGCGGCGTGTCGCCGCGATTGGTCGTCGTGAGCGCGACTTCGAGCGTGTGCGCGTCGGCCAGCCGGTAGGTCGTTTCGAACCGGAAATCGAACGGGTAGCTCGCGCGCAGCGCGTCGCTCGCGTCGAGCGTCATCGACAAGGCGGCGCCGTCGGCCGACGGGTGCGCGGCGAACGGCAGGTCGCGCGCGAAGCCATGCATCGGCAGGTCGCGGACCACGCCGGCGGCATCGCGCCAGCGGCCGAGTTCGCCGTCGACGCGATGGCGGCCGAGGAACGGGAACAGCAGCGGGTTGCCGCCGCGCACGCGCGCGAGGCTGCTCCAGTCGGCCGTTTCCGGCCAGAAGATGACCGGCTCGCCGTCGATGTCCCATGACAGCAGGCGGCCGCCGAATTGCGGGGCGACCCGGACGAGCGACGGGCCGGCGTGAAGTTCGTGAATGTCGTGTTGCTGGAAGATCGGCATGGCGAATCGGGTTGGGCGGGTGGACGGGACACGGCGCGCTCCATTATCGGGCCGCGGCCGGTCGGGGAAAACCCTTCTCGGGAAATTGCGAGTTTTTAACATTGTCAACGGTCTGGATAATGCGTCTAAACCGGTGATGTTGCCGGGTCATGACACTTCGTGGAGGGGGCCATGGATCTGGCAATGGCAATGGGTATCGCGTTGTTCGGCATGTTCACCGGCAGCACGGTATTATTTTTCTATCAGCTCGGCCGCTGACGGCAATTACTGCCGAAGTCGAAAGGCCCGCCATGCAAATGGCGGGCTTTTTGCTTTCTGTACGCTTACAAATTGCAAGCGTTTGTGTGCAATGCCGCAATATCCGGCCAAATGCCTTGGCGCAGTAATCCTGGCTCGGCATAATCGGGGCGCGTTTTTTCGGACGCGCATCGCGTCGTCCGTCTTTCTTCCCGCTTAATCTTCACTAAAAGGACCGACGCGTGAGTCTCTGGTTTCTGGTATTCCTGAGCGTCCTGCAGGGCGTCACCGAACTCTTCCCCGTCAGCAGCCTGGGCCATACGCTGCTCGCGCCGGCGCTGTTCGGCATGCATATCGACAAGCACGCGCCGCAACTGCTGCCGTTCCTCGTCGCGCTCCACCTCGGCACCGCGCTGGCGCTGCTGTGGTACTTCCGCGCGCGCTGGATCGCGCTGATCGGCGGCTTCTTCGCGCAGCTCGGCGGCCGCAAGAACGACGACGGGCACCTGATGTGGGCGCTGATCATCGGGACGATCCCGACCGGCATCGTCGGGCTGCTCCTCGAGAAGCGCATCGAACGCGTGTTTCACGACCTTCGGATCGTCGCGGTCGCGCTGATCGTGAACGGCGTGCTGCTGTGGCTCGGCGATCGCATCCAGCGCAGCCGCGCGCATCAGGCGCCCGAGAAGATGACGTTCAAGCAGGCGTTCTTCGTGGGCCTCGCGCAGATCGGCGCGCTGATTCCGGGCTTCTCGCGCAGCGGGCTGACGATGATCGCGGGCAATGCCGCCGGGTTGACCGCGGAGAAGGCGGCGGAGTTCTCGTTCCTGCTTGGCACGCCGATCATCTTCGCGGCGGGCGTGCTCGAACTGCCGAAGCTGTTCCATGCGCGCGACCAGCTCGCCGATGCGCTGCTCGGCGGCGTGCTGACGGCAATCGCCGCGTACCTGAGCGTGCGGTTCCTGATGCGCTATTTCGAAGGGCGCGGCCGGCTCGCGTCGTTCGGCGTGTATTGCGTGATCGCCGGCGTGTTCTGCCTCGGCTGGTTCATG
Source organism: Burkholderia pyrrocinia (assembly GCF_001028665.1). Lineage (NCBI taxonomy): Bacteria > Pseudomonadati > Pseudomonadota > Betaproteobacteria > Burkholderiales > Burkholderiaceae > Burkholderia > Burkholderia pyrrocinia. Next base: position 2,685,021 of record NZ_CP011503.1, read on the forward strand.
CTGCATCCGCAGCCGGTTTGATGCTGCGATAGCCGGTCTCGCGTGATGTGACGCGATGATCGGGTATAATTTCGGGCTCGGTTTCATGCCGGGCCCGTTTTGTTTCGGGGCGTTGAGTTTGTGGTGTGCAGTTGCTGCTGTTACTCAAAGCCCCGTGCCGAATGCAGTCCGCGTCAGGCCGTGTCTTTTCTCCTCGACCGCCCTTAGCTCAGTTGGATAGAGCAACGGCCTTCTAAGCCGTAGGTCACACGTTCGAATCGTGTAGGGCGGGCCAGAAATATTCGCTTATTCAAGCACTTACAATCGCGCATTAACCGCTTGGTCAGGATTGGATACAGGTCTGATGCACTCTCATTGTGGCGAGAGCGTGGCGAGATTCTACCTTCCTGTTCGCACTCTGCTCAAACTGCCGGGCCGAATATGATGGAGATTTCTGCGCGGTCCTACAGCGCGCCGTGAACTGTTTGAGTTCTCCCGCGCACCTCCGCCAGACTTCAGAAGGCGGCACGGGAGGGGAGTCGAGTATGCTGTCAAAGCTTCCCGCTACCAAGGCACTGCAAGATGCCGCATATCTAATGCGACGCGGTTGCCTATGACGGTTGATGTAAACGGGCGACAGCCTAGCGTGCCGGGTCAGTCATTTGTCCAACCCAACTGGCGAGCATAGTTTCGTAGCTTTTCAAGGATGTACCCCGCGACGGCGGAGCGGTTGCCGGAAGACAGGAAGTCCCCCTTCCGCCATGTGTACTCCACGCACAGGACGCGATCCTGATCGTAAATTGCGTTATCGGGAATGAGCCCGCAAAACGAGAGCTTCTCCTCGCATGTAACGCGCTCAAAGGGAACCTCTGCGTCTTTCAGCGTGGCCTCTATGCCTGCTGCCATGATCTTGTTCAGGTTCTTGTCTTTCCCTAGGTTGAATCCGGATTCGGCAAGCAGTTGGAAGGCTGCAAGCGCGTCATCGCCGGGGGTTCCGCGTGCCTCAAAGCGTGAAAGCTCAACGCCAGAAAGAAGCTTGCCTAGGTCGGATCGTCGCAGATCGCGTACGCCCCGTGCATTGCCATACCGGCGGTAGCCCGCAGTATCGAATAGCTCCATCGAACTCGAAAAGTTGCGGATACATGACGCAGCGGCGCTGGGCGGTAGACAAAGCGCGTATGCATTGAGTTGGACGATAGTTCGTGTCAGCAACCCGCGCCGGTGGTTCCACCATTTTCCAATTTCGCTCTGCGATGTGACCGACACAAGCGCGTGGGAGTCTAGTAGGCCATACCGTGAGGGGGAAGTCAGTTGCGCAAGGACACCTGGATCAGAACTCTCGCTGACGAATGCGATAACAACGGCGACAGCCTTTTCGAGTTCGCCGCGTAGGGTTTCGACCTGCGCATTGAATTCATGAGCAATCCGCCGCAAGAACCCACCCAACGTCCGAAATTCGGCTGGCGAATAATTCGACGGATCAATGCCGAGTTCTTCGAGGTTATTGATGCGATTCGCAAGCGCAAGGGTATGTCGCGCAGTATCCTGCCATACCTCTCTCGGAGGGCCGTCGTATGCCAGTGGGAGCTTGATCGATGCTTCCCCGGCGATGTCGACATACCGCTTTGAGAGGTTTTCTGCAATGTCCTTGCTCGTCTCTGGCCAGAAGACGATGCTAGGAACGTTTCCTGCGTTGGTTCGCAGGAATCGCTTCAAACTCGCAAGTTCGGTATCGGTCGGTGGGGCATTCTCTCTATGATCGATATTGATCGGGATAATGCGCTTGTTGTCGGCGGGTAGTGTCTTCACGAATTCCCGCACAGCCGCAACTAATCCGTCAAATGTAAGCTCACCGTCATAGGCGCAGGTCGGCCCATAGAGGGCAGGGATCCACTGCGACGCGTTCATTACAAAAGTGGTCTTTCCGACCCCGGTTTCACCGAACACAGGGACGAGTACGCCCTCATCACGCGAACGCACTTCATTTGCCAGCGACCGCAGCGCGTCAACGTTTGACGTCGAAGGCGCGAGAAGTAGATTCGCGACTTCCGCCCCAAGCTTGCTTACAAGGCGTTCGTACCTGTCCGGGAGAGACAGTTGTGATAGCAGATGAGTGGTCATTCGTTACCCCGTAGGTCTGTTTTGGTGGAACCGTACTTGTTTGTCTGACATGGAGCATTCTACCGGCGTCCATCCGAACATAGCTTCAATGGTCAGGAGACACTATGTGAGTACAGTCATATTTGCTGGTAACAGCGGCGCTCCAAACCCAATTCTGCTGCGCTTATCTGCGGGCAGTTACGCCGCCCGCTCGCACGTGAGTGTAGTGGTCTAATGAATCCGGACACTGATTTAGGCGAGAATGTTCGCCATGAAGAGGTGTCTGATGAGCAAGCAACGACGTACGTTTTCCCCGGAGTTCAAACAGCAAGCCGCCTGTCTGGTGCTCGACCAGGGCTATAGCCATATGGAAGCAAGCCGCTCGGTCGGCGTCGGCGAGACGGTGCTGCGCCGCTGGGTGCAGCAACTTCAGATGGAACGCCAGGGCGTCACGCCGCAGGGCAAGGCAATCACGCCGGATCAACAGCGTATTCAGGAACTCGAGGCGCGTATCGAACGCCTCGAGCGTGAGAAGGCCATTTTAAAAAAGGCTACCGCGCTCTTGATGTCGGAAGGCATCGAACGTACGAAGTAATTGATCAGATTGGCGCAAGCGAATCGGTCGAGCTGATCTGCGCGGTATTCGACGTGTCGCGGTCCTGCCTGTATGCACACCGATGGCGAGCCCGACGCGTTGATGCCGAGCGAATGGCACTGCGTAGCCGGGTACACGAGCTGTTCATCGAGAGTCGAAGCTCTGCTGGCAGTCGCAGCATCATGGGCATGATGCGCGAGGAAGGTACGGCGATTGGCCGCTTCAAGGTCAGCCGCTTGATGGAAGAACTCGGGTTGATCTGCAAGCAGCCGGGCCGCCATGCCTACAAGCAGGCCACGGTCGAGCGGATCGATATCTCGAACCATCTCAATCGCGAATTCGAGGTTGGTACGCCGAATCAGGTGTGGTGTGGTGACATCACGTATGTCTGGGCGCAGGGCCGTTGGCATTATCTGGCCGTAGTACTCGACCTGTTCACGCGTCGGGTTGTTGGCTGGGCGTTCTCGACACGCCCTGATGCCGATCTGGTCGTGCAGGCGTTGGAGATGGCCTATGAGCAACGTGGTCGACCGCAAGGCTTGCTGTTTCACTCGGATCAAGGCGGCCAATATGCAAGCCGGAAATTCCGTCAGCGCCTCTGGCGCTATCGGATACAGCAGAGCATGAGCCGTCGAGGAAATTGTTGGGATAACTCCCCGATGGAGAGGCTGTTCCGCAGCTTCAAGACCGAATGGCTACCGTCAGTGGGCTACATGTCGGCGCAGGAGGCACACCGGGACATCAGCCACTACCTGATGCACCGGTACAACTGGATACGGCCGCATCAGTTCAATGACGGACTGGCGCCGGCGGTTGCGGAAGAAAAACTTAACGCAGTGTCCGGGATTAGTTGACCACTACATCATGGTATAGGCTTGCTGATCGAATTCGTGCCGAGGGCTGGTCTACTTCCGTACTTCGCAAACTCGAGAAAGTCGCACAGCCACGACTTTCCGTGAAGGCTGGGCTTGTCTCCCGCTCGCCCGTACCACCCTCGATAGATGAATCGGTGGATGTAGAGAGACTTGTTCAATTTGAGGTTGTAACTGCGCAGCGACATGGGGCCGATATTAACGTCCCGGATCATTTGGTGCTCGCTGTTTTTCAGATTGTTCGACGAGTATTGTTTCGTTCAATAGGCCTTCTGAGTGAAACCGTTGGATCATTAAATTATTTTAGGCTGCCTGCAATTGAGCCAGATTCAAGGCCAGGAGGGCATATCCATCATCGTGAAGGTGTCGAGGCCGATTTTTTCTGGGCGGTTGAGCTGTTTCAACGCTTGTGCGTTCTTTCTCCGGCAGAGGCGCGTGATGAGGTGGAAGCATGGCCAAAATCAGATAGGTATTTTTTCGATAAGCTAAAATTACATTTTTGGCGAAATCGTATCGTATTTGATGGCGAGTGTGTTGAGCAAGGAATTATTAAACTATCTGACGAGACGTTCTGGAATACATACTTGCGGCGGGAAGTGCTTCTGTTGCTCAGGGATCGATGGCGCGATATTCGGCCAAAAATCCGAAGGCACATAGAGCAAAGGTTCATCGACGGTCCGCAACCGTATGAGGGGGAGACGTCGGACGACTATGGTTTGAGGGTTATTTTTGATGCCGGCACTTCTTTAGGATGGCTTGAACGGAATGGCTGTGAATTATCGCGATCAGCTAAAAATATTCTCGGTGCTATCCGAAGAAATCCTGATTGGAGTGCGGATGCTGAGAAGTCTGCTGACCATGATTGGGACGGTAGAAGCGGTTGGGTTCAGCGAAAGACGGACCCAGAGAATTTGGTGCACCTGCCATTAGCCGAAATCGTCCCGCAGGCACTTAAATTATCTATGCGTGACGGTTCAGATTTTGTTGAGCATGCACCGTTCGCTGGACTTGCGTCGGAGCGGCCAGTCCGAGCCCTCCGAGCCCTTTCATTGTATGAGCCAGAGGGCGACCATAGTGTATTTCTTTGGAAACAGTTGCTTTCCAATTGGCCAGATTCCGCGCCAAGACGAGCGCTTCTGATTTGCGCGCACAAGCTTGCAGATGCTCAAGAAGATTTATTTTTTCGCATTCGCTTTGAGGCTACGTCATGGATTGAAAAATATTTGCCTCGGTTGTTCTCTCTTCGTAAAAATATCTTCTGGAGCCTATGGGATCGAGTGTTCGATAAAATTGTTGCGATCGGGAGTAGGGCAACGGTAAGTGCTATTCGCGAGGTAAGGCGGGATGGGGAGGTGAAATCTTTTACGAGGTCGGTGGATTTTGCTATAAATGCACCTATAGGTCGCATGGTGGAGACGTTGTTTTCTACTTTGAGGGAAGGGGGCTATCAATCAAATGAGGGACTCGATGCCGAGCTGCTTGAAAGAATCTACCGAGCACTTACATCCTCTGGGGATGGTGTGCATCATGCCGCCACCTTGGTTGGCCGACGATTGAATTTTCTCTTTTATGTGGATAGTCGGTGGGTAAAGCGCCGACTACTTCAATTTTTCTCTCGCCAGAACACACTATCAGACGCGGCATGGGCGGGTTTCATTTGGGAGGCGAATGTGCCTTCGGCTACGCTCTTTCATTTGTTGAAAGCTGATTTTGTAGAACTTTTCTCGGAATCCCAAGGCCCGTTGTCAGACGCGGAACTTGAAAGAAATGCGGTGCATATGTTAATTGTTGCGAGATATTGGCGAACTAAGGATCGTCGATATATTAATGATGAAGAATGTCGCCGTATTCTACAAGGGCTCAGTGATTTGGGGCGGCAGTCCGCACTATGGATGGCTGGACGAATCGTGGTGGATCAATCGGCATGGGAAACATTTGGAAAGTCGTTTTTTGCGTCGACTTGGCCGCAGGAAGTTGTGTTTCAGACTGGTGCAATCACGGAAGGCATAATTCGCCTAGCTCATGAGTTACCAAATCTCTTCAGTAAGATCATAGAGGCTGTGCGTGACTATCTTACCCCAATTGAACATCCGGATGTCGTGATTTACAGCTTGCGGGAAAAAATGACAGACAATCTGTCACTTTCTAGGCGATGGCCAAAACAAGTGCTCTTCGTGATGGACAAGATTATCGAGCCGGCACCTAACTATCCCCCAATGGGTTTGCGGGAGTTGTTGGATGAAATTGTCGAGGCTGATCCTGCGCTACGAACCTCAAAGTCGTGGAGAAGGCTACATAATTTGTTGTCAGAATAGATGCGGTCTATTAGTACCTCGTCTTTTCACTGGGGTGACGTAGAAAGCCCGTGAGGGGGCCGTCAACCGCTCTGGTTTCTTATAATAAATAACACATTGAGTGGTTGGCGACTTGACGATCGACAGGTCGACGACATTGGTTTTTGGTTGTGCCGCTGTGAAGGTCAGTATTCGACTCTGCGATGAGTTTCGGTGGATAGCATCGAGAAGACAGTCAAAAATCGTCACGGCACCTTTATCGCGGCGAGCGGACTTTGGTATGATCTTTGGAGGCATCTCCCGCAAACACACTTTGGGTCGGCGGCGGTCTCTAGGTGAAGGCGTAATTTAATATAGATGTTTGTAATTTGTAATTTTCATATAACACATACGCAGTCCCGGCGTTTTGATGTCTAGTTACGGTCGGACGCGTTCTGTACGAAACGGGGTGGCCGCATGAGCGGGGAAGTCTTGCTGAAGGTGCTGCGCGGAGGCTACGCGCAGTTCGATCGCATCGTCAAACTTGACACACCGCTTGGTGACGACTGGCTCACGCCGCTGTACGTCAAGATCAACGCGCGGCTTGGGCGCAATTTCGAGGTGATTGTCGACGCCTCGTCCGTCATGGGCGACAAGATCAAGCTCAACGCCTTGATGCTGCAACCCGTCACGCTCTGGATTCGCCAGACCGACGGCGGCTATCTGCCGATCCATGGCTATGTGCAGCGGGTTCGCCGCCTTGGAAATGATGGAACCGTTTCGTATTTTCAACTCCAGTTCTCCTCGTGGCTAAGCTTCCTCAGGCTCAGCAGCGATCGGCGCGATTGGCAGGAAGCCAGCGGCTGGCAGATTCTCACCGACATATTCGACAAATATCCGCAGGCTTCCGGCAACTATGGACAGGAACTGCGCGCGGCGATGCGCTCGTATTCGCACCGCGTGCAGTGGGAAACCGACTGGAATTTCGTGCACCGGAGTCTGGAGGAAGTCGGCGTGTTTCCGCGCTTCGATTTCGCGAAAGACGGCAAGTCGCACAAGGTCGTCATGATGGACGATCTGTATTTCGGGCCGTCGCTGCCGAATTCGGAGATGAAGTTCAGTCACGCGGGTACCGACGAGGATTTCGACGGGCTTACCCAGTTGAGCGAACAGCAGGACGCCCAAAGTGCGACGCTGACACTCGGCACCGCCGACTATAAGCGACCTGACCTTGATAAACAGGCTAGCACGCCAGCGGCTGACCTGGATGAGTTACCCGGTCAAGGCGAAGAGTATCTCTATACCGGCTCGCAGACATGGGCCGAGTCTGATGCTGGACAACAACAGGCCCGCATCCGCACCGAGGAATGGGCTTCCCGAGCAAAGCGCTATTTCGCGATCGGCAGTCCCCGCTATGCATTGCCCGGCTACTGGTTCAAGGTGTCGGGACATCCCCTCTTCGATGCGTTGCCGGAGGAGGAGCGCGAACTGTCAATCATCGCGAGCGACTGGTTGATCCAGAATAACTTGCCCGGCATGGACGCCCTCACGCGATTCCCGCGCAGCCTGCGCAGCGAGATCGAGCAGGTCCACGCGACCGGGGTCGGTACGACCGTGAGCCATCGCGATGGCGGTATCGGATTTTTTCACGTCGAGATCGAAGCGCAACGCCGCAAGACGCCATTCCGCAGCCCGTTCGAGCACGAGAAGCCCGAGATGCACTTGCAGACGGCGATCGTCGTGACGGACAGCGACGAGGAAATCTACACGGACGACGGCAATCGTGTGCGGGTCCGGACGTCGAACAGTCGAAAGGATCGCAATACGAAGTCCACGTCGTGGATTCGCGCAGCGATGCCGGACGCGGGCGCTAGGCGCGGCGGCTATTTCCCGTTGCGCAAAGATGACCAAGTGCTTCTAGGATTCGTAAATGGTGATTGCGACCGACCGGTGATCATCTCGCGACTGCACGGGGGCGCGACGATGCCGGTATGGCATACGCACGGCCTGCTGTCTGGCTTCCGCTCCCGCGAGTATGGCGGCGACGGCTTCAACCAGCTTGTCATGGACGACTCGAGCGGGCAGAACCGGGCTCAACTTTACTCGTCGAGCTACAGTTCTCACCTGCATCTTGGCTATCTGATCGAACAGTCCGATAACACGCGCGGCTCGTTCGTTGGCAGTGGCTTCGATCTCAAGTCGGAGGCGCATGGAGCGATTCGGGCGGTGCAAGGTCTGTCGATCTCGACTCACCCGGCGGCGGTACAGCCAATGAACGTGTCGGCCGCGACCGATCAGCTCGCAGCTTCGGAGGCAGTATTCGAGACGGTCTCGCAGGCGAGCGAAACGAATCGGGCCGAAAGCCTGCAGGACGGCAGCGATGCGATGAAGGCCTTTACTGAGATGACGCAGGGCAACGTTCCCGGCGTTACTAAAGGTGGCCGCACGGCTGGCGGCGGAACGGGGAATGCCAGTGGCTTTGCGAAACCGGCGTTGCTGCTGTCGAGCCCGGCAGGTGTTGGCCTGTCCAGCCAGCAATCGATTCACGTGTCGGCGAATCAACAGGTCAACTTGGTTGCGGGGAAAAATGTCAATCTCGCAGCCGGGAAGTCGCTGCTCGCGAGCGTGATGAGCAAGATCAGCCTGTACGCTCAAAACCTCGGGATCAAAATCTTCGCGACCAAAGGCCCTATCGAAATTCAGGCTCAGAACGATGCGTTGACGATGCTGGCGCAGCAGGACGTCAAGATCGAGAGTGCATCGGGACGGATGATTCTGCGCGCAGAAAAGGAACTGATTCTTAATGTCGGTGGATCGTATATCAAGATCACGCCTGACATGATCGAGAACGGGACGTCGGGCCAGATTCTCGAAAAATGCGCGTCGTGGGACAAGCCCGGGGCGTCGACCATGACGTTGCGTGATCCGCTGAACGGCACGCCGATTTCGAAGCATGGTGGTTACGCGGACGATTTCTCTGGTTGATCGAGATGCCCCGTTCCTGAAGCACGATAACGACTTACGATTTCAATTGCCATGACGGATAAGCACCCTCCAAAAAAACAACCTCCGAAGACGCCTGAGCCGGACGCCAAGCCCGCGTACACGCCTCTTGCATGGAGCTATCCATTTTCGCCTGCTGCCAAGGAAGGTGCAGCGTCCGATGCCGCAGACCCCATGACCTACATGAAGGTGCTTGCGACTGCGGAGGATGGATTTTATCCACTGGGAGCTAGCGGCATCTGGCACGGCGGCATTCACTTCGGGCAGAAAACAGGTGAGGCCCTGAAACAGGACGAAGGCGTACGCGCCATCGCCACGGGCGAGGTTGTCGCTTACCGACTCGACAACGAATACCCCACGCTGACCTACCAGGACCAGCGTCATGCGTTGTACTCGCGGGGCTTTGTGCTGATCCGCCATACTTTGCAATTGCCACCCGCACCGAAAAAGACGGAACCAGCCCCCGCCCCCGCAAATGCACCAGCTGGATCACCCGCCTCAGGCGGCAATGCAACGCCTCCGGCACCGGTCCCGACACCAGCTCCCGCGTCCTCCGGTCCGCAACCCGGTGAAACGCTGACGTTCTTCAGTCTGTACATGCATACGCTCGACTGGAAAACGTATAAAGCCGCGCTCGATCAGCCCAAAACGGAGAGTGCGGACATCAAGGCTCCGCAACTCAAGCCTCTTCCGTACTGGGAAGCTGACCGCTCGTATCGAGCATTGAAACCGAACAAACAGGACCTTCCGAAACCGAAGCCGATCGATCCGAGTGCGCCCGATGACGATTCGTCGCCGCAGCAACGAGGCGCAGATGAAGCGCTGCCGGAGCCTGTATCGGGTGTGCGGGTTCGCATTACTCCGAACGCCAAGCTCCTCGGTTTGCTACCCGAGGGCACGGAACTCACTGTGAATGAGGCCGATAACGGTGGGCGCAAGGGCTGGGCAAAAATCACGAAGATCATTAAAGGTGATCCGGTGGGCCCAGTCGTTGGTCAGCCGCCCGACGTGCAACTGAAGTGGGGTTACGTTTTCGTTTCGGAGCTCGAGCCGATTCCCCAGTCTGGCCCCGTCGATAAGGTGGTCGTGCTCAAGAAGCCGTACCCCGTCAAGGCGGGAGACGTTGTTGCGCATATCGGACAATACCAGCGATACAGGGAAGCGAAGCCCACACCGCCGTTGCCCACCCGACCGTTGCTGCACCTCGAAGTTTTTGCGGGCAACGATCTTCCAGCGTTCATCGCCAAGAGTCAGGCGCGCGCGAAGGAATTGTCGGCGGCAGATCCGAATATGGACAAGCCTTTTCTGGAAGTTCTGACAGGTGCAAAACTCGTGACGAAAGCGCCTGATCCAGATTACACCCTTGAGCAGACGGGTTTGAAGCTTGTTCCCGTCAGCGATCCGAAATCGCGATGGGTCAAGGTACAGCCCAAGACAGTAAGAATTCCCGCCGTGCAACCGGAGCCTGCTGCTCCGGCTGGCAAGGGGAAGAAGCACAAGGCAAAGCCTGCGAAAAAACCTGAGGCAATCGAGACGCCGACCGGTATCCCGTTCTGGATCGACAGCGCCCTAGGTCTTGTAAATCAAATGACGACGGCGCCTGTCAAGGGCTGGAAAGACTTTCCGCTAAAGGTTAGCCAAGCAGACGGGCCCCCAACGGACTTCCGGGTCATGTTTCGGGTGGTCGATCTCGACAAGCAGGGACCGCAAAGCTTGGCACGAGAAGACAAGGACGCGAGCGGAAAAACGAAACGCTGGTGGAATGTGACGGTCGGCACGAAAGACGGTGGAACCCGTCAAGGCTGGGTGCGTGAACGGGACCATCCCAAAGTGCAGCTGTGTAGCCAGTGGGACTGGCCGGGGTTCGAGCTCGTCGACAACAGTTCGACCACGATGGTCGATATGTTCAAGCGTTACCTGTTCGTCGCTGAACTGGCCATGGGAGAGGATCAGGATAACTTCAAGCCGAGTGCTGATGCATTGGCCACCAGTGAGCTCATCCAGAAGCTCGAAAAAGCCATTGATGTCAATCACGATGGCAAGGTTACTGCCGCGGAATTGGCGGATGCGCAGAAGACGCCATGGTTAGCCGAAGCAATCTCGCACATAGTCGTGAAAAGTGAGAGCGAATGGGGCGGCAACATGGGGAAGTGGGAGGACATCACGCCCCATATGAAGCTCGTGCCGTGGAAATGGCTGAACGAGATGGAGCGGATCAGAAAACTGCAGTGGTGGGAGGATGTTCAGGGGATTGACGCGAAGATTCTGCCGAAAGAGCCAAAGCCGTGGCATTTTCATCCGATCGGGCTGATTGGAAATTTTTCGGCATCAGGCTCCTGCAATTGCATAAACGTGGATGAGTTTTGCAAGCGATATGCGGATCAACATCCGACTGAATTTGGCTGGTTCGAAGGCAAGAAACATGTGACGTTGCCACCGATGAATCCCCAGTCGGTCAAGAGCTTGCATGATCTTGTGACCGAAATGATGAAGCAATACCCGGTCCATTTCAAGGAATGCAAAACAGAGTACCTTGCGTATATGCTGGCAACAGCTCGAATTGAGTCATATGACTGGCATACTCAGCATTTCTTCTCCCCGATATGCGAAGGAATTTCATATGATGAGGCGGAGACAAATTACGGAGTTGGTCCTCATGCAACAGAGGCACATAAAAAACGGGCTATAGCCAACGGAAACACAGAAGCTGGAGATGGATATAAATATCGGGGGCGCGGACTGGTTCAACTTACGTGGAAAATTGGATACAAGAAATTTAAAGAAATAGCTGGTGCCGATATTGTCGCAAATCCAGATTTGGTCTTGGATTTACCGGTTGCGGTGAGAATTATGATGATTGGAATGAGGGATGGATTGTTTAGAGGGGGGAACTCGCTATCAACTCACCTCGATGGAACAAAGCCTGACTATTATCATGCTCGCTACATTATTAATGGCGATAGTCCGGCGGGGTCAGGTCATCCAGACAAAGCCGAGCAGTTTCAGTTTTATGCCGAGAAATTTGAGAAGCTTATCAGGGAAACGAAATGATTGCTAAGTTTAGCTTTGGAACATGCCTCGCGTTTGCATTTGCGTCAACTGCACTGGCGGGCAGCTATCAGATTCCTGGTCTGGAAGTTTGCGATGCGAATTCATCTGGGAAGCACTGCGGCCTCCAGTTGGATAGCAGTGGTTATCTCGTGGATAGTGCTAGCGGTACACACTTGTCTTCTGATCCCGATTTCAAGGGAGTCGTGAGTGATGCTACGCTCTATGAAAGCAAGACAAGTCTGGCTTTGGAATACAGCGATTCTTCATCGTCAAAAAACTGGACCGTCCTCATCTTCTCCTACAAGAATGGCGAGTTGCATGCTAAGAATTACATATCGCTCTCGAAGATGACGTTAGTGAATGGTGAACGATGGGGCGGGCAAAGTTGCCGAGGGGATGTGGTCTTGACCAGAGGGAAAACCATTTTGGCGAGTGCCTTTAAGGGTCTGTGCAATGGGAATGTGAATAATGATTCGCCGACTCCGACCAACACAGAAGCAATCAGAGTTGCAAGCCAAGCAGGGCTTGTTGTAACAGTGCCAGCATACGATGCTGATACGAGAGTTTGGTCGGTGGCAACGTACGCTTTCCCTTCCAACAGCGTGCCCGACGCAAGCGCATTACTCTGCCTTTCTGGTTGCAAGGCTGACCCAGTACATCAGCGTTTAGGTGGATGGATTGGAAAGGATTTTTGGATAGATGCATCCTTGCCCAAAAGTGAGGCTGGCACGGTCGACGGCAGTTACATCTATCTGAAGAAAAAGGCGCCAATTTCAATTAAAGGAACAGTGGCGAATGGAAGTATGAACTTAACAGAATATTCGAGCTCAGGAAACGTGCCTGTCGCGACATTCACTGGAAAGAAGTTTGATAGCGCATATGTTGGAACCTGGGCATCAAATAACAAAAAATACAAATTCCTCCTGGGAACAATACTTTATTGATTATCCCGCCATGATTGATCTTATCCGCATCGGCGACGACACCGACCATGGCGGCAAGGTCGAAACGGGCTCGGCGACCATGCGTTTCGATGGTCGCTATGTCGCCCGCAAGGGTGATCGCGTGTCGTGCCCCCAACATCCCGATGTCTCACCTAACCTCATCGAGGAAGGCGATCCATCGATGACGGATGATGGTATTCCGATCGCTCGTCACGGCCACCGCGCCACGTGCGGCTGTCACCTAATCTCAAGTCTCGTTTGAGTTTGAGGTCGAGCAGGTAGCCCCGTGTCGACACCGTCATCGGTTATGTAGTGAAATCCGCACTCACAAATGTATAGTACCTAGTGCCCACACTTTTGCCGGGCTGGGGTGTTGGGTAACACATGGTTTGTTATTGGTAACGAGCGCTGTTTTTATGGCAACCGGCAACGATCGCCTCTCGAAAATTCGTGACTACCTGGCCACGGCGGGATTCACGCTGATGGCCCGTGAGTGTAGTGGTCTAATGAATCCGGACACTGATTTAGGCGAGAATGTTCGCCATGAAGAGGTGTCTGATGAGCAAGCAACGACGTACGTTTTCCCCGGAGTTCAAACAGCAAGCCGCCTGTCTGGTGCTCGACCAGGGCTATAGCCATATGGAAGCAAGCCGCTCGGTCGGCGTCGGCGAGACGGTGCTGCGCCGCTGGGTGCAGCAACTTCAGATGGAACGCCAGGGCGTCACGCCGCAGGGCAAGGCAATCACGCCGGATCAACAGCGTATTCAGGAACTCGAGGCGCGTATCGAACGCCTCGAGCGTGAGAAGGCCATTTTAAAAAAGGCTACCGCGCTCTTGATGTCGGAAGGCATCGAACGTACGAAGTAATTGATCAGATTGGCGCAAGCGAATCGGTCGAGCTGATCTGCGCGGTATTCGACGTGTCGCGGTCCTGCCTGTATGCACACCGATGGCGAGCCCGACGCGTTGATGCCGAGCGAATGGCACTGCGTAGCCGGGTACACGAGCTGTTCATCGAGAGTCGAAGCTCTGCTGGCAGTCGCAGCATCATGGGCATGATGCGCGAGGAAGGTACGGCGATTGGCCGCTTCAAGGTCAGCCGCTTGATGGAAGAACTCGGGTTGATCTGCAAGCAGCCGGGCCGCCATGCCTACAAGCAGGCCACGGTCGAGCGGATCGATATCCCGAACCATCTCAATCGCGAATTCGAGGTTGGTACGCCGAATCAGGTGTGGTGTGGTGACATCACGTATGTCTGGGCGCAGGGCCGTTGGCATTATCTGGCCGTAGTACTCGACCTGTTCACGCGTCGGGTTGTTGGCTGGGCGTTCTCGACACGCCCTGATGCCGATCTGGTCGTGCAGGCGTTGGAGATGGCCTATGAGCAACGTGGTCGACCGCAAGGCTTGCTGTTTCACTCGGATCAAGGCGGCCAATATGCAAGCCGGAAATTCCGTCAGCGCCTCTGGCGCTATCGGATACAGCAGAGCATGAGCCGTCGAGGAAATTGTTGGGATAACTCCCCGATGGAGAGGCTGTTCCGCAGCTTCAAGACCGAATGGCTACCGTCAGTGGGCTACATGTCGGCGCAGGAGGCACACCGGGACATCAGCCACTACCTGATGCACCGGTACAACTGGATACGGCCGCATCAGTTCAATGACGGACTGGCGCCGGCGGTTGCGGAAGAAAAACTTAACGCAGTGTCCGGGATTAGTTGACCACTACATCTGTCTAATGCGAGTCGTCTACTTAGGCTTAGCGTTTTTCATGCGAAGCGAGACGGCTTCCGGTTCTGATCTTGACCTGTATCGACGGGCGGAAACAGTATTGGATGCTTGTATCGCGCGAGCCGAACGCGGTGAGGCTTGGACGCTTATCGAGAACGAGTTGGCTGACGTCGAGCGCGTGTTGAGCGTACATGACGAGCAACTGGCCGTGATCCCCAAGCATCGCTATCTGGCGGCTTTGGATCACCTGCAACGTTTTGTGTTAGGTAGGGGCGCTCCCCGATTCCGGTGTCAGAGATCGCGGCTTGATGAGCAGATGTTAATGAGCATCGAACCGCGCTCGCATTAGGTGGGACGACAGGACTGGCTGAGGTGGTGGACCGCAACCTCCCGAAAATCACCAGCTATCACGCGTAGTGCGAACACAAGCCGTGACACGCTGAGTGCCTTGCTGGAGTTGCCCCTGTAATACCGGACACAGCGTCACACTAAGGTTGCCGAATCCATCGAGCGCCGGAACTCGCGAGGCGAGCGGTATTTCAGCGCGCTATGGGGATGCTTCTCGTTGTAATGCTCGAACGCGATGGCCAAGTTGCGTGCAGCAGTCGCTGCGTCCGGCTTCGGCATGAAGGCGACGTAGTCGCGTTTCATCGTCTTCACGAAGCTCTCGGCCATCCCATTACTTTGTGGGCTGCACACCGGTGTGGTCAATGGCTTCAGGCCGATGGCCACTGCGAATCGGCGCGTGTCGTCGGCCGTGTAGCCCGAACCGTTGTCGCTCAGCCACTCGATTTCGGATGGCGTATGCAGCTCGTTGCCAAACCGATTTTCCACTGCAGCCAGCATCACGTCTCGCACGATGTCGCCGCTGTGGCCTGCTGTCGTGGCCGCCCAGCTCATCGCCTCTCGGTCGCAGCAATCCAGCGCAAACGTCACCCGCAGCGGCTCGCCGTTGTCGCAGCGGAACTCGAAGCCGTCCGAGCACCATCGCTGATTGCTGCGCGCGACGGCCACCTTGCCATCGTGTCGACGTTGGGGGTGAGGCGGAAGCGGCCGGCGCTGCATCAGCAACCCGTGCGTGCGCATGACGCGATAGATGCGCTTGGCATTGAACGGCACCAGCCCAACCGCGACGCGCTCGTTGCGCAATATGCCCCAAACCCGGCGATAGCCATAGCTGGGCAAATCGCCGATGACCCGGCGGATTTCCTCGACCGCGGTCGCGTCGTCAGTCTGCCTCGATTGACGGCCATCGCGCCACGTCGCCGGACGCGACAGTCGTGCCGATACGTTCGAGCGCGACACGCCGAGAACTTCACAAACCAGTTTCACTGGTCGTCCTCCGGCAGCGAGGGCGAGTGCGCTATCCATTTTTTTGCCCGGCCGTACTCGACTGCTTCGCGGAGAATCTCGTTCTCCATGGTCTTCTTGCCGAGCATCCGTTGCAGCTCACGAATCTGCTTGAGCGCGTCGGCCAGCTCTGAGGCGGGAACCACTTCCTCGCCAGCCTTGACCGCTGACAGGCTCCCGTCCTGGTACAGCTTGCGCCAGTGGAACAGTTGGTTCGGATTCACGCCGTGCTGGCGCGCGACCATCGAAACCGATTTCCCCGGCTCGAAACTCTCGCGAACCATCGCCAGCTTCTGCTCCGCCGTCCAGCGCCGCCGGCGCTCCGGGCCCGTCAACACTTCCATCACTTCCTGCCTGGTGTTAGTCAAAAACACAGTCTTATGCCTACCCGTTATTGTAAGTGGGTGACTGTGTCCGGCGTTTCAGGGGGCTGCTCCACTTGCCGGCTTCGCGCGGCGCGGACGGTATGTGGTGACGGCCCGGGAAGCACCTTTCTGACCAAAGGTTTGTGTTTCGCGATTTGAGACGTTGCCACAGCACAGTGGAGCCTGACAGGACGAGGGGCTACGGCAACGGACCATCAGTATTTCCACGGAAGGTACGAATACCTCGAAAGGCGAGAATTCAGGCGGAGCTCACTTCATCGAGGACTCGCCAACGTGCCACCACCACGCCAGCGACGGAACGACTGGCAGTGCTGCTGCCCCCCCTTTCGTGACGTCGGTAAAACCGTCATGCTCATAGGCTTTACCGCTGTCCCTAAAGGTATCCCGGAAGATATGGCGTAGCGTCGTCTGGCACCAGTAGAGTCCTCCGCTTGCGTAGTCGACTAGTGCATCCAGGTAGCTGGCCAATGCCGGATCGCTGGTCCCTGCGAGCACTTCCAGTCGCAGTTCAATGAACCGCCTGACGATCTGCTCGTAATGCCGATTGGACAGCACAAGCGCCTCCTCCTTGTCGCATCGATACGCATTGCGGACCACGTCGATCATGTTGTGGTCGTCATATGCCCGGTGTGCTTCCTTGAAGTACGAGTAGACTTCCCCTCCCCAGTTGACGATCATGTTAGCCATTTCGGATAACGCACGAACGCGGCGATCGGCTAGGATTCGTATGCTCACTGGAATCTGGCGGACGATTGGAATCAGTCCGATATAGGCAAAACCGCCGCCGCATTGCAGACGCAGATTGGCGCCGTCGCTCAACGACGGTTTGACACCACGGGCAATGTTGCTGGCCTTAAACACTTCCAGCAAATACCAGCCCTTGACCGCGTCCACCCACTGATAGATCAACTCCGGCGGCCCGAAGCGCTCCAGGCGAATTCGGATATCGCGAAACGCGAGCGCATAGTTGTCGTTTGGATCCTCGATGTACTCGGGTGCCTCGATCGCCCGGTGGATCCGCGACACGGCTTGCACTAGCGTTTCCGGATCGTTGCGCGTCGGTCCTTCGTCGCAGTAGTGATCGTCGAAGGCAAACACGACCATCGACCAGTCGGCAGCAATCTGCGCGAGTTCCAGCGGCCCCGACGGATAGAGCAAGCCAGTCAGGCCACCACCTACGCGGCCGATCTCCAGACGGTCGCGCTGTTCGCGGTCTTCATACAAGCTGAAGCGGTCCATAAACGCGACGGACCCGACATGCACCTCTTCGAGGCGCAGATGAGATTTGACGGAGAAGGGCCAGTACACGGCGGGGACTCTGTCGATGTCAGAAGCATCATTCATGATGAAGACCGACCTCGCTATTGGTTGGTGACCAGAATGGAAATACCGCGTTCCTCAGGCTCCGCTGACAGGTGCGTTGTCCTCCCGAGTACGATTGATGCCGCTCGATCGTTGACGACTAGCTCGGCAACAGGGTAGAACTGCCTGCTCCATCGCCGAAGCGCAGAGATGGAGGTTTCACCCGCGACGAGTTTGGGGTGCTCGAGATATTGACGGTGATTCCAGATTTCGAAATCGGCGCGAGCCACCCTCGCAAACCAACGATGGGCGGCGCCGGAAAGCGCTGCATAGATCACCGCGCGAAACGCAACCGGCAGCGCATCGAGCCGTGGAATCCGCAACGCGTCACTCCACCTGAATTTCCAGCGCAATGGGGCGAGCGGCGTTGCGAAAGACTGCGTTCGGACTCGGACGCCCAGGTTGGGTATATTGATTTCTCCTTCGGTATAGCCAAGACCGTGGCTGGTGAAACACATCGTCACCGCCACGCCGTGCCATCGCCCGCTGAGTTCGAACGTGATCCGGCAGTCGTCGGCGTGGTGCGTCACCGCTGTATCGGTAAAGCCGTGCAGCACTGGGAAATGCGCGACATCCGCCGTGTTTTCGACCATGTCTTGCACGTAGCCAGTCGGTTCGGCACTGCTACTGTGCGGGCGGGAGAAACCTTCGAAGCCGAATTCCGGCAACGCAAAATTCGGCGGCTGCCCACTGCTGTCTCGCCACGCGAATACGGCGCCGTTGACCTCGCAGGTATGCTGGTGGCTCAATGCAGCAAATGGCGGCTTCTGGCCATTGCCGGTCCGTACGCAATGGCCGTCCGGCGCGAAGGCCAGGCCGTGAAACGGGCACACGATGTCTTCCCCGTCGATCCGGCCGCCATGACCAAGATGCGCTCCCAGGTGGGGGCAATAGGGTTCAGCGATGCACGCCCGACCCGATCGGGTCCGGTACACCAGCAATTCCTGTCCCGCAAAAGGAACCGTTAGCACAGCGCCTGTCTTCAGTTCGCCGCTCAGGCACACCGCAAACCATCCATTTGGGTAGGGAAGCGGTTGGCGCGTATCACCGGGATCGGGGGATCGATGTCGCGATTTCATGAGGTCTCCTGCGGCTAAAGGGGAATTTGGGACGCGTGGTACTTATGGCCGACGGACCACGATGCTATAAGTCGACACCTTGTTCTTGATCAGCGCGACCGACCAGTTCTCCGCGAGCACCCGCAATTCCTCGAGCGTGCCAGTCGTCCCATGCGGGAAGTGTTTCTCAATGTTTGCCTTCGAATCCATCAGCCAGCGCGCGACGTCGATGTTCGACGGCAGCACCCGCATGTCGTGCAGCGTGAAGCCCGCATCTCTGAGCACCTTTGCGAAGTACTCGGGCGTTTTGCGGTGCTTGCACGCGATTCGGTCGACTTCGTCCGGCGTATCGGACTGATATTCGCTTAGGTCAACGTTGTACAGGTTGTCCGAAATCACTACCGAGCCGCCCGGGCGTATGCGTGGATACAGCACCTTCATCGCTTTTTCGTACAACGCATTCGGAAAGTGCGAGATCACGCCGCGGATGATCACCAGGTCGTACGGCGTCGCGGCGTCGGGCAGCAGGTCTACGTCCTGCGCGTTGCATTGATACAGGTTGATCCTGCTTTCGAGGCCATGCTTCGCGTGCAATTGCGCGCAGTATTCGAGTTGCTCGTGGCTCACGTTGACGCCATCGAGCCGAGCGCAATCTGCGAAGCGGTCGGCGAGATACTTCAGGATGTAGCCCCAGCCGCAGCCGATGTCGAGGATGCGTCCGACAGGCGAATGGTCATGCTCGTCGAATCCTGCGAGACGCAATTGCCGCTCGAAGTATCGGATTCCCGACTCGTCGAGCGAAATTGGCGGCGTCGAGCGTGGATCGTCGTAGACACCGAATTGGAACAGCAGGTACTCGCCGATTGCCTTGCGCCAGTCCGCCGGGTCGCCTTCGTAGGTTGTTTCGATCTTGCGCTGATACTCGCTGACCGTTTCGCCACACAGCCGGTGAACAGGTAACTTGCGGAGGCTGCCGCGCACCTGGGCATCCGCCATCGTCCGTTCGCTGATCTGGTCCATATCGCATCTCCGTGCAGGTCAACCATCGTCGAATGACAAGACACATCACTGGCCGCCGGACAAGTACGGCACGCTTAAAAAGAAAATAAATCCCCCGCCTCAGAAAATATTTCTGAAGCGCACGAAATGACGTGAGGATTAAAGTTGCCGAGCTGTCAGGTGAACCGGTCCATGTTTCTACCCCGTTTTATAATTGAAGAAGATGCGCCAATTTTCCATTGGTATTTCTATATTCAGAGTGCTAGCTCATCGCCGCTGCGCGAAATCGCGACGACCTCGGGCACTTCAATTCGCAATTTCGTGAACGAAGTACCACGATGTTCAAAATTCAGTCGCATGAGAACTGGTTATAAGAGATCAGATTGGATTTTTCAAGATTGCGACACAAAAAACGCAATAGGCAAAAGATTCTCAATCGCCCACCGTTCTGGTTTATGAAAGGATTCAGTTGAACCGGTACCCGGACGGGTTCTGGACGACGTTTAGCGTTGGAGCAGACATCATGCAATCCATCCTTCAAGCCGTCCGGTTTCCAGCCGATTTGCGCAGGCTGCCACCTGGTGTCTTGCCGCAGCTTGCTGACGAGATTCGTGCATTCCGCATCGACAGCGTGGCCCGCACGGACGGCCATCTGTCGTCCGATCTCGGCAGCGTGGAATTAACGATTGCGTTGCACTGCGTGTTCGATACACCGCACGACCGCATTGTGTGGGACGTCGGTCATCCGTCGTATCCACACAAGATCCTCACCGGACACCGAGACCGGATGCATCTGCTGCGCCAGCTCGGCGGCGCAGACCATTTTTTCCATGAGCCGCAGCGTTCGGCGCACATGCACGACTTCCAACACGAAGCGCTGTTCTAGCGTCAGCAAACGATTCTTCTTGAAATTGGCTGCGCTCCACGCGTCGCGCAATTTTGCCCAAGTCAGGCGCTGGAATTCAGGCAACTTGGTCGCCTTGTCGGAGCCGGGATCTGGTTCTCCGGGGACGTTGTGGAGCCTGCATTTCATGGTTTCACGTGCGCGCCACTCATCGGAGAAAGGCGCGATGGGCGCACGTGGGTTGCCCATTCGGCCGGCCCGCATAATTTCTTTGTCGATCTTGATCGCCAAACGACGCAGCGGAGCGGCGTACTTCAATGTGTCTGCCTGCTCCAGGTGCGCGATTATGCGCGTAGCGTCGCCAGTAAGCGAACTCATCTCGGTCAACGTAATCCGCAGGTGTAGCACCTCTAGAATCCGCCGATGAACCTCGGCGGACGTGCACGCGTTCCACCATTCCGAGATAGCGTCGAACGGGGACGGGTCAAATGGGGGCAATATCATGATGCACGCAAAACACTGTATGAATATACAGCTTATCGCGCAGTAAGATGGGGCCGTTAAGTCTCAAAAATGGGGGGGGGAGGGCGGGCAGTGTGAACATATATGAACGTCAGACGAAGATCCCGGCATCAACGAGCTGAAGATCGGCATCGGCGGATCTGTACCGCCACGATCCGTGGGAGCCAGATGTGTATCCCGACTATGCCGCGCCGATCGCATGGGCGGACGGTGATGGCCTTGGCGTTGTCAAGGCCGTGTTCTGTTTCTGGCCGAAGTTCATGCAACCTGAGCGAGTCGATGACAGCGGGAAGAAGCGGAAAAAGCTCGACATGGTCAATGCCCGTTCGGAAACGGTCGGTGAGTCCTGGTTATATGGCAAGGCGTGGCGGGCTGGCCAGCGCTGCCTGATCCCTGTCCGATGGATATACGAGCCTTGTTACGAGACGGGCCGGATTGGGTGGCGACGGATCGGACTAACAGATTGGCATTCGTATTGTGTCACCGGTATAGTGATCGTTTTGGCTCGGCGTGACACATGCGTGCGAGGAAGCGCTTCCGGCGATATGCCTTCTGGCAAACTACCCGGATTCCACACCTCGAATCTGTCAGGATGTAGGGCGACTGTCACATTTGCATTCGCTTGTGAATAGTCGCGATGGACTAAGGCGTTCACGACTGCCTCTCGAATGACAAATGGTGGGATTGCTCTCACATCATGTCGTTCATATTCTTCAAAATTTAAGCTAACCGTTACATGACGGTCGAGGAACAAAGTTATTTGATCAAAAAGGTCGAGGAGATTGCCTTCAAGAACTTTATTCTCGATAAACTGCGTCCTATCCAACCCTGACGAAGCGTTCTCGTTTCCAGGTGAGATCGCAGCCAACCGTGAGTTGACGCTGCTCACCGACCAATGGAGCGGTGAACAGTTTGCTGCCAGTTCCATTGCGTATCCGGCCATGAATTCACGCACGTTATGGCGACTATCCTGGCGATACGTCGGTACAGTGACTTCGGCCGTCTATTTGTAACCATTAACCAAAGCCGCATATATGCAGCTCACCGAACAACAGGTTCTGGCGTTGGCACCGGATAGTAGTTCGGCCGCGAATGGCAAGAAGCTCGCGCAGCCGAAGCAGTGGCCGATGCTTGGGCGTAATGCCCGCGTGCTATGGGGGGAGTGCCAGGGGAGCGGCAAGAACCCCTATCAGGTCCGTGTGGATCTTGCCGATTTCGCGAGTAAGTGCTCGTGTCCCAGCTTCAAATTCCCTTGCAAGCATGCGCTTGGCTTGTTGATCCTGGTCGCCAACCAGCACGATGCCGTTGCTATTGCCGACGAGCCCGAGTGGGTCAGCGAATGGCTGGACAAGCGCGCGAACAATGCTGCCAAAAAGGAAGCACGCGCGGCCATCAAGGCCGACGCGCCGGTAGATGAGGCGGCGCAGCGAAAGAGAGCCGAGAAGCGTGAAACCCGCGTGCTCGACGGTATGGCCGGGTTGCAAGTCTGGCTGGAGGATTTGGTACGCAACGGTCTCGCGCGACTGCCGGCGCAGGGGCCCGCGTTCTGGGAGCAGATGGCCGCACGGTTGGTCGACGCACAAGCAACTGGCTTGGCGGCACGTGTACGTGCGTTGGCAGAACTTCCAGGAGGCCGTGAAGATTGGCCCGAACAACTGCTCGCCGAGCTCGGCCGCCTTGCGTTGGCGGTACGCGCCTACGAGCGAATCGATCAGCTCACGGTCGATCTGCAGCAGCAGTTGCGGCAATTGATCGGGTTTAGCGTGCGTGAAGAAGACGTGTTGGCCAGCGGCGAAGTGTTGCGTGATCGCTGGCACTTGATCGGACAGGTTGTCGACGCTGACGACCGCGTGCGGATGCAGCGGACCTGGCTCTCCGGCGAGACGAGCGGTCGATATGCGCTGTTCCTGCAGTTTGCCGTCGGTAATCAACCTTTTTCCGCGACCTGGCTGCCCGGCACCGCATTTGACGGTGAGTTGGCCTTCTGGCCAGGGACCGGATCGCAGCGCGCGATCCTTAAAGGTACTGCGGCTCCGTTGCCGTCACCCCTTGCTTTCTCACGCGCTCAGGATCAGATCGGCCTACTCGACGCCGCCGCGAATGCGCTGACGGCGAACCCTTGGCACGATCGCCTTGCAACCGTACTCGACGCGGTCGTGCCGGTGTACGCCGACGGTACATGGCATGCCGTCGCGCCGAGCGGGCATGGGCTACCTCTGCATGGCGGCAACCATTGGACCTGGCTGGCGATTGCCGGCGGCCGCCCTCAGACCGTTGCCGTGGAGTGGGACGGTCGTGCGATTCGCCCGCTGGGCGTGTATGTCGATGGGTGCTATCAAAGCCTGGCGGGAGGCGCGTGATGGAGGATCTCGTTCGTACCGCTCTCGTCGGAACTGCCAATGTGCCGTACGACGCGTCCACGCTGGCAGAGATCGATGCGTTGTTGCCGGACGGTAGTCGCGAACGGCGCCTATTGTTGCAGGCCGGTAGCCTTGCTGTTTACAGCGGGGCCGGACGGCTGCCACGTACGGCGATACTGCCGGCCCCCGCGCCGGACGAAGTTGAACGGGAAACGCCTGCGATGCTCACGCCTTTGATCGCGTCCGCTATCGCGGACGAGATACCCGGACTAAGCGAATGGCTGGCGCCGCGCGTCGCGCAGGCTGGCTATCGGCTACCGCCGGCGCTGTTGCCGGACGTGCTAGGCAAAGCCTCGGTGTTGGCACATTGGCATAACGTCCTTGGCGAGCGTGGCCGATGGCTTGCATCACAGAACCCGGATTGGGATGTGCGCCTGAAGAAGCTTGCACCTCCCGATCTGGATGAAGCCGGGTTGCTGCAGATATGGGAAGAGGGGGAGACAGCGGCGCGCGTCGACGCGCTACGTGCGCTGCGTGGCATCGACGCCGCCAAAGCGCGTGACATGCTGGCCGATGTCTTGCCGAAGGAGAAGGCGGATCCGCGCCAGCAATTCGTCAACGCGATGGCGGCCAATCTCGGCATGGACGATGAGTTGCTTCTGGAAAGTCTGCTCGACGATCGCGCACAAACGGTACGTATCGCGGCGGCAGACCTGCTCGCGCGATTACCGGGTTCTGCCTTCATGCGCCGTATGACGGCACGGGCCGACGCCTGTGTGCGCTGGCAAGCAGCAACTCCTGCCAGCGGCGCCGTCGCCAGGTTCGTCTCCTTCCTGGGCAAGCGCAACGACCCGGTATTGACCGTCGACATCCCGAGCGAACTTCCGAAAGACTGGGTACGCGACGGCATCGTCGATGTGGCGAATCACGGGGAGGGCAAGCGCGCGTCATGGTTACGCCAGGTGCTGTCGCTCGTTTCGCCCGCGCGCTGGAGTGAGGCCGCGAGCAGCGAAGCGGAAGTACTGATTCCATTGATGGCGGGCAACGACTGGGCTGATCCGTTGCTGTCCGGGTGCGCGGCCGCTGCGTGTCGTGCTGGCGATCACCAGTGGTCGGCGGCGTTTCTGCGATTTGCGCTGGGCAGCGACAAGCCATCGGCTCGACTGAACGCGCTGATACCCGCGTTGTGGGAGGCTTCGCTTCCCGTCGTTTGCGAAAGCGAGCTGTGCCGCCAGCTTGCGCTGGGCGAAGTCGATCTGGCTTCTGCATTCGCTCGTCGGCTGGATGCACCGTGGCCGACCGAAGTCATTCGCACCTTCGCGCGCACTTTTTTCTCGGACGCCAAACAAAGCCGAACGCCGGCAGACTTGATGCTGCGTTACGACCTGGCCGGCCTGGCACGGTTGGCCATATTGCGTGCAGCCGATGCCGACTTGATCCTTCTGTCACCTGTCGTCGAACTGTATGCCGGCTGGCTTGGCGGCGTCTTCGCCGGCCAACCTCGAATGCTGGAACAGGCGCGTGAAATCGTCACGCTCATGCAAGCCAAACAAACCGTGATCAAGGAGATGCCGCTGTGAGCGACAACCTCAATACCGTGCTGCGCCAGCACGCCGAAACGCAATATGCCGAAGAACTGGCGGAACTGGCGCGCCATGACAAGCGTACGCGGCCGGCAAACTGGAAACTGTCGCCGTGGGCGGTCAAAACTTACTTGCTGGGCGGGAAGCTCGACAACGGCTTCGAGATCACGCCGAAATACATCGGCAGCGGCCGGCTGATGGAGATCGCCGTCGCTACGCTCGCGACCGACCGCGCGCTGCTGCTCTACGGGGTGCCGGGCACCGCGAAGAGCTGGGTATCGGAGCATCTCGCGGCGGCAATCAGCGGCGATTCCACGTTGTTGATTCAGGGCACGGCCGGCACTGATGAGACGGCATTACGTTACGGCTGGAACTACGCGCGCCTGTTGTCGGAGGGGCCGTCGGAGCAGGCATTGGTCCCCAGTCCGATGCTCAATGCGATGCGCGACGGCAAGCTGGCGCGGCTGGAAGAGATGACGCGTGTGCCGAGCGAGGTGCAGGACACGCTGATTACGCTTCTGTCGGAAAAGACCCTGCCGGTGCCGGAGCTTGGCATCGAAGTGCAGGCACAGCGCGGCTTCAACGTGATAGCCACGGCGAACAATCGAGACCGTGGCGTCAACGAGATGTCATCGGCCTTGATGCGCCGTTTCAACACCGTCATCCTGCCGACCCCGGAGACATTTGACGAGGAAGTGGCGATCGTCAGCCGTCGCGTCGCCGAACTGGGCCGTGCGCTGGCGTTGCCGGCCGAGAAGCCGGCGCTGGAGGAAGTCCGTCGTGTGGTTGCCGTGTTCCGCGAATTGCGCAACGGCTTGACCGAGGACGGCAAGACCAAGCTCAAGACCCCCAGCGGCACGCTTTCGACCGCGGAAGCGATTTCGGTGCTGGGCCACGGCATGGCGGTGGCCGGCTACTACAGCGACGGCGTGTTGCGTGCCGCCGATCTGGCAGCGGGCCTGACCGGCGCGATCGTCAAGGACCCAGTGCAGGACAAGCTGGTGTGGATGGAATATCTCAAGACGGTCGTAAAAGAGCGCGACGACTGGAAGGATTTTTATCGCGCCTGCATGGAAACGGTCTGATGGCGGTTCGATACTACGGTATCCGACACCATGGCCCCGGTTGTGCGCGCGCGCTACATGCTGCACTTGCGGTGCAACAGCCTGACGTCGTGTTGCTCGAAGGGCCGCCGGAAGCGGATGCCATCGTTGCGTTAGCGGGTGACGCCGCCATGCGGCCTCCCGTCGCGTTACTCGTCTACCCGAGCGAAGCGCCTCGGCTGGGCGTGTTTTACCCGTTTGCCGAGTTTTCGCCGGAATGGCAGGCGATTCGTCATGCGACGACACACAACGTGCCGCTGTGGTTCATGGATCTGCCCGCCACGCATGGTTTTGCCGAATCCCTCGCGCAAGAACAGGCAACTGCCGAAGCCGCGTCGAAGGCCGATGATATTGCCATCGATCCCGACGCGGAGGGTGGGGCACGTCCGTCACCGGAGAAGCCGGAAGTCGAATTACCGCCGGCCTGGCGCATGGACCCGATCGGTGAACTGTCTCGCGCCGCAGGTTACGACGATCACGAATCGTGGTGGGAGATCGAAGTCGAACAGCGTCGCGACGCCGGCGAGCTGTTTGCAGCCATCGGGGAGGCGATGGTCGCGCTGCGCGAGCACGCCCCGGTGCCCCCGCCGCGCGAAGCGCGACGTGAAGCGCATATGCGCACGCGGGTGCGCGAAGCGCAAAGGGCCGGCTATCAGAACATCGCTGTCGTGTGCGGCGCCTGGCACGTTCCGGCATTGACGCAGGCTGCCAGGATCAAGGACGACACGGCGCTCCTCAAGGGCTTGCCCAAGACCCGGACAGAAGCAACCTGGGTGCCGTGGAGCAACGATCGTCTGAGTTACGCCGGCGGGTACGGCGCGGGTGTCGAATCACCGGGCTGGTATCGTCACCTGTGGCAAAACCCGGACTCCGCCTGTTTGCGTTGGGTAACCGAGAGCGCACGCTTGATGCGCGCGGAAGGGCTGGATGCGCCGTCCGCCAGCGTGATCGAAACCGTACGTCTGGCCGATGCGCTCGCTGCGATCCGAGATTTGCCGATACCGGGGCTGGCCGAGCAACGTGAAGCGATGATGACCGTACTTTGTCACGGTCAGGCCGAGCCGTTGTCCTTGATCCGTCGCAAGCTCGAAATCGGTGAACAACTGGGCTCGGTGCCGGAATCTGTCGTGGCGGCACCGCTACAGCGGGATCTCGAGGCATGTCAGAAGCGCCTGCGCCTCAAACCGACGACCGAGATCAAGCAGATCGATCTCGATCTGCGCGAAGAGGGCGGTCGACAGCGCAGCGTGCTGCTGCATCGCCTCAATCTGCTTGACGTGGGCTGGGGCACGCTGCTGCGAGACAACAATCGTACCGGCACCTTCCGTGAGACATGGGAACTGCGCTGGCAGCCGGACATGGTTGTCGCGCTCATCGCCACCAGTCGCTATGGCAACACGATCGAGGATGCCGCAACGCACCGTCTGTGTGAAAGCGCACGCGCGGGCGCGGAATTGCCGCAACTCACCGGAATGCTCGACCGGGCCGTGCTCGCACGACTTCCTGTCGCTATCGATGTTCTGCTTGCCTGTGTACAGACGCAGGCGGCCGTCGCGGCCGATCTGGCGCATCTGATGACTGCGTTGCCGCCGTTGGCGCGTGTGGTCCGATATGGTGACGTGCGAGGAACCACCGTTGCGGATCTGCAACCCATCGTCGAAGGGCTGGTTGAACGTATCGTAGTCGGGCTCGCGGCAGCCGCAAGCCATATGGACGAAGCGGCTGCCACCGGGATGCTGGCGCAACTCGACGGCGTGCAGGGCGCGCTCGATACGCTGGACATTGCAGCATTGCGCGACGACTGGCTCGACTGCCTGGTCAACCTGACTGCAGACGATGCCGTCGCCCCCGCAGTGCGCGGCTTCGCACTGCGTCTGGCCTTCGACCGTCAGCGTGTCGATGCCGAGGAACTCGCGCGCCAGGCTGGCCTCGCGCTTGCCGTCGCTGTCCCGCCGGCAGACTCTACCGGCTGGCTGACCGGACTCCTGCGCGGAAGCGGGCTCTTGTTGCTGCAACACGATGCGCTCTGGCGCGTCATCGACGCGTGGCTTGCCGGCCTCGCGCACGATGTCTTTCTTGAACGTCTGCCGCTGCTGCGCCGTGCGTTCGCCGACTTCCACGCTGCCGAACGGCGCGAAATGGGCAGCAAGGTTCGGCGACTGGACGCGCCCGTCGTCGTGGCAGCCGCCGTCGCCGAACTCGACCATGCACGGGCTGCCCGCGTGCTGCCGGTGCTCGCCGCCATCCTGGGGAAATGACATGAGCGTCAACACGGATCTCGAATCCGACCGCATGCAGCGCTGGCGCCTGGTTCTGGGCAGTGACGCCCAGGAAAGCTGCGGTGCGACGTTGCCCACGGAACTCATCCGTGCCGACAATGCCCTTGCGGCGCTATATGACAGCGACCGCCAGGGCAACCTCGGTGCCAGTAGTCCGAATGTTGCGCGTTGGCTGGGCGATATTCGCGAGTTTTTTCCAACATCCGTAGTACAGGTCATGCAGCAGGATGCATTGGAGCGCCTGAATCTGCGCAAGATGCTGCTGGAACCGGAACTGCTCGAGTCGGTGGAGCCGGATGTTCATCTGGTTGCCAGCCTGATGTCTTTGTCGCGCGTGATGCCGGCCAAAACCCGGGAGACCGCGCGCAGGGTGGTGCGGCGTGTAGTCGAGGAACTGGAGCGCCGTCTGGCCGAGCCGATGCACCAGGCGATACGTGGCAGTCTCAACCGTGCAGAACGTAACCACCGGCCGCGCTTGAACGAAATTGACTGGCATCGCACCATCCGCGCCAACCTGTCGCGTTATCTGCCCGAACAGCGGACGGTGATTGCGGAAAAACTGGTGGGCTATGCGCGAAAGCGTTCGGCGCTGCGCGACGTTGTTCTGTGTGTGGATCAGAGCGGATCAATGGCGGCATCGGTGGTCTACGCTGGGGTGTTTGCCGCTGTCATGGCATCGCTACGGGCGGTACGTACCCGCATGGTCGTGTTCGACACCAACGTCGTCGACCTGACCGACGAAGCGGGCGACCCCGTCGATCTGCTGTTCGGCGTGCAACTGGGCGGCGGCACCGACATCAACCGCGCGTTAGGCTACTGCCAGCAGGTGATCAACCGTCCGGAGCAAACCATTCTCGTGTTGATCACGGATCTATACGAAGGCGGTAATCAACAAGAGATGCTGCAACGTGCCGCAACGCTCAAGGCCGCCGGCGTCAACGTCATCTGCCTGCTGGCGCTGGCCGACAATGGCGCGCCTGGTTACGATCACCAGAATGCGGCCCGCTTCGCCACGCTCGGCATTCCCGCCTTTGCCTGCACACCCGATAGATTTCCGGAATTGATGGCTGCCGCGATCCAGAAGCAGGACATTGCCCTCTGGGCTGCTCAGCAGGGTTTTGTTACCAATCGCACGGACGGTTGAGAAGGCGGCGAGGCAATCCCCTTGAAGACCCTCGCCGGCCCGCCGCGCGTTACACGACCCCATCACTCCACCGTCACCGATTTCGCCAGGTTCCTCGGCTTGTCGATATCCGCGCCGCGCAAACACGCGGCGTGATACGCAAGCAACTGCAACGGCACCACATGCAGGATCGGCGACAACAGTCCGTAGTAATCCGGCATCCGCAGCACCGACACGCCTTCGCTGTTGTCGATCCGCGTATCGGCATCGGCGAACACGTAAAGCTGGCCGCCGCGCGCCCTGACTTCCTGCATGTTCGACTTCAGTTTTTCGAGCAGCGCATCGTTCGGCGCGATCGTCGCGACGGGCATCGTGTGGGTCACGAGCGCCAGCGGACCGTGCTTCAGCTCGCCCGCGGGATACGCTTCCGCGTGGATATACGAAATCTCCTTCAGCTTCAGCGCGCCTTCGAGCGCGATCGGGTAATGCAGCCCGCGCCCGAGAAACAGCGCATTTTCGTGTTGCGCAAATTCCGCCGCCCAGCGCTCGATCTGCGGCTCCAGCCCGAGCACGTCGTCGAGCGCGCCGGGCAGCCGTCGCAACTGCGTCGTATAGCGCGCGAGCTGCGCGTCGTCGACGTAGCCGCGCAACCGCCCGAGCGTCACGGCAAGGATGAACAGCGCGACGAGCTGCGTCGTGAACGCCTTGGTCGACGCGACGCCGATTTCGGGACCGGCCCGCGTCAGGAACCGCAGGCTGGTCTGACGCATCATCGCGCTGGTCGGCACGTTGCAGATCGCCAGCGTGTCGATATGGCCGAGCGCCTGCGCGTACTTGAGCGCGGCGAGCGTATCGGCGGTCTCGCCGGATTGCGACACGCTCACCACCAGCGTGTTCGGCGTGGGGAGCGCGTCGCTGTAACGGTACTCGCTCGCGATCTCGACCTGCGCCGGCACGCGTGCGATCGTTTCGAGCCAGCGGCGCGCGGTCAGTCCGGAATAATGACTCGTGCCGCACGCGAGAATCAGCACGTTGTCGATCTGCTCGAACGCCCGCGCGGCGTCCGGGCCGAATATCGCCGGATCGAACAGCCCTGCATCGGGGATGGTCGCGGCCACGGCCTGCGGTTGCTCGAAAATCTCCTTCTGCATGAAGTGCCGGTATGGCCCGAGTTCGACCACGCCCTGCGCGGAGGAAACGGTCTGGACCGCGCGCTCGACCGGTGCGCCGAAACGATCTAGCACGCGCACGCCGCCCGGCGTCAACTCGACGATGTCGCCTTCCTCGAGAAAGATGAAGCGGTCGGTGATGCCGGCGAGCGCGAGCGCGTCGGACGCGAGAAAGCATTCGCCGTCCTTCACGCCGACAACGAGCGGTGAGCCGACCCGCGCGCCGATCAGCCGCTGCGGCTCGTGTTTGCTGAACACCGCGATCGCGTAGGCGCCGTGAAGCTGCGACGTCGCATCGCGCACGGCGGCGAGCAGATCGCCGCGATACTTGCTGTGGATCAGGTGGGCGACGACTTCGGTGTCGGTCTGTCCATCGAACTCGTAGTGCTCGTCAGAAAGTTGTTTGCGCAACGTTTCGTGGTTCTCGATGATGCCGTTGTGCACGAGGGCGATTTCATCGCGCGAGAAGATCGGATGCGCGTTGCAGGTTGCAGGCGCACCATGCGTTGCCCAGCGAGTATGCGCGATGCCGGTGCTGCCGGTCAGGCCGGCGCTGCGCACATGTGCGTCGAGATCGGCGACGCGCGACACGCTGCGCTCGCGGCGCGCCTGGCCGTTGACGACCGTTGCGACGCCGCATGAATCGTAGCCGCGATATTCGAGGCGGCGCAAACCTTCAATCAGAATCGGGACGATGTCCCGTTGCGCGACCGCGCCGACGATGCCACACATGACACGTCTCCTTCCCGGTGACTCATCCCGGACCGCGCGCACGCTTGCGTCAGCGCGACGCGGTCTCCGTTGCCGCCGCCGTCGTGAATCCGCATTGCGCGGGCGCGACGGGGTCGGCCATCCGGCTCTCGAATGCCAGATAAAGCGACTCCTCCAGTACGTTCCAGTGCGCGCCGTGCCGGTACGGGCCCGAGCGCGCATGCCAGCATGCAACGGTGCTCCAGTCGTTCATCTTGAACGCGACCAGCGCGATCAAGCCCCATGGATAATCGCTTCCGGCGAGTTGCAGCCAGGTCTTGCCGTACTTCTGCATCCACTGCGCATAGATCGTCGCATTGGATTGCTCGGGTACCTGAATGCCGGACAGCAGTGGGAAAATCTGCGCGACCTTCGCCGGATAAAAGGTCGTATCGCTGATCCGCTGCGTGCTGGCGCGAAAGCCGGTTTGCGTGCCGCGCCAGAACACCTTCAGGATCGCCGACGCGAGCCGGTCGGCGCGCTGGCTCCACGGGGCCGCACGCGTTTGGTCGGCGTGCCGGACGTAATACGCCGCGAGCGCCTGGAACGCGCTGTGCACCTCGACGTTGTCCATCAGCAGCGCGACGTGCAGCGTCGACGAGATCTGATAGACGCCGGAGGGCTTGCCGAGCAGGGTGTCCAGATGCGCGCCCGCGCGGTTCAGGCTGAGTTCCCACGCAGCGGGCAGTCCGTCGGCCGGCGCGAAGCGGGCCAGCAGTTCGATCCAGGTCGCCATCATCGCGTCGTCGGCGTCGGCTTCGGCGCATGCGCTGTACTGGGCGTTCTTGAAGCAGTAGCGATCGAAACCGCCATCCGGACGCTGGCGCGGCAACAGCCACGCTATCCACGCAAGTGCCGCCTGATGGGCGTCGAGCCCGGCGTCGGAGGCGGCGAGCAGCGCCTTCGCCGCGAAATAAGGATCGATGCCGGCGCCGTTCAGTCGCACGGTGATCGCGCCGTCGGGGCGTTGGTACAGCCCGTTGAGCTGGAGTTCGGCGGCGCTCGCGTGCAGCGCGAAGCCGCACGCGGCGACGCAGCAGACGACGCACCACAGGCGGCACAGCCGGACGGCGGCCGGCACGCATGCGCGTGCGGCCGGGAAAAGCGCGGGCCGGTTCATGATCGGGGGCTCCTGCGCGGTGGTCCTGCGCAATTTCCGCCGCGCGCGGCGTTGGCCGCGTCGCGCGCCGGCGAGTGTGTCGACGTTACGGCTCAGTGCACCTTGGCGCTGGTGAACTTGAGGCTGGTGCCGTTGTTCGCGATCACGAGCCAGTTCGTCGAGTCGGTGGCGACGACGCTGGCGCTGCCTTGCGTGACGACCGGTTGCGCGTAGGCAGCCTTCGGCAGCAGCCAGGTCATGTTCGTCAGGCTGGTCGGGTGGCTGGCCGCGAATGCCCAGCCGCTACCCGTGTCGGTAGCCGACCACGTGACGTTCAGGCGCGCCCTGTCGAAGACCGTGATGTCGCTCATCGTGTACCACTTGAACTGGCCGAGCGTTTTCAGCGTATTGGCTTGCGAGAAGATTGCGTTGAGTGTCGACGTATAGGACGACGCGCCGAGCGGGTGCGCGTAGATCAGCCGGCTCGTGCGGTTCGCGACGACGAAGTTCATCAGGGCTGCGTACCAGTTGTTGACGTCGCTCGTCGGCACCGCATACTGCTGGAACTCCTCGAACGTCGCGTACTTGCCGAACGGCATCACGGGGTAGGCCCACAGACCGGGGTTCAGCAGCGCGCCGTTGCGGTATGCGCGGGTCGGCGCCGAGCCGGTGTGGCCGGTGAAGTAGTACCCGTTGAAGCCGTTGCTTTCGAGCCAGTTCACCGACCACGTCGGCGTGTTGCCTTCCGGCGCGGCGTATTCGACGTCCGGCTGGCCGGTCGCGGCCATGACGGCCTGGTGGTTCAGCACCAGGTATTGCTGGAACGTGCTTTGATTCGTTTCGCTGGCATTCGCACCCCAGTAATCGTGAATCCAGCCGCCGTGGCTGCCGACGCGATGGCCCTTGCTCACGAAATACCTGACGAGACTCTGCGCGGTGGGGTTGTTGGCGAGGTTGATGCCGTTGCCGTCGCCGAAGGTCGCTTCATCAGGGCCGGCCGTGATCACGAGCGAGAACGGCCCGTTGTTCCAGACGCCGAGGTTCTTCAGGGTCTGCGCCGGCTGGATCTGGTCGCCCGCGCAGAAGTGCCAGTTGAACACCAGCCCGGCCATTGCCTTCGGCAGCGCCGACAGCGACGGCAGGTTCAGCATCTGGGTGCCGAAATAATGCAGGTAGCCGTGGATCAGCATGCCGTCGGTCTGGCCGTCGAGGTACGCGAGCGGCAGGTTGACGAACAGGACGCCGCCGTTGCCGTACGTGTTGTAGCCGGACACCAGCCCGAAATTGGGCGAGGTCAGGATCGTCGTGCCGGTATACGTGCCTTGCGTGACGAAGCTCGGATAGGTCAGAAAGCCGTACACGTAGCCGGAGATGCCTTCAAGCGTGTCGGTGGTCGTCAGCGAGGTGGCGGCGAGTGTCTTGGACACCGTGCTGGTCGCAGTGCTCACGACCGAACCGGCGACATAGGTGCCGGTCTTCACCAGCTTGCCGACTGCGGTGCCGGTCAGTTTCGGGGCCGTCTGGTTCAGCACGCCGCTGCCTGCGGGCGCGGTGCCGTACTGGAACCATGCGCCGTGGTTGTAGTTGGCGAGGCCGCCCGGGTTTGACGGGCTGGCAGACAGATAGAGCGCGGTGCCGGACGTCTGCTTCGACGAATTCGTCGCCGGGCTGGTCGTGCTGGCCGCGGCCATGGGGCCGGCGGTCGTCGTGGCCGGCGAGGTCGTGGTCCACGTCATCGACTTGCCGGGAGGCACCTGGAGCGTGCGCAGCCAGCTGCTCATGCCGGTTACGTTCCCGAGGCCGATCATGTTGCCGCCATATTGATCGTACAACACGTAATCCACACCCACCATGCTGCTGAAGCGCGATTTCGGGCTCACATAGAAGCCGGCCGAATTCAGCACGCCGAAATCGTAGACGAGCATCACCTTGCCGCCGTTCAGCGCGTAGTTCTGGATCGCCGTCACGAGCGTGTCGTCGGCTGTCGTATGCACCTGGTCCGGCAGGATCAGGCCGGGATACTGCGACAGCGACGCGCCGGCCGCCATGAACTGGCTGTCGGTCATCACCGTGATCTGCAGCCCTTCCTCCTGCGCGGTGTCGAGCCATGCGGACACGCGCGGATCGGGCAGCGTCAGCGTGTTCGGCACCAGCAGGAGGAGCTGGTTGCTGGCAGCCTGAGCACCGCCTGGACTGAACGCGAAGGCGAGCGCGAACAACGCGAACAGGATCCGCAAGAACTTGCCTGACTTTGCCAACATGATGTGCTCCTCGCTAAAGGAATGGGGGGCGCTCGGCAGCCACGCTGCGCGTGCCGCCAGGTCGACCAATCCTGCCCCGTAGGTGTGTGCGGCTGTCCGGTTCGTCGGGCATCGAGCGGTGTTTTTCGACGACAGCGGGACCCACGCAAATGCGTCGGTGCAATGTGCTGTGTTTGCCGATGAGGGGACTCGATGCGACGCATTGAAAGAAGCGAACAACGTGCCATTCGCTTCGGAGGCCCGGTCCCGCTGGCTTCTTGCGATGCGGGCCGGGCGGCACGGCAAAAAACGCAACAGAATCGTTTCATCGCTGATACGGCGCGTTTGCACGCGAAATCAGCAGACAGAATCGCGGTCGCGCGTCAGCGCGCCGGGCCAGCTCGCGCAGTAGGTGTAGAGCGTGACCAGCAGGCCGATCAGCAGCGGCCCGCCGAGCACGAAATAGCAGAACGGCAGGAACAGCAGCGAACCGTGATGGATGATGACTGCGTGCAGCAGCATCACGAACGGCAACGCGAACACGAAGTAGCCGAGCACCAGTACCGATGCGAGGGTCTTTTGCAGCAGCGTGAAATCGAGCGGGTAGTAAAGCGCGGCCATCACCAGGGGAATCAACACGATTGCCGCGCCGTGCAGCACGAACATGTCGCGCAGATGAAGCAGCGGGACATACGGGAACGCGTCCGGCGCGAGCCAGAAGTACGCGCAGATCAACAACTGGGTCATGCTCGCGATACGTAACAGATATGCAACGGGCAGCCAGTTCGTACGTCGTACGAATGAAGTGGCGAACCCGATCGCACAAAGCGTGGCCGTGACGGCCAGCAGCGTGTCGCCCGGCATCCGCGCGGCGACGTCGATCGACAGCAGCGGTACGCGCGGCGCGTCGGGCGGGTAGCCGAGCACGATCACGTGGAGCGCCGGATCGATCTGATGCGCGCCCCAGGTCATCACCGCGCGCCAGTAGCGCCAGGCCAGCGGCAAGCCGAGCCATAGCGATGCATACAGCGCGGGTGTCAGAACGGCGATCGACACCAGCCAGCGCTGCGGATGCGCATGGGTTCGCAGCGAACGGTCGACGGGAGGCCGGTCGGGATGCGTCTGCATGGCGCCCCCCGGCTACCAGCGATAGAACACGCTCAGCTCGCCGCCGATCCGTGAATAGTAGGGGTTATGGTAGTAGTCGAATTCGACTTGCGTCCCCCACTTGCGCGTGAACCAGTAGCGCCATTTCGCGGACATCTCGTGGCTGCGGAAGTCCGCGATCTGCGAGCCGGAGCCGGTGACCTGGTACGCCTCGCGGCCGAACCCGCCGCGCAGCACGATCACGCTCTTGCCGACCTCGCCATAGGTGACGGCACCGTAGTAGGCGGGCGCCTTCACCGATCCGGGCGAGTCGACCGTATAGTTCGTGCCCGCCTCGAAAATCCACTTCGGCAGCGCGTACCAGATCAGCCCGGCGTGATAGAGCTGATCGCGGTGGCCGCTGCGGTTCCATGCATAGCCTGCGCCTAGCGACACGATCAGCGAACGATTGGACAACAGCTTGCGATTGATCGACAGGTCGACGCGCGCGCTCGGCAGGATCGTCCCGGAGGTGGTGCCGGCGAAACCGATGCCGCCGAACCAGTCGGGTCCCAGATCCTGCACATAGGTCAGTGCGCCGAGCTGCGTGTTCTCGCCGAAGCGGTGCAGTTGCGCCAGTTCGCCGAGCACGGTACGGCCGTTGTCCTGATAGACACCGCGCAGATGCACGCCGTACCAGTCGCCGTAGCCGTGCGTCAGGTGCGCGCTCGAAACGCCGAGCGACAGTTCGGTATGCGACGCTTGCGGCACCTGTACGTGTGTGACGACTG
Organism: Burkholderia pyrrocinia; assembly: GCF_001028665.1. Classification (NCBI taxonomy): domain Bacteria; kingdom Pseudomonadati; phylum Pseudomonadota; class Betaproteobacteria; order Burkholderiales; family Burkholderiaceae; genus Burkholderia; species Burkholderia pyrrocinia. Next base: position 2,721,672 of record NZ_CP011503.1, read on the forward strand.
CGTCGGGCAGCGGCGGCCGGTTCGTGTCGTCCGGCGCGAATTCGGCGAGCGGCACGCCGTCCGGCAGCCCGTCTGCGCTCACGCGCACGAACGTGGATTCATCGCGCGGCCGCGGCGTGATGACGGTCGCGACGTCGGGCGACTGCACGGGTGGTGCCGCGTCGGCGTCATCCGGCTGCGCCGCCGGTACCGCGGTCGCGCCGAAGGCGACGCCGCACAGCACCGCGAGGGTGGCAACCGGCACGCGCGGGCCGCGATGGCAGGGGCGATCGGACATGAAGGCGCTCCTTAACGGGATGCGTGGAACCAGCCGCTGCGCCAGGCGACGAGGTCGCCATGCACGCATGCATGACCGACGACCGAGACGTCGAGCGCGCACGCGCTGACAGGATGGCCGGCGACGCCGATGCGTCCGCCGGTCAGGCGCAGGAGTCCGCCGGCCGACACGACGCCGTCGATGCAACTCGCGTTGGCGAGCAGGACGTCGTCGCGCGCGAACACGGCGCCGTGCAGCAACGCGTGATGTTCGAGCTCGACGCGATGCGCCTTGACACTGCCGCGCAGCACGCAGCCTTCGCCGAGCACGAGCTTGCCTTCGACGACGAGGTTGCCTTGCACGACCGTGTCCGCGGGCAGGCGTACGTCGCAGTGCAACAGGTAGCGGCCATGCAGGAAGCGATGCGGCAGCGTCGCGAAGTGGCGGGTGAGCGAGACCGCGCGGCGCGGGGCAGCGGGCGCGTTGGCGGGCCGCGTGCCCGGTGCTGCACCGAACACGATCGGTTCGCCGTACAGGCACGCGAAGCCGCCGGCGCCATGCAGGTGCACCGCTTTACCGACCACGACGCCGCGCAGTACCGCTCCGTCGATGTCGATCCGCGGCGCGTGCGCGAGCGTGCCGATCGTCGCGCCAGCGCGAATGTCGATGCGTTTCCCGGCGAACGCGTACGCGGCGCGCGCGCCGCCGTCGAGCGTGATGGTGCGATCGGCGTAGAGCACGTCGTCGCGATGCTCGTCGCACGCGACGTGGATCTCGTCGGCGTGCTGCACGGCCAACCCGAGCGCTTGCCACGGCGGCGCGGCGGACGGATCGGCCGGCGGCTCGCCGGCCACGTGTGCACGCAGCGCGTCGTGCCATCGCGCCGCGAGCAGCGCCTGATCGACGAACGGCCCGTCGCCGATCGGCAGCGCCGCCACGTCGCTGCGCCGGATCAGTTCATGCAGCATCGGCAGGAACGGCAGGCTGAGCACGCCGGCCACCGGCAGTATCACATTGAAGGTCGTCATCGTTCATCGCTCCGGTTTCAGTTGCCGGCGAAAGCGCTCGGTCTTGTCCCATTTCAGTTCGCGGCGCAATGCCGCGTCGAGCGCGAGCCCCCATAGCGCGGAGACCACCGCGGCAATCGTCACGCAAAAGCCGACGACGTTGACCGGCACGAGCCGCAGGCGCGTCGCGCGGCCGTCGAGCCGCGCGGCGACGACGATCTCGAAGAACACGCCGAAGTTGCCGAAGGTGCTGAACGAGAACAGCGCGAACAGCGAAACGAGCAGGCCGAGCGCGGTCGAGTTGAGCCCGTTGAACAGGTAGAGCGCGATCGCGGTGCCCCATGCAACCGCGAGGAGCGCGGGCATCACGAACACGCCGAGCAGCAGCGCGCCGTCGAGCCGGCAGCGTCGAGAGATGAGCGGATTGCGCAGCACCGGCACCAGATAGCGCAGCAGCGTCTGGTTGTGTCCCTTCGCCCAGCGCGTGAGTTGACGTGCGCGCACGGCCCAGCGCTCCGGCACTTCCTCGTAACACTCGGCGTGATTCAGATAGACCGTGCGCCAGTCGCTCAGCAGCAGGCGGTAGGTCATGTCGGTGTCCTCGGCGAGCGTGTCGTCGCGCCAGCCTCCCACCGCGTCGAGCGCGCCCTTGCGGATGCCGCCGACGGTGCCGCCGTACTGCGGCACCAGGTCGAGGTTGTTGCGGGCCTGCTGGTTGACCTGGTAGCCGCCCGCACGCTCGAGATCGAGCAGCCGGGCGAGCAGGTTGCTGTCCGCGTTCTGCGGGACGACGCGGCCCATCACCGCGCCGACTTCCGGATCGAAGAACGGCGCGACGAGTTCCTTCAGCAGCCCCGGGCGTGGCAGGTAGTCGGCGTCGAATACCACCATGATGTCGCCGCGAATGAAGTGCAGCGCATCCTTCAGTGCGGCCGCCTTGCCCGGCTTGCCGCTTTCGCGGTGAAACGGCCGGATGAGATCGGGCGCGAGCGCCTGGACCTCGTCGATCAGTGCACGGGTGTTGTCGGTCGAGCGGTCGTTGACCGGGATGATCGTCAGCCGGTCATGCGGATAGGTCGTCGCGAGCAGCGCCATCAGGCAATCGACGACGACGGCTTCCTCGTTGTGGGCCGCGACGAAGACGGTGAGCCGCGGCCAATCGCCGTGGGTAATCGTCCGATAGGGCGCGAACTGCGGCTTGAACAGGCGGTCGACGCTGAACATGTAGTGCCGCGACGCATAGACACACGTCAGCAGCGTGAACAGCCACAGGTACGCGACGCACGGGATCAGCAGGATGTCGGGGTCGAACGTGAGATCCGGTGTGCCGGCTGGCGGCGGTGCAAGCAGCGCGTCCGCATCGGGCGATGCCCGCTCCGCGATCGCGATCGGGGCGGTGTCGGCGTAGCGGACGGTGCGCGCCATCGCGCCCGCGGCGGCCATGCCGAGCTGCGTCGGCTCGGCGACCGGCTGCGATGCGGTGTCGCGTACGGCCAGCGAGCAGACGAGCACGACCAGCAGCAGCATGCATTCGCCGCAGAGTGACACCGTCCGCGCCTTCTTCATGTTCTGGTCCCCGTGTCCGCGACGACGACCGATGCGGGCTGGAAGGCGGCCCGTGGATGATCGCGCGGATATCAATGGGAGGCGGTCGCACGTTCGTCGCGCAGGGGCGCTGTCGTTCGCCCCTGGCGGACGCGTCGCGTCGCCTCCCGGCTTCGTTGCTTTGGCGTCCCCGTCTGTCTGTTGCCATGCGAGTACTTCGGGACGCACCTGTCTGACATTAAGCAAAGCGTGAGCCATCGGCCGCGATGCCCCGCGCAGCAAGGGTCCGGCGACGGGCGGTGAATGTGGACCGGGTGGCGGCGGCGTGTTTTGATTCACCGACGAATCAGCTTGTGCGATCGCGGACTCCGCTGGCGGGCGCTCGGGGCCATCGCGTGCGATCGGCGTCGCGGTTCGCACGCGTCATGCAGCGGGCGATTCGTCTGCCGAACCCGTGCTGCCTTGCCGGGCGCGGCGTTGCGTGGCGTACCGTCGCGCACTGCTCGTCGCAAGTGCATTGGCCGGGACGCCGATGCGGTGCCCGCTGCCGCTCGCGCCGGATGGAACGGACTCCGATGTAACGACCGTGTCCCGGCGCCGCGTTACACATTCGCAACGTTTCCCGCGCATCGATTCGTATGACGCGAACGACGCTGCATGTCCGGGAAATCTTGCGCGCATGACCGTGACGGGCAGTCGATCGAGTACCGCGCACTGCACAGACGAAAGTTGCGAATCGAGATGACGCAAAGCGATTCGAAAGATTCGTGAGGTGCGGGACGCAATCGGCGCTCGACATGAATTCACGATTCATCGGACGACGTCGTCAGACGGATCGCGCACGCCGCCGGATGTTTATTCGTGTCGCGCTCATTCGGCGATGAGACTGCTCGTAGCAGTTGTGAAACATTCCGCAACGCACTGCATGTGCGCCGTGAGTGCCGCGCGAAGCGGGCCGGGACGCGGGGCGGGTGGTTTGAATATTGCTGGTGTGGAAGGGACGTGGCGAACAGATGCGACGCTCGACACTGCGAGGAACGACACATGACGTGACGGATCAAGTGCAACGGGACGCCGGTAGTACGACGATTCGCGTGGCCCAGACCGCGCGGACAGGACGGCGCGCTCGCCCCGCGACACCGCCACGTGATGTTGTCCGCGTGCGAGTACGGGTAGCGCCGCCTGAATACATGCTTCGCGCCACATGCAGGGTCATTCGGCGCGAAGTGGCTCAACGAGGATAACGATGAAAAAGATCTTGCTTGTGTTCGGGACTCGGCCGGAGGCCATCAAGATGGCGCCGCTGGTGCGTGCGCTGAAGGCGCAAGCGGGTGTCGACGCCAGGGTATGCGTGACCGCGCAGCATCGTGAGATGCTCGATCAGGTGCTGACGCTGTTCGACATCAAGCCCGACTACGATCTCAACCTGATGCGGCAAAGCCAGACGTTGACCGACGTGACGACCGGCATTCTTCAGGCGATCGGCGTGGTCTTCGACGAATTGCGTCCGGACGTCGTGCTGGTGCACGGCGATACGACGACGACGCTCGCGGTCAGTCTCGCGGCGTTCTACCGCTATCTGCCGGTCGGGCATGTCGAGGCCGGTTTGCGCAGCGGCGACATCTGGTCGCCGTGGCCGGAGGAGTTGAATCGCCGCGTGACCGACGCGGTGTCGTCATGGCATTTCGCGCCGACCGGGCAGGCCCGCGACAACCTGCTCAGCGAGGGCGTGCCGGGCGGGGCGGTCTCGCTGACCGGCAATACCGTGATCGACGCGCTGCATGAGGTCAAGCGGATGCTGGACCGCACGACCGCGCTCACGGACAAGGTCGCCGCACGTTTTCCGTTTCTCGAACCGTCGCGGCGCGTGGTGTTGATCACCGGCCATCGCCGCGAGAGCTTCGGCGAGCCGTTCCAGAATTTCTGCGACGCGCTGTGCACGCTCGCGAAACGCTATCGCGACGCGCAGTTCGTCTATCCGCTGCACATGAATCCGAACGTGCGTGAGCCGGCGCGCGCGCGGCTCGGCGGCGTGCCGAACATTTACCTGATCGAGCCGCAGGAATATCTGTCGTTCGTATTCCTGATGTCGCGCGCGCATTTCATCATCACCGATTCGGGCGGCATTCAGGAAGAAGGGCCGGCATTGGGCAAGCCGGTGCTCGTCACGCGCGAGACGACCGAGCGGCCCGAAGCGATCCAGGCCGGTACCGCGCGGCTCGTCGGCACGGATCAGGAACGGATCGTGTGGGAGGCGTCGCGATTGTTCGACAGCGAAAGCGCGTACGAGGAAATGTCGCGCGCGAGCAATCCGTATGGCGACGGTCATGCGAGCGAGCGGATCGTGCACGCGCTGATGCGTACGCCGGGGGTGCCCGCGAAGACGACGAGCTTCTCGATGGGGGCCATGGAGATGCCGTATAACGCGCTGACGCTGGGGTTGCAGGCGTTGCGGTCGCCATGAACGTGGCCGCGCGGTAGCGCAGCGAACTGCCCGGTGCAGTCGTGCAAGGATCCGGTCCGGCCGCGAGGCCGGCCGGACTTTTGCGTATGTGCGACCACCTCGTTTGGCAACCAGACGAAGCCGGATACACGCCCGGTCAGGCGCCGTCGATGTGTGTCGGGCCGGTATGTTTCCCCGAGTCATCCCGTTGCGCGTTGCCGCGCACGACATCCCGCAAGCCGGAACGAAAGCAGCCGGCGAGATCACCGGCAAGCATGCCGGTCGTGACATTCCATTCTGCGAGGGCGAGAAATCCCGTCTCGTGCGCGACCTGGGCGGCAACACGTACCTGATGCTGCGCAACCACGGGCTGCTGACCGTCGGCGCCACGCCGGCCGAGGCGTTCGTCGCGATGTACTTCTTCGAAGCGGCGTGCATGATCCAGGTCCGCGCGCAGGCCGGCGGCTCGGCGCTGCTGCCGATTGCACAACCGATTCTCGACGGCATCAAGCAGCAGATCGCCGCGGTCACGAGAGGGATGGGCGCCGGGGCGCTCGTCTGGCCCGGGCTGCTGCGCCGGCTCGATCGACGCTATCCCGGCTACGCGGAGTAGCGCCTGTCGTTGTTGTTTGCGAACGACCGTGCTAAATTCCTGCCAGCACTTGCAACCACGGATCCATTCATTCGGCTGACAAGGCCGGCACCCCGGGAGGCAGCACGATGAGCCTGTTGATGTCGCGACGCGATCTCGCGTTCCTGTTGTACGACTGGCTCGATGCCGAAGCGCTCGTCACGCTGCCGCGTTATGCGGAGCACAGCCGCGAGACCTTCGACGCGGTGCTCGACACCAGCGAGCGGATTGCGGCCGACCTGTTCGCGCCGCATGCGGCGCGCGGCGACCGCGAGGAGCCGCATTTCGACGGCGAGCGCGTGACGCTGATCCCGGAAGTCGAGCCGGCCGTGCGTGCGTTTGCGAACGCCGGACTGATCGCCGCGGGTCACGACGAAGCGCTCGGCGGCATGCGGTTGCCGAAGCTGGTCGAAGCCGCATCGTTCCTGTTCTTCCAGGCGGCGAACATCGCGACGGCGGCCTATCCGTTCCTGACCGTCGCGAACGCGAACCTGCTCGTCGCGCACGGTAGCTCCGCACAGATCGACGCGTTCGCGCGCCCTGAACTGGAAGGGCGTTTCCTCGGCACGATGTGCCTGTCCGAACCGCAAGCCGGTTCGTCGCTGTCCGACATCGCGACGCGCGCGGATTTCGAGCGCGATTCGCCGCTCGGCCCGCGCTACCGGCTGACCGGCAACAAGATGTGGATTTCCGGCGGCGAACACGAGCTGGCGGAGAACATCGTCCACCTCGTGCTCGCGAAGATTCCCGACGAACACGGCCGCTTGCAGTCCGGCACGCGCGGCATCTCGCTGTTCATCGTGCCGAAGTACCTGCCGGGAACCGACGGCGGCGCAGCCGGCGAACACAACGACGTCGTGCTCGCCGGGCTGAACCACAAGATGGGCTATCGCGGCACGACCAACTGCCTGCTGAATTTCGGCGAAGGCACGCGCTATCGCCCGGAAGGGCGCGCGGGCGCGATCGGCTATCTGGTCGGCCAGCCGGGCCGCGGCCTTGCATACATGTTCCACATGATGAACGAGGCGCGTATCGGAGTCGGTGCGGGCGCGGTGGCGCTCGGCTACACGGGTTATCTGCACGCACTCGACTACGCGCGCAACCGCCCGCAGGGGCGTCCGCTCGGGCCGGCCGGCAAGGATGCGGCCGCGCCGCAGGCGCCGATCGTCGCGCATCCGGACGTGCGGCGGATGCTGCTCGCGCAGAAGGCCTATGTCGAAGGCGGCCTCGCGCTGATCCTGTACTGCGCGAAGCTGGTCGACGAAGCGCGCGCGCATGAAGATGAAGAGGTGCGCGCCCATGCCACGCGCCTGCTCGACATCCTGACGCCGATTGCGAAAAGCTGGCCGTCGCAGTGGTGTCTCGCCGCGAACGATCTCGCGATCCAGGTGCACGGCGGCTACGGCTACACGCGCGACTACGCGGTCGAGCGGCTCTATCGCGACAATCGTCTCAATCCAATTCACGAAGGCACGCACGGGATCCAGGCACTCGACCTGCTGGGCCGCAAGGTCGCGCAGGACGACGGCGCATTGCTGCGCGCGCTCGACGCACGGATCCGCACGACCGTCGAACGCGCGCGGGCGCTGGATGCCGGCACACGCGAGCAGGCCGATGCGCTGGCGCAGCGCTGGACGCGGCTGTGCGATGTCACCCAGCAGTTGGGCGCGATCGGCGAGCCGCAGACGCGGCTCGCGAATGCAAGCGTTTATCTCGAAGCGTTCGGCCATCTCGTCGTCGCATGGCTGTGGCTCGACGTGACGCTCGCCGCGCACGGGCATGACGACGGTTTCCACGACGGCAAGCGTGCGGCCGCCCGTTACTTCTTCCGCTGGGAATTGCCGAAGGTGGATGCGCAGCTCGATCTGCTGTCGAGCGTCGACACGACGACGCTCGACATGCACGACGCGTGGTTCTGAACGTTGCCACGCTGACATTCCGGAATGCTGACGATGTTGCGGATGTCGATCCTTCCGGCCGCCGCGTATTCGTCGTGAACCGGAGGTTCGGATGTATCCCGCAAACCGTACCGATGCCCGGCCACGCCGCGCAAGGAGAGAGGAGAGCATGAAAGCCCTGTTGTGTACCGCATTCGGCCCGATCGACCGCTTGCGCATCGAGGACATCGCGACTCCCGAACCGGCCGCGGGCCAGGTCCGGATTCAGGTGAAGGCGGCGTCGCTCAATTTCCCCGACGCGCTGATCGTCCAGGGGTTGTATCAGGTGAAGCCGGCGCTGCCGTTCTCGCCGGGTGCCGAGTTTGCCGGCGTGATCGACGCGGTCGGCGAAGGCGTGACCGCTTGGCGGCCCGGCGATTCGGTGGTCGCGTTTACCGGACACGGCGGGTTCGCGGAACAGTGCGTGGCCGACGTGCACCAGATCGCCGCGCTGCCGCCGGGCATGACGTTCGAGCAGGGGGCGGCGCTCGTGCTGGCCTACGGCACGTCGCTGCACGCATTGCAGCAGCGCGCGCGCCTGCAACAGGGCGAGACGCTGCTCGTGCTGGGTGCGGCAGGCGGCGTCGGACTCGCGGCGATCGAGATCGCGAAGGCGCTCGGCGCGCGCGTGATCGCGGCGGCGTCGAGTGCGGACAAGCTGGCGCTGTGTCGCGCAGCGGGCGCCGACGAAACGATCGACTACTCGACCGAAGACCTGCGCCGCCGCGTCGACGAGCTGACCGGCGGGCGTGGCGCCGACGTCGTCTACGATCCGGTGGGCGGCGCCTACAGCGAGGCGGCGCTGCGCGCGACCGCGTGGCACGGCCGGTTCCTCGTGGTCGGTTTCGCGGCCGGCGCGATCCCGAAGATCGCGCTGAACCTGGCGCTGCTCAAGGAGCGCGACATTCTCGGCGTGTTCTGGGGCGACGCGGTGCGCCGCGATCCTGCGCAGCATGTCGCGAACATGCGCCTGCTCGCCGAATGGTTCGCGGCCGGCAAGGTGCGACCCGCGATCACCGAGCGCGTGTCGCTGGCCGGTGCGGCCGACGCTATCGCGCGAATGGCCAACCGGCAGGTGAAGGGCAAGGTGGTGATCCTGCCGGACGCATGATCCGGGTCCGGCGTGCGGCGGCGCGATGCGCGCCGCGCGCCCCGTGACGGCACGCGTCGTCGCGCCGCGTTTGCGGCCGTGCCGACGGTCGCTACCCGATCCGGTTCAGTTCCTCGAAGCCCGCGACGAGCGCGTCGAGCAGATGGCGAACCGCGGGCACCATGCCGCGGCGTGTCGGGAAGATCGCGTGGACGAGCGCCGTCGGTGCCCACAGCGCGGGCAGCAGGTGGAGCAGCCGGCCGGCCTGAAGATCGGCGCTCACCAGTTCGCGCGGCAATTCGGCGACGCCGATGCCGCCGAGCGCCGCAAGCCGCAGGCTCGCCAGATCGTCGGTTGCCAGCCGCGGCCGATGGGCGAAGGAGATCGCGCGCCCGTCGGCGTCCGTCAGACTCCACACGTAACGGTCGCCGCTGCTGGACGTTGAAACCGTCGGCCAGTCCTTCAGGCTGTCGATCGACTCGGGCGCCGGATAACGTGCGATCAGTGCCGGGCTCGCAACGAGAATCCGGAACGACAGCCCCAGTTGTCGAACCGCGAGATCGGTGTTCTCCAGCGGCGGAACCCTGACGCGGATCGCGAAATCCAGCCCTTCCTCGACCACATCCACGCGCCGGTTGGTCGCATCGAGCAGCACCTGAACCTGCGGATTGTGCTCGATGTACCGCGCCAGAATCTCCGCGACACCGGAACTCAGCAACCCGACGGGGCAGCTGATGCGAACGGTGCCTTGCGGCTGCGTGCGGGTGCGATCCACGATGTCCTTCGCGGCCCTCGATTCCGCGACCAGCGCGACGCAATGCTGATGGAACTGCCGCCCGGTTTCCGTCAGCGACAGGCTCCGGCTCGTGCGATTGAGCAGCCGCACGCCGAGCTCCTCCTCGAGCGCGCGAATGCGCCGGCTGAGCTTCGACGTCTGCGCGCCGAGGCTGCGGGCGGCGGCCGTGAAGCTGCCGTGTTCGACCACTTCCGCGAAGAGCCGGAGATCGTTCAGATCGGCGATTGAGTTCATGGCGACGGTTCCGTTCGACGAGATCGTTCTACTGGAAGCAATGATACGTTGCGATTCAGGAGATATGCGAGCGATCTTTGCGAAATTAGCATACGTCCAACGTTCGGTGCTTCGCAGATTCCGGGGAGGCGCCGCCAGGCAATCGCCCGTCGTGCGGGCAGCAGGAAAAAGGATGCGGACATGCTGGCTCATCGGCGTTGGGAATCACTGGATGCGGCGAATCATGGCTGGCTGCGCGCGAAATACCATTTCGCGGTCACGGCCGACGGCACGCCCGAACACGCACCGCTGGGCCCGCTGATCGTCTGGAACGACGACGAGATCGCCGTCGGCAGCGGGTTCCCGATGCACGGGCACCGCGACATGGAAATCATCACGTACGTACGCCAGGGCGCGCTCGGCCACCGAGACACTTTGGGTTCCGAAGGAATGATCAGCGCGGGCGACGTGCAGGTGATGAGTGCCGGCACGGGTATCCGTCATGCCGAGTTCAACCGGGGCGACCAGCCGCTCAAGGTCTATCAGATCTGGCTGCTGCCGCGCACGAATGGCGGGGCGCCCGGGTGGGATATGAAGCAGTTCCCCAAGGGCGACCGGTCCGGACGTTTCGTCGTGCTGGCGAGCGGCTTCGCCGGCGACGACGGCGCGCTGCCGATCCGTGCCGATGCACGTGTGCTCGGCGCGACGCTGAAGGCGGGCGAGCAGGTTCGGCATGGATTGGGCGCATCGCGCCGCGCGTATCTCGTCGCGGCGTCGGGGCGCATCGACGTGAACGGAGAACGCGTGGGGCCGCTCGACGGCGTCGCGATCACGAACGAGACCGCGCTCGACATCACCGCGGTCGAAGATTCCGAGCTGGTGATGGTGGAAGCCGGCTGAGTGCCTTTGTTTCCGAGTCCACCGAATCAATTCATTCAATTTCAGGAGTTCATCATGGATCGTTACAAGTATCTTCCGCTTCTGGGCCGCATTCTGATCGGCGCGCCGTTTCTGATGAGCGGGTTAAGCAAGCTGGCCGCGCATGCGGCAACCGTCGGCTACATCGCATCCGTCGGCCTGCCGGCGCCATCGCTCGCGTTCGTGGTCGCGGTGCTCGTCGAGGCGGGCGGCGGCCTGCTGCTGATGTCGGGTTATCGGGCCCGTCCGGTGGCGCTGGCGATGGCGCTGTTCAGTGTGGTGACCGCGGTGTTCTTCCACCACAACTTCGCCGACCAGAACCAGATGATTCACTTCCTGAAGAACGTGATGATGGCCGGCGGCCTGCTGCAGATCACGTACTTCGGTGCAGGTGCATTCAGCCTCGACGCGCGGATCGGGCGCGCGGCACTGCGTATCGCCCCTGCCGCGTGAGCCGGACGGGCCGATCCTCCGGGGCGACCGGGCGCATGACCGGCCCGGTTGTCTCGTCAGAATCCCGCCCGGGTCGTTCACGCATCCATCCGGTCATGCAACACGGCGTGCGTCGGCTGATGCGCACCGATTCCATCGCGACATCGTCGCGACTCTCGTGAGGAATTCGAAATGTCCAAGGTACTAGTGCTGTATTACTCGTCGTACGGCCACATCGAGGCGCTGGCCGATGCGATGGCCGAAGGCGCACGCGCGGCGGGCGCCACGGTCGACGTCAAGCGGGTGCCGGAAACGGTGCCGGAGGCAGTCGCGCAGGCTGCGCACTTCAAGCTCGCCCAGCACGCGCCGGTTGCGACGGTGGCCGAACTGGCCGACTACGACGCGATCATCGTCGGCACGCCGACCCGCTTCGGCCGCATCTCGTCGCAGATGGCGGCGTTCCTGGATCAGGCCGGCGGCCTGTGGATGAGCGGCGCGCTGAACGGCAAGGTCGGCGGGGCGTTCACGTCGAGCGCGAGTCAGCACGGCGGCCAGGAAACCACGCTGTTCTCGATCATCACCAACCTGCTGCATTTCGGCATGACGATCGTCGGGCTGCCGTACAGCCACCAGGGGCAAATGACGCTCGACGAAATCGTCGGCGGCGCGCCGTATGGCGCGACCACGATCGCGGGCGGGCAGGGGCAGCGCGCGCCGAGCGCGATCGAGCTGGCCGGTGCGCGTCATCAGGGCGAACTGATCGCGCGAACCGCGAACAAGCTGTTCGACTGAACGTCGGCCGCCCGTCGGTTCGGCGGGGCGGCCGCACTGCGTCATTTTCCGATTCGGAAGGGCTGACGATGAACAACGGTTCGAACGACGGCGGGCGGCACGAGCATGTCGTGATGCATCCGCCCGATCCGGACGATGCGCACGCGGATCAGTCCTTCGGCAAACGCAGCACGTCGAGTGCGTTCTGCGAAAACTCGACCCAGAACCGCTCGTTCGCGATGCCGGCCTGCAGCACCAGATGCTGAAGGCGCTTCGTGCGCGAATCGTCGTCCTCCGAAAAATCGCGCGCCTCGATCTGCAGATACAGGTCGAGCTTCTCCTGGTGGAGCGCGATGCGCCGCCTGATTTCGTCCTCGAGCCCGGCCGGGCCGAGCACGGCTTCCGCGCGCAGGCGCACCATCAACGCTTCGCGCAGCGGCGTCGGGTCTTCCTGCTCGGCGATCCAGCGCCGCAGCTCCTTCTTGCCGGCCGGCAGGATCCGGTACGCGCGCTTGCGGCCGCGCCCCGATTCGGCGGGCAGCGATTCGATCCAGCCCGTTTCCTCGAGACGCCCCAGTTCGCGATAGATCTGCTGGTGCGTCGCCTGCCAGAAATAGCCGATCGAGCGATCGAAACGGTCGGCGAGTTCGGAGCCGGAACCGGGGCGTTCGGCGAGAGCGGTGAGGAGTGCGTGAGGCAGGGACATGTCGGGTCGGAGGAGGCCGCGGAATGAACCGCATCTTGCCATATCGGGGCCACGGTACAAGCGGGTGACCATGTTTGTGCAACAGGTTGCATAAACGAAAGCGGCGGGCTACCATCTTTGCAACTTGTTGCATAAAGATGGAGACACTCGATGACACCCCGCTATCCGCATTTGACGACCCCGCTCGAACTCGGCTTCACGTCGCTCAGGAATCGCGTATTGATGGGGTCGATGCACGTCGGCCTCGAGGAAGCGCCGAACGGTTTCGAGCGGATGGCGGCGTTCTATGCGGAACGCGCGCGCGGCGAGGCCGGCCTGATCGTCACGGGCGGATTCGCGCCGAACGAGCGCGGCCGTCCGGCGCCGGGCGGCGCGATGCTGACGACCGAAGCGGACGCTGAGCGTCATCGCGTCGTGACGCGCGCGGTGCATGCGGAAGGCGGCAGGATCGCGCTGCAGATCCTGCATTTCGGGCGCTACGCGTATCAGCCGGCGCTCGTCGCGCCCAGCGCGCTGAAGGCGCCGATCAATCCGTTCACGCCGCATGCGTTGAGCAGCGACGAAGTCGACGAGACGATCGCCGATTTCGTGCGATGCGCGGCGCTCGCGCAGCATGCGGGCTACGACGGCGTCGAGATCATGGGTTCCGAGGGCTACCTGATCAACGAATTCATCGCCGCGCGCACCAACCACCGCGACGATGCGTGGGGCGGCGCATACGAGCATCGCATCCGCTTCGCGGTCGAGATCGTGCGGCGCGTGCGCGAGCGGGTCGGCACGAATTTCATCGTCATCTACCGGCTGTCGATGCTCGATCTCGTCGAAGGCGGCTCGACGCTCGACGAGGTGATCCGGCTCGCGCAGGCGATCGAGGCGGCCGGCGCGACGATCCTCAATACCGGCATCGGCTGGCACGAGGCGCGCATTCCGACCATCGCGACCAAGGTGCCGCGCGCCGCGTACGCATGGGTGACACGGCAACTGATGGGCAAGGTCGGCATTCCGCTCGTCGCGACCAACCGGATCAATACGCCGGAAGTCGCCGAGCAACTGCTCGCCGACGGCTATTGCGACATGGTGTCGATGGCGCGGCCGTTCCTCGCCGATGCCGAGTTCGTCCGCAAGGCGCGGGAAGGGCGCGCGGACGAAATCAACACATGCATCGGCTGCAACCAGGCGTGCCTCGACCATACGTTCAGCGGCAGGATCACGTCCTGTCTCGTGAATCCGCGCGCGTGCCATGAAACCGAACTCGTGATCCGCCCCGCGCAGCAGCGCAAGCGGATCGCGGTGGTCGGCGCCGGCCCGGCGGGCCTCGGCTTCGCGGTCACGGCGGCCGTACGCGGCCATGCGGTGACGCTGTACGAAGCCGGCGCCGAGATCGGCGGCCAGTTCAATATCGCGAAGCAGGTGCCCGGCAAGGAAGAGTTCAACGAAACGCTGCGCTACTTCCGCCGGCAGATCGAACTGCGCGGCGTGACGCTTCACGTCAATACGCGCGCGACCGCCGAAATGCTGCTGCAGGGCGAATTCGACGAAGTGGTGATCGCGACGGGCATCGTGCCGCGCATGCCGCCGATCGACGGCGTCGGACACCCGAAGACGCTCGGTTATCTCGACGTGCTGCGCGACGGCAAGGCCGTCGGCCGCAACGTTGCGATCGTCGGCGCCGGCGGTATCGGCTTCGACGTGGCGGAATTCCTCGTCCATCGCGGCGACGGCACGCGCGTCGACGCCGACCGGTTTTTCGCAGAATGGGGCGTCGACCGGTCGTATGCAAAAGCCGGCGGCTTGCGCAATGCGCAGCCCGAACCGGCGGCGCGGCAGGTGCATCTGCTGCAGCGCAAGGCGTCGAAGGTCGGCGACGGGCTCGGCAAGACCACCGGATGGATCCACCGCACGGCGCTGAAGGCGCGCGGCGTCGGGATGTCGTCGGCGGTGACGTACCGTCGCATCGACGACGACGGATTTCACGTGACGATCGACGGCGTCGAACAGACGCTGCCGGTGGACAACGTGGTGATCTGCGCCGGGCAGGAGCCGTTGCGCGAGCTGGCGGTGCAACTGGAAGCCGCAGGATGCAAGGTTCACGTGATCGGCGGCGCGCATGAAGCCGCCGAGCTCGACGCGAAGCGCGCGATTCACCAGGGCACGACGCTTGCCGCGGCCCTGTGAGACCGATGCGTTCCCTTTCCGCCCGACGATACAGGAGTCTTCGATGATGCATTCACCGCTGCATGTTCAACCCGCTGTCGCGAAATCGCTCGACACGTGGCATGCGTTGATCGAGAGCAAGGATCTTGGCGCGCTGGAATCGATCGTCCATCCGGACGCCGTGTTCCGTTCGCCGATGGCGTTCAGGCCGTACGGGCCGGCGCCCGCGCTGTTGATGGCGCTGCGCACGGTGATCACGATCCTCGAGAATTTCGCCTATCACCGCCAGTTCGTCGCCGACGACGGCAAGAACGTGGTGCTGGAGTTCAGCGCGAGCGTCGGCGACAAGGCGCTGAAGGGGATCGACATGATCCGCTTCGACGACGACGGCCGGATCGTCGAATTCGAGGTCATGATCCGGCCGTTCAATGCGCTGCAGGCGCTCGGCGCGGAAATGGGCGCGCGGCTCGGGCAGCAGTTGCCGGCGTTCAAGGTCGGCGGCTGAGCCGCGCGATTGCGGGGCGACGGCGCGAAGTCTTGGTGTGACGGGCGTGGGCGGCCGTACTTGCGGTCACCCACGCATGCGTCGTCACACACCGCCCGCCCGCGCCAGCCGCTCGACGAACCAGTCGCAGACGAACGCGGTGCGCGCGGACGCATGGTTGTAGATCGTGTGCTCGCCGTCGTTCACGGTGCGCAACCGGCCGCAGGGCGACAAGCTGTGGGTGCAGTTCGGTTTTCCGCTGCAGGCGCGCCGTGGGGGCGACGCAAGCTGACAAAACCCTGACGAAATAAATTGATATATTGTATCATCTGACGTTTTCGTCGCCGGCCGGCCGTGCGGGCAGCCCGGTCGGCGACGACACCACACGAAGATCGATACGACGTGACGAAATCCAGAAACAACCCGGCGCGCGGGGAGCGGCACCATGCCGCGTCGCGTCGGAACACCGGCGCCTGGCGCGCACGCGCGGCGCGCGGCTGCACGACCCTGCTGGGTTGCGCGATGGCGACCTCCGGCGCATTGGCCGCCGAAGCGGCAGCCCCCGCACCGGACGACCGGCACGCGCTGCCGGCGATCAACGTTACCGCGCGATCCGCGCCGGCCGACCCGTTGACGCAGCCGCTCGAAACGGGCTCGCGGCTCGGGCTGGCGAGCCTCGATACCCCCGCGAGCGTCGAGACGGTCACGGCCGACACGATCGAAGCGCGCGGCGATCGCACCGTGCTCGACGCGGTCACGCGTACGGCCGGTTTCTCGAGTGCGATGGCGCCCGGCAACGGCGGCACCGCGTTGAGCGTGCGCGGCTTCAGCGGGCAGGAATCGGTGATGACGCTGCTCGACGGCGTGCGGCTGATGCCGGCGGCCGGCACGATCACGTTTCCGTTCGATACGTGGTCGGTCGAGCGCATCGACGTGCTGCGCGGCCCGGCGTCGGTGCTGTACGGCGAAGGGGCGATCGGCGGCGTCGTGAACGTCGTGCCGAAGCGGCCGCAGCGCACGCGCGAGACGACGCTGCAGGTCGGTATCGGCCCCGACGGCGCGAAGCGCGTCGCGTTCGATACGACGGGCGCGCTCGGCCCGCGGCTGTCGTACCGGTTCTACGCGAGCGATGCGCGCGCCAACGGTCTCGCCGAGCGGGCCGATACGCATACGACGGCGGTCGGCGGCGCGCTGAAGTTCGACGTGAGCCCGCAACTCACGCTGACGCTCGACTACGACTACGGCCGCCAGATGCCGGCGACGTACCATGGCGTGCCCGCGCCGAACGGCGTGCTCGATCCGTCGCTGCGCAAGCTCAACTACAACGTCGGCGACGCGACGATTTCCTACTACGACCAGTGGACACGCCTGTCGGCCCGCTACCGGCCCAACGCCGGCGTGACGATCGACAACCAGCTCTACTACCTGACGTCGAACCGCCACTGGCGCAACACCGAATCGTATGTGCTGGACCCTGCGACCGGGCTTGTGACGCGCGGCGACTATCTCGACATCGGCCACCATCAGCGGCAGATCGGCGACCGGCTGAGCGCGCGTTTCGACGGCACGCTGTTCGGCCGCGCGAACCGTTTCGTCGTCGGCACGGAGTTCAGCCAGATCACGTTCGACGGTACCAACAATGCGCCGTACGGCGGCGAATCGACGGTGGCCGCGCACGGCTTCGATCCCGGCGTGTTCACGAGCCCCGACCCGACGGTGCCGCAATTCAGCACGCGTGCGCGGCAGGTCGCGGTGTTCGCCGAGAACAGGCTCGAAATGCTGCCGCGGCTCGCGTGGGTGAGCGGCCTGCGATACGACCACATCGCGTTCAGCCGCGAGCAGGCGGCGACCGGCGCGGGCTTCGACAAGCGCTTCGCGAACGTCGGCTGGCGTACCGGTTTCGTGTTCGAAGTCGCACCGACGCTCAGCGCATACGCGCAGTACACGACCGGCGCGGAGGGCCTCGGTTCGCTCGTGACGCTGTCCGCGTCGCAGGCGAACTACCGGCTCGCGACCGGCGAACAGTGGGAAGCTGGCGTCAAGCAGACGCTGCTCGACGGTCGCGCGTACTGGACGTTTGCCGTGTACGACATCACGAAGCGCAACCTGCTCAGCACCGATCCGCTCAATCCCGCGCTGCGCCGGCAGGTCGGCCGGCAATCGTCGCGCGGTATCGAGCTGACGGGTGGTGCGCGGCTGCCCCACGGCTGGACGATCGATGCGAACGTCGCGCTGCTGCGCGCGCGCTACGACGAGTTCAACCAGGTGGCAGCCGGTACGACGGTGTCGCGGGCCGGCAACGTGCCGTCCAGCGTGCCGCAGCAGACGGCGAACTTGTGGCTCGGCTGGGCGTTCGCCGAACGCTGGCAGACGAACGCGGGCGTGCGTTATGTCGGCGCGACGTACGGCGACGATGCGAACCGCCTGCAGGTGCCGTCGTACACGGTGTTCGATGCGTCGCTGCGCTGGCAGCCGACGGCGCGCACCGAGCTGGCGCTGTATCTGCGCAATCTCGCGAATCGCACGTACGCGGTGACGACGTCGAACGGCGGCGAGCAGTGGCTGCTCGGTCCGTCGCGTTCGGCGGAGCTCGTCGCGACGATCCGTTTCTAGTGCGGCGCGGCGAGCCTCCCGTGACGCACATGCTCGACATCGATCGCGTGAGCTGGTCTCCCGGCGGTGCGATTACCGTGCTCGATTCGGTCACGCTGAGCGTTGCCGAAGGCGAGTTCGTCGGGCTGGTCGGCCCGAACGGCAGCGGCAAGACGAGCCTGCTGCGCTGTGTGTTCCGTTACGCGCGGCCCGATGCGGGCGCTGTCGCGCTCGATGCGCAGGACGTGTGGCGGATGCGGCCGCGCGCGGTCGCGCAGCGCATCGCGGTGCTGCAGCAGGAGACGCCGGACGATTTCGGGCTGACGGTCGACGAACTGGTCGGCATGGGCCGCACGCCGCACAAGCGGCCGTTCGATGCGGAGTCGGCCGACGATCGCCGGATCGTCGAATCCGCGCTGCACGACGTCGGCCTCGCCGCACGCCGCACGCAATGCTTCGCGTCGCTGTCGGGCGGCGAGAAGCAGCGCGCGCTGCTGGCCCGTGCGCTCGCGCAGCAACCGGAACTGCTGCTGCTCGACGAACCGACCAACCATCTCGACCTGCGTCACCAGCTCGAACTGCTCGCGCGCGTGCGGCGCCTCGGCATCGCGACGCTCGCGACGATTCACGACCTCAATCTCGCGGCCGCGTATTGCGACCGGCTCCATGTGCTCGCGCACGGCCGGGTCGTCGCGTCCGGCGCGCCGGACGACGTGCTGACCGAAGCGCTGCTGCGCGACGTGTTCGGCGTCGCCGCGCTCGTCGATCGCCATCCCGTCACGGGCCGGCCGCGCATCACGCCGCTTCACCCGGAATGACCGTCATGCCGTTACCTTCGTTATCCTTCGTCTCCCGCCGGTTGGCTGCCGTCGCCGTGCTCGGCTGCGCTGCCGTTCAAGCGGGCGCCTATCCCGTCACCGTGCGCAGTTGCGATCGCGACGTGACGTTCGAGCGCGCGCCGACGCGCGCGGTGAGCAATGACGTGAACCTGACCGAGATGATGCTCGTGCTCGGCCTGAAGGACCGGCTCGTCGGCTATACGGGTATCGGCGGCTGGAAGACGGGCACCGCGCGCGTGCGCGACGCATTGCGCGGCGTGCCCGAACTCGCGAGCCAGTATCCGTCGCTCGAGGTGCTGGCCGCCGCGCGCGCCGACTTCTATCTCGCGGGCTGGAACTACGGGATGCATGTCGGCGGCGCGGTGACGCCTGCGACGCTCGCGCCGTTCGGCATCCGCACGTATGAACTGACCGAATCGTGCTCGCACGTGATGAAGCAATCGGCCGCGTCGTTCGACGACGTGTTCCGCGACCTGAACAATCTTGGCCGGATCTTCGGCGTCGAGGCGCGCGCCGTGCAGGTCGTCGCCGCGATGCGCGCGCGTCTCGCGGCGGTGTCGCGCGCGATCGGGCGCCCGGCGCCGCTGCGCGTGTTCGTCTACGACAGCGGTACCGACAAGCCGATGACGGCGGGCGCGCTCGCGATGCCGACCGCGTTGCTGGCGGCGGCGGGCGCGCGCAACGTGATGGACGACCTGCCGCGCAGCTGGACGCAGGTGAACTGGGAGAGCGTGGTGGCGCGCGATCCGCAGGTCGTCGTGATCGTCGACTATTCGGCGGTGACGGCCGCGCAGAAGCAGCAGTTCCTGCTGAGCCAGCCGGCGCTCGCGCGCGTGGCCGCGATTCGCGACCGGCGCTTCGTCACGATTCCGTACGATGCGGCGACACCGGGCCCCGAGAACGTCGCGGCCGTCGAGACGCTCGCGCGCGCGCTGTATCCGGCTGCGTTCGCCGGGCCGGCGCGATGAGCGCGGCCGTGCATGCGTCGCGGCCCGGCATGCGCGTGGTGCTGCCGGCGCTGGCCGTGCTGCTGATCGTGTCGATCGTCGTGTCGGCCGCGTTCGGTCCCGCGCCGATTGCGATGCCGGTCGCAGCGCGGATCGTCGCCACGCATATCGCGTCGGCGTTCGGCGCTGCCGGCGCGCTCGCGGCGGGCGCGGGCGACGACAGCATCGTGTGGCTGATCCGGATGCCGCGCGCGCTGCTGGCCGCGATGGTCGGCGCAACGCTGGCGGCGGTCGGCGTCGCGTTGCAGGCGGCGACCGCGAACCGCCTCGCCGATCCGCACCTGCTCGGCGTGAGCGCGGGCGCGATGCTCGGCGCCGTCGCGGTCACGGTGGTGGCCGGCGCGGCGTTCGGCCCGTTCACGTTGTCGGCCGCCGCATTCGCGGGCGCGCTCGCGGCAACCGCGTGCGTCATCGCGCTCGCTTACCGGCGCGGCCGGCTCGAATCGGATCGCTTGCTGCTCGCGGGCGTATCGGTGTCGTTCATGATGGCCGCGTTCGGCAACCTGCTGCTGTATCTCGGCGATCAACGCGCCGCGTCGTCGGTGCTGTTCTGGATGCTCGGCGGCGTCGGCCTCGCGCGCTGGGATCTGCTGCCGGTGCCGGCCGTGTGCGCGGCACTCGCCGTCGGCGTGCTGTATGCGCGCCGGCGCGAACTGAATGCGCTGATGTCGGGCGATGTTGCCGCGGCCGCGCTCGGCGTGCCGAGCGCGCGGATGCGGCGCGAGGTGTTTGTCGTCGCATCGTTCGCGACGGGCGCGATGGTCGCGGTGAGCGGCGCGATCGGCTTCGTCGGGCTCGTGACGCCGCATCTGTGCCGTCGCGTCGTCGGCGCCGAGCACGGCAGGCTGCTGCCGGTCGCTGCGCTGACGGGCGCGATCCTGCTCGTGTGGGCCGATGTCGCGGCCCGTACGCTAGCGGCGCCGGAGGATTTGCCGATCGGCATCGTGACCGCGCTGTTCGGCAGCCTGTTCTTCGTCGCGTTGCTGCGCCGCCGCTGAGCGGGAGCGGGCACACCGTCAGGCGAGGGCGGGGCGGTGCCCCGTCGTGTGCTTCAGCGCGGCAGTGTGGCCGTGCTCGTGCTGTCGCCGGGCGCGTCGGCGTGCGCGAGGTCTCCCGCCGCGTCGAAGAAGCTGTCCGGCAGTGTTCGCGCGGGCAAGGTGATCACGAAGCGTGCGCCGCCGAGCGGCGAATCCTCGAGCCGCACATCGCCACCGTGCACCAGCGCAACGCGCCGCACGATCGCGAGCCCGAGCCCGAAGCCGCCGGTCTGCCGGTCGCGGCTGGAGTCGAGCCGCTGGAACGGTTCGAACACGCGGGCGCGCTCGGCGGCCGGAATGCCGGGGCCGTCGTCGTCGACGCTCAGCACGAGCGCGCCGGACCCGTCGCCGGCAGCGGCCAGCAGCACCTTGCACGATGCGTAGCGCGCGCCGTTGCGGATCAGGTTCAGCAGTGCGCGGGCGACGAGCTTCGGATCGCATACGTGGGTCGCGGGCGCGCCGAGCGTCGACACGTCGAGCGCGATCCCGAGATCGGCGAGGTCGTTCGCGACGTTGCCGGCGACGCTGTCGATCAGCGCATCGACGACGATCTCCATCGGCGCGAGCTGGCTCGCGCCCTGTTCGAGCCGGCCGATCGTCAGCAGCTCGGTGACGAGTTCGTCGAGTTCGCGCACGTCGTGCCGCAGCGCGTCGCGGCGTTCGCGCATCCGGTCGGTTTCGTCGGGCTCGGCGAGCAGCGCGAGCCCGAATTCGAGCCGCGCGAGCGGCGTCTTCAGTTCATGCGAGATGCCGTGCATCATTTCGCGCTGCTGCTTGATCGACGCCTCGATGCGTTCGGCCATGTCGTTGAACTGCTGCGACAGCTCGTCGATGTTCGACTTGCCCGACAGCTTCACGCGCGTCGACAGCGTGCCGGCGCCGAATGCGCGTGCGGCCTCCTGAAGCTTGCGCAGGTCGCGCCAGTGATAGTGAATCCACAGCACCACCGCGAACAGCGTGGCGAGCGCGAGCAGCAGGTACGCATAGATCTTGATGTCGAGATCGGATGCTTCGATGGGACGCGCGTGCAGCACGGAGCCGTCCGCGAGCGGCATGTAGTAATCCTTGCCGTTGTAGCTGATCGCGATCCTGCCGGCATCGAGATCGCTAAGCGGCGCGCCGCTCAATTGCGCACGGGCGTCGGCCATCGACATGAAACCGAACCCTTCGTTGCCGTGTTTCGCGAGTTCGCGCAGCGCGAGCAGGCGCTGCCCGCCCGGATGGCGTTCGAGGTAATCGTTGAGCACGAAGGAATAGGTCGTCAGCGAGTCGCGCTGCGCCTGCGCGACGCGCTCGTAGAAGATCCGGTCGAACGACAGCTGGATGAACACGATCGACGCGGCGACGAACAGGATCACGACGAGGTACAGCCTGATCAACGGACGCAGCATTTATTCATCCCACGCGGAAGGGCTGAACAGGTAGCCGCGGCCCCAGATCGTCTTGATCTTGTGCGGCTCCGACGAAGCATCCTCGAAGCGGCGGCGCAGCTTCGAGATGCCGGAATCGACCGAGCGGTCGAGCCCGTCGAACTCGATCCCGCGCAACTGCTTCAGGATGTCGTCGCGGCTCAGCACGGTGCCGGCCGCGCGCGCGAGGATCAGCAGCAGGTTGAATTCGGCGGTCTTCAGGTCGACCGGCTCGCCGCGCCACGTGACGGTGCGGTTCGGCGGCGAGATCGACAGTTCGCCGAACACCAGCGCTTCGGGTGCGGCAACCGGCGCTTCCACGGCGGCCGGCTGCGCGCGGCGCAGCAATGCGCGGGCGCGCGCGACGAGCACGCGCGGCTCGATCGGCTTCGTCACGTAGTCGTCGGCGCCCGTCTCGAGGCCGGCGACCTGGTCGTAGACGTCCGCGCGCGCGGTCAGGATCAGCACGGGGATGTTGGTGAACGCACGGATGCGCCGGCAGACTTCCATGCCGTCGAGGTTCGGCAGCATCAGGTCGAGTATCACGAGGGCCGGCTGGTGCTCGCGTACCGCCGCGACGGCGAGGTCGCCGCGCCGCACGACCGTCACCGCGAATTCATAACCGTCGAGGTATTCGCGGACGAGCTGCGCGAGGCGGTCGTCGTCCTCGATCAGCAGTACACGGTATTTGAGCGGATTGTCGTTCATGGGCTCCTCAGGATGCGCGCGCGATCTCGTACCCCGGCAAGCCGGGATGTGGCGCGGCACGCGAATTCTATCCGGCGTACCGGCGGCCCGGGCAGCGGTACGACAATCTCGAACAATCGAACACAATTGAGCACAGATTCGACGCAGATTCAGGACAGTCTCGGCGCAGGGCGGCACCTAGACTGCGGGCTCCGTCACTCTTATCTCAATATTGTGCGCCCAACACTCCGCCGCTACCGTTATTGCATGCCGCTCGCCGGCCTGACCCTCGCCGCCGCCGCCCACGCGGAAAACCAGTATTCGATCTCGCTCGGCGGCGGTTTTGCGCCGCGCTACCAGGGCAGCAACCAGTATCGCGGCGTCGTCGCGCCGTCGTTTTCCGCCACGTTCGGCAACGGCTTCTTCATCGACGCTACGCAGGGCGCCGGCTACCGGCTGGATCTGCCGCACGGCGTGTTCGTGTCGGCGGCGGTGAGCTACGATGCGGGCCGCACGGACGAGAACCGTTTCGACCTGCCGGGTTCCGACTACCTGAAGGGCATGGGCCGGATCCCGGGCTCGGTGCTGGTCGGCGTGCGCGCGGGCGTAACGCTGTTCAATGCGGCCGAACTGAGCGTCACGATCGATACACCCGTGACGCACACGTCGCGCGGCGTGTCGGGGCACATGGATCTCGCGGTGCCCGTGTTCAAGACCGCGCAGCACGAGATCGTCGTGACGGGCACCGTTCACGCGGGCTCGGGACGCTATACGCAGACGTTCTACGGTGTGACCGACGCACAGTCGATGACGAGCCGGTTCCGGCCGTATTCGACGAGCGGCGGGATCGACAGCGCGTCGATGGCAGTCGCGTGGAACTGGAACCTGTCGCAGCACTGGTCGGTGCTCGCGACCGGCGGCGTGACGCGGCTGCTCGGCCGCTACGGCGACAGCCCGATCGTCCAGTCGCGCAGCAACTACTTCGGCATGGCGGGCGTGACCTACAAGTTCTGAACGGGCCGCCGACATCGATCCCGAATACCGCGTTGCGTTGGCGTGCATGGGCCGGTGCGATCGATCCGCGCGCACCGCGCGATGCGTCGGCGCCGCGCCGTAGCGGCTGACCGCGTGCGGTAACATGCAGGCGGCTTCGGCGTTGGGCCGGGCCCGCGACTCCGGCACGCCGAATCGGCGCGGACGGGGCGCGCGAGGCCGCGATTCGCTGGCCGGCATCCTCGGGAAACGGCTGGCGACGCGCGGAACCGCTCATGCATGCAACGCCCGGGCGGCGAGGAACGCCGCATCTGCTCCGCCGGGCGCGAAAGGGAGAAATCGATGAAGAAGACGATCGCGATGATGATGGCGCTGGTTGCGGGCGCAACGTTTGCGGGATGTGCGGACATGAACACGAAAATCACGAGCGCAGGCAGCACGCCGGCGAACGGCGGGCAGGCGGGCGCGTCGCAGGCATGCAAGGCGGACGCGGGGCAGGACGATGCGCTGGTCGGCAAGACCGAGGCCGATGCGGCCGCGCAACTCGACGGCTGTCTGTGGCGTGTGCTCGAGCGCGACGGCAAGGCGTTGCCGGGCACGATGGATTACCGGCAGGAGCGCCGCAATCTCGGCATTCGCGACGGGAAGGTGATCTGGGTGCGGCGCGGGTGATGGATTGCGCCGGTGCCACGCGCGCGAATGCGTAAGCGACCGCGCGTTACTTCGAGATGTACCACAGCGCATCGGTGCTGACGCGCGAAGGCTGAGCGGCGGCAGCCGGTGCCTGAGCCGGTGCGGCCGGCTGCGTGTTCGACGTCACGGCTGTCGGCAGCGTGGCGGGAATATTCGACGTCGATGGCGATGCCGCCGCCGATCCCGACGTCGACGGCGTATTCAGATACCAGAGTGCATCGGCCGAGGCCGTGCGTTTCGTCGCCGGATTGGCCGCCGTAGTCGCTGCCGCATCGGCGGACTTCTTCGAATTCGAAGCGGCAGCCGTCGCCGCACCCGGCCGCTGCGTGGCCGTACCCGTCTGCGCGGTCATGCCCGCGCCTCCGGCCGCGCCACGCTGCGCGCGCGCCTCGAACGGCCCGAGCTGAAAGATTAACGTTTGCGCGGGACGCGTCAAAACGGCATACGGAAACTGCAGCTCCCACGACATCAGCACGCGGCCCGACGACGTTTCGGCGAAGATCGCCGGCACGTGCTTCATGTCGCTGAACTGCACGTAGATCCGCGCACCGTCGTCGAAGACCTGGGTCGGCTTGGCCTGGTCCGCGCCCGTGACCGACCATCCGAAGTTGTACGTACCGGCCGGGCCGGCAGGGCCGCCCTGCGGCGGCGGAGGAGGCGGGGCCGGCGATACCGTGCGCGGGCGAGTGACCTGCGGCGCCGCGACGCTCAGGCTCGCGAACGGGTTGTACGCCTGTTGCTGTTGCGGCGGCGTAAAGGACGGTGGAAGGATGGGCATGGGAGTATCCGGCGAATCCGGCATGGTCCGGATTGCATCATAGACCTTGCGCGCATACGCGAGGCGCTTGTCGGGCGACGCGGAGTTGTACGCGCCGATCGCGTTCCAGTTGGGACCGAGCTGGCGGATGTTCTGCGACAGGATCCACGCGCCGACATACGCGTTCGTGCACGGATCGAACAGGCTTTGCTGCGTGATGCCTTCGCGCGCGAGCGTCGGCAGCCACGTGCTGTTGATCTGCATCAGGCCGATGTCGAACGTGCCGTTCGTATTCTTATTGACGGCGTTCGGATTCATCCCCGATTCGACCTGCGCGATACCGCGCATCAGGCTGACGCTCACGTGCTGGAATGTGGCCGCGTCGTCGAGGCAATCGGCGCGCGCGACGCCGTGCAGCACGCACGACATCGCAATCGTCGAGGCGACCTTCAGCGTTTCGCGGCTGATCGAACGGGTTGTCTGACACGGCATGGCAGGATGGGGCGGAATCCGGCCGCCCGGTGCAAGGAAATTACGCGAGACGCGAAGTGTGCCATAGCGAGCAGACAAATGGCTCGCGTCAAACTTTCCTTTGCATTTGCCCGTGCGCTCGTCGCGCATTTTTATCGCGTCGGATCAGCGGTCGAGACGAAGTTGGATCGGTAAAAATGGCCGTCTTTTCGGCGCATGCCGGTGCAATGGCGACGCTCGGAAACCTGACGCATTGCGTCAGTCACGTCGGGAGAGCGGGGCAGAATCAATCGGAGTGGAAATCGCCCGGCAGTCGGTATCCGGGCCGAAAAGGGCGATGAAAAGACGATCGAAAGACAACGGCGGCCGAAGCCGCCGTGCGAGGAAATGCGGTTCCGGCCGGCCGCGCGGCGCGCAACCGGCCGTTTCGCATCAGAAGCGGTGACGCAGGCCGAGGTTGACCATCGTCTGCGAACTCGTGCCCGCATAGCCGTACGAACCGATCGACGCCTGCGCGGCCATCGAGCCGCCGTGGCCGTCGCCGGTCTGGCCGCTCGCGTGCTGGTACGCGGCGGTCAGGTAGACGTCGGTGCGCTTCGACAGGTTGTAGTCCGCGCCGGCCGATACCTGGTGATAGGTGGCCGACGTGTCGCCGCCCGAGCGCGTGTAGCTGTAGCCGACGCCGACGAGCAGCGCGTTCGTCGCCTGGTAGTTCACGAAACCTTGCCCCGTGTTGTAGTGCTCGTTCGAGCCGAACACCGCGCTCGCGTCGCGGCGGTACTGCGCGTTGCTGTAGCCGAGGCCGAACGTGAACGGGCCGGCGACGTACTGGCCGGCGACGCGCGCGATGCCGATCGAGTGTGCGCTCGCATAGCCGTTGTTGATCGGGCCGTCGAAGGTGCCGTCCGACGAGCTGGTCCAGCCGCTGCGCAGGCCGTTCGACGCGGGGCTGTTGGTCGCGTGGAAGTAGCCGCCCGCGACGCTGAACGGGCCGTTGTTGTACGACACGGCGGCCGAATACGATTGCGCGGAACCCGTGCTGCCGGCGATGCCGCCGAACGAGTACATCGCCGAGAACTGCAGGCCCGAATAGACGGCCGACGTGTACTTCACCGCGTTGTCGACGCGGAAGCTGTTGTCGTAGTTGTCGACGTCGCCCGGCGTCGCGAACACGCTGCCTAGAGTGTTGTCGGCGGTGATGGCCTGCACGAGGTCGACGAGCGGATCGTACTGGCGGCCGAACGTGAGCGTGCCGTAGCGGTCGCTCGTCAGGCCGACGAATGCCTGGCGGCCGAACAGGCGGCCGCCCTGGCCCTGCCGGCCGTTGCTCGGGTCGAAGCCGTTCTCGAGCTGGAACAGCGCCTTCAGCCCGCCGCCGAGATCCTCGGTGCCTTTCACGCCCCAGCGGCTGCCGGCCAGGTTGCCCGCGCTGCTGTTGCCGAGCATCCACGCGTTGTCCTTGCCCTGCGCGTGGTTCACATAGGTGATCGACGTGTCGATCACGCCATACAGCGTGACGCTCGACTGCGCATGCGCGACGGGTATCGCCGCGAATGACGCGATGGAAATCAGCGAGAGGGTCGTGCGTTTCATTTCATCTCCTTGCGCATTGGCTTGTGTTCGTGATCCGGAATGGCAGGAGACTACCGATTCGGAGCAAAGCGGCAAAAATGAAATTCTCTTTTGTGGTCTGAAGCAGACAGGGATGTCCTGCGAAATTCACCATTGATGGATTTGAATTATTGTAGATCGCGTATTAATTAGTTTTCATTTTTGCGATTTACCTATGGCGTTTTGCATATCCGGTGATAATTCCCGGCGATTTTCGGGGAAATGGTGGCGGCCCGGCTATTGTTATTGTTCCGTCAAATAATTATTTAATGAATTGAATTGGCCGGGCTGAAATGCATGTGTTAGCGGCGTATCGCCTGCGGCCGGCGACGGCATCGCGGCTTCGCCCTCCAGCGCTGCCGCGTCGCCGCCGCGCACCGAAACCGCGGTCGCAGGCTCGCTTTTGTATATAATAATCATTCTCATTTACAAAATTGCCGCCGCCTGCACACTCCGGAACCCGGCCATGTCCGCTGACAAGCTGTCTCTCCATCGAGAAATCGACGCCCTCTATGCCGGCCATCACGTGTGGCTGCGCGGCTGGCTGAGCCGGAAGCTCGGTTGCGCGCACCGCGCGGCCGACCTGGCGCACGACACGTTCATGCGCCTGCTCGTGCGCGACGAGCCGATCGGCGCCGACGAGCCGCGCGCGTTCCTGACGACGGTCGCGCAGCGCGTGCTGAGCAACCACTGGCGGCGCGAGCAGATCGAGCGCGCCTATCTCGACGTGCTCGCGCAGCGTCCGGAAGCGTATGCGCCGTCGCCGGAAGAGCGGGCGGTCGTCCTCGAGACGCTGCTCGAAATCGACCGGCTGCTCGACGGCCTGCCGCTCGCGGCGAAACGCGCGTTCCTGCTCGCGCAGCTCGACGGTCTTACGCAGGCCGAGATCGCGCGCGAACTCGGCGTGTCGCTCGCGACGGTGAAGCGTTATCTCGTGAAGGCCGGCACGCAGTGCTTCTTCGCGATGGCGGCCTGACCGATGGCCGCCCCGGGAGCGCCGGCGGTGCCGCCGCACGTCGCGCGTCGCGCAGTCGAATGGTGGGTCGACCGGCAGGCCGGCCGCACCGACGACGCATTCGACGCCGCGCTCGCGCGCTGGCGTGCCGAGGATCCGGCGCACGACGCGGCATGGCGTCATATCGAAACGATGCAGCGCAGGTTCGGCCGGCTGGCGGCGGGGCTCGATACGCAGGCCGCGCACGCAGCGCTGCTGCCGCCGCGTGCGGGCCGCCGCCGCGCGGCCGTGAAGGCGCTGGCCGTGCTGCTGTTCGCGGGCGGCGCCGCGTGGATGGCCGAGCCCGCGCGGCGCGCGGCGATCTGGCCGGCCGACCTGCGAACGGCGGTCGGCGAGCGGCGCACGGTGACGCTCGCGGATCGCACGGTCGTCGTGCTCGATACCGATACGGCGCTCGACGTGAGCTTCGACGACACCGTGCGTCGCCTGCGCCTGCTGCGCGGCACGATCATGGTGACCAGCGGCCACGATGATCGCGGGCCCGCACGGCCGCTCGTCGTCGCGACCGCGCAGGGCGAGCTGCAGCCGCTCGGCACGCGCTTCGCGGTACGGCAGCGCGACGGCGCGACGCGCATCGAGGTGTTCGCCGGCGCGGTGCGCGTGCAGCCGGCTGACGCGACGGCCGGCACGCGCGTGATCGCGGCGGGAGAGGGCGCGGATTTCACGCGCGACGCAATCGGCGAGTCGGCGCCGCTCGATGCGTATGCGTCCGCGTGGACGGACGGCATGCTCGTCGCGTCGCGCATGCGGCTGGCCGACCTCGTCGCCGAACTCGACCGCCATCGCCGCGGCAGCCTGCGCTGCGATGCGGCCGTGGCCGACCTGCGCGTGTCGGGCACCTATCCGCTCGACGATCCCGCGCGCGTGCTCGACACGCTGAAGGCGACGCTGCCGATCGACGTCGACTACCTGACGCGCTACTGGGCGACGGTCGTGCCGGCCCGTTCGTGAGCGCTGCGAAAAAATTTTCCGCCGACCTGAGCTGTTTTTCGACGCTCGCGTGACATGGGTAATGAAAGCAGCACTGGCCCATCGTCCACCGACTCTCCGATCATGGTTTCCATCCGTCTCACGTATCGGCGCCGCCCGGCGCCCGCCCGTCATCTGCCGCGTGCATTGCGCCCGGCCACGCTCGCCGCGTCCGCCGCGCCGGGCCGCTTCGTGCGCCGGCTGGCCGGCGCCGTCCTGCTGTCGGCGCTGCTGCCGCTGCCCGCGCTGGCCGATACCGACGCCGATGCGGCGCCTGCCGCGCAGCGCGCATTGCGTCGCGCGTTCGACATTCCGGCCGGCCCGCTCGAAGCGACGCTGAACCGGTTCGGGCGTGACGCGGGCATCCTGCTCGCGTTTCCGGCCGAGCTGACGGCCGGCCTGACGAGCGGCGGCGTCCAGGGCCGGTTCGACGTCGACGGCGCGTTCGACCGCCTGCTGGCGGGCACGGGGCTCGTCGCGCTGCGCCAGCCGGGAGGCGGCTACACGCTGATGCGCGCGAACGGCTCGATCGCGCAGCCTGCGGCGACCGGCGCGGCGGCCGCCGCCGAACTGCCGACGATCACGGTGCGCACCCGCGCGCTGCGCGCCGAGAGCTATCGCGCGCCGAAGGAAGCGGGCGTGCTGCGTTCCGAGATTCCGCTGCTCGACACCGCGCAGGCGGTCAACGTCGTGCCCGCACAGGTGCTGCGCGACCAGCGTCCGCGCAATCTCGACGACGCGCTCGGCAACGTGAGCGGCATCACGCAGGGCAACACGCTCGCGGGCACGCAGGACACGATCATGAAACGCGGCTTCGGCGGCAACCGCGACGGTTCGATCATGCACAACGGGATGCCGATCGTGCAGGGGCGTTCGTTCAACGCGGCGGTCGACAGCGTCGAGGTGCTCAAGGGGCCGACGTCGCTGCTGTACGGGCTGATGGATCCGGGCGGCGTCGTCAACGTCGTCAGCAAGCAGCCGCAGCTCACGCGCTACAACGCGATCTCGCTCGGCGCGTCGACGTTCGGGCACGGCAAGAACGGCGGCAGCGCGACGTTCGACTCGACGGGGCCGGTCGGCGATTCGCGGCTCGCGTATCGGCTGATCGTCGACCAGTCGAACGAGCAGTACTGGCGCAACTTCGGCGAAAACCGCCAGACCTTCGTCGCGCCGTCGCTCGCGTGGTACGGCCGCGATACGCAGGTCGCGGTGTCCTACGAGTACCGCCAGTTCCATTCGCCGTTCGATCGCGGTACCGCGCTCGACCCGCGCACCAATGCGCCGCTCGACATTCCCGCGCGGCGGCGGCTCGACGAGCCGTTCAACAACATGGACGGCGAATCGCATCTCGCGCAACTGAGCGTCGATCACCAGTTCAATGCGGACTGGAGCGCGCATCTCGGCTACAGCTACAACCGCGAGACCTACGACGCGAACCAGTTGCGCACGACCGGCGTCGATCCGGTGAAGGGCACGCTGTCGCGCAGCAACGATGCGACGCACGGTTCGCTCAGCACCGACAGCTACGGCATCGCCTACGTGAACGGCAAGATGACGCTCGCGGGGATGCGCCACGACGTGCAGCTCGGCGTCGACAGCGAGTATCGCCGCATCTATCGCAAGGACATGCTGCGGCAGGCCGTGAAGACGCCGTTCAGCTATATCGATCCCGTGTACGGATTGCTGCCGCCGTCGAGCACCGTGTCCGCGAGCGACAGCGACCAGACCGATACGCTGCACGACACGTCGGTGTTCCTCCAGGACAGCATCCACCTGACCGACAAGTGGATCGTGTCGGGCGGGTTGCGCTACATCACGTACAACCAGGTCGCGGGGCGCGGCCGGCCGTTCACGGCGAACACCGACCTCAGCGGCTCGAAGTGGCTGCCGCGCGCGGGCGTCGTGTACAAGTGGACCGATTCGTTCTCGCTGTACGGCAGCTATTCGCAATCGCTGAAGCCGTCGTCGTCGATCGCGCCGATGGCATCGGGCTACGTGATCGATGGCGCAACGCCGCCGGAGGAGGCGACCGCGTGGGAGGTCGGCGGCAAGCTCGACCTGCCGGGCGGGATGACGGGCACGCTCGCGCTGTTCAACATCGACAAGAAGAACGTGCTCGTGTCGCAGTTCAACGACACGACGAAGCTGACCGACTGGCGCACGTCGGGCAAGGCGCGCTCGCGCGGCGTCGAGCTCGACCTGACGGGCAGGATCGGCGAACGCGTGAACGTGATTGCGAGCTACGCGTACATCGACGCGAAGACGGTCGAGGATCCGCTGTACGCGGGCAACCGGCTGTGGAACGTCGCGCGGCACACCGCGTCGCTCGCGGCCGTCTACGACGTCGGCACGCTGATCGGCGGCGACGACCTGCGCATCGGCGCGGCGGCCCGCTACGTCGGCGCGCGGCCCGGCGACTCGGCGAACAGCTTCACGCTGCCGTCGTACGTGCTCGCCGATGCATTCGCGACCTACGACACGCGGATCGGCAAGCAGAAGCTGTCGTTCCAGCTCAACGTGAAGAACCTGTTCAACCGCACGTACTACCCGTCGAGCGCGAACCGCTACTTCGTCGCGATCGGCGATGCGCGACAGGTGTCGCTGCTGACCACGCTGCAGTTCTGACCACGCAATCGCCGCGCGGCCGACTCGACGGCGCGCGGCTACGGAGAAGATCCAGATGAACCGGAAGATGAAGACCGGCGCCGTGCGCGCCGTTGCCGCCGGCGCGCGGCGTCGCGCATTGCGCACGATCGCGGGCTCGGTGTTCGCGCTGTGTGCGGGCCTGGGCGCGGGTGTCCCCGCACCCGCGCTTGCAGCCGATGCACCGCCGGCCGTCACGCGCGTCGCGATGCTCGTGCAACTGCGCGGCCCGAACCTGAAGGTCGACGAGCGCATCGGCCAGCATCTCGGCGAACGCGGTTACGCGGTGCGCCTGATCGACGAATCGTCCACGCCCGATGCGGCGCGCGATGCCGACCTGGTCGTGATCTCGTCGACGGTGTCGTCGAAGAACGTGCGGCCGGGCTGGCGCACGCTCGACAAGCCGCTCGTGACCTGGGAGAACGACCTGCTCGACGATTTCGCGATGACGGGCAAGCGTCACGACGTCGACTTCGGCGAAACGGGCAAGGAGCGCTACCTGTGGCTCGTCAACGCGCCGCATCCGGTGTCCGCCGGGCTGCCGGCCGGCGCGACGAACGTGTACGGCAAGCAGGCGCCGATGAGCTGGGGCAAGCCGGGGCTCGGCGCGATCACGATCGCGACCGTGTACGGCCAACCCGACAAGGCCGCGATCTTCGCGTACGAGAAGGGCGCGACGATGGACTACGAAGCACTCGCGCCGGCGCGCCGCGTAATGTTCTTCCTCGACAACGATACGTTCGTGAACCTGTCGCCGGCCGGCGTCGCGCTGTTCGACGCGGCCGTCGACTGGGCAGCCGGGCGGCGCTGATCCGCAACGGCCACGGCGTCGCCGGGCGCGCGCGCGACTTCAGGCCGCCTGCGGCGGCGAGCGCCGCTGCGATGCCTCTTCAATCAACCGGGCCAGCATCTGCGCCGGTTCCGACATCGTCCGCCGCGCGCGATGCACGAGCCCGATGTCGCGATGGAATGTGTGGTGTCCGAGGTCGATCGCGCGCACGCCGGCCGGCCAGCGGCGATACACGGCAGTTTGCGGCACGATCGCGATGCCGACGCCGTTCTCGACCAGCTTGACGATCGCGTCGAGCTCGTCGAGTTCGCAGGTGTCGCGCACCGCGATGTGCATCTTCCGCAGGAAACGATCGACCTGGCGGCCGCCGAACGACGCGCGGTCGTAGCGCACGAACGGTTCGCTCGCGAGCAGCGCGGCCCAATCCTTGCCCTTCACGCCGCGCGGCACGATCAGCCGGAACGGTTCCTGCGCGAGCGTCGTCCAGTGCAGGTCGCTCTGCAGCGAAAACGGCGGCCGGATGATCGCGGCCATGTCGATCTCGCCCGCGTCGACGCGGTTGACCAGCTCGATCGACAGCCCCGGTATCACGCGCGTGCGGCACGCGGGCTGCCGGCGATGGAACTCGGCCAGTGCGGCCGGCAGCAGCGCGCTCTGCACCGACGCGATCGCGCCGATCGTCACGCGCACGGCGGCCGGCGAGCCGGGCGCGGTCGAGCTCAGGTTCTCGTACAGGCCGATCAGCGCCTGCGCCTGGCCGAGCACGTGATGGCCCATCTCGTTGAGACGGGCCGCCCGGCCTTGCCGATCGAACAGCGCGAAGCCGAGTTCGGCTTCGAGGCGCTGCATCTGCGCGCTGACGGCCGCCTGCGTCAGCCCGATACGGTTGCCCGCGGCGGCGAACGTGCCTTCCCGGGCGACGGCGACAAGGGTTTTCAGCTCGCGGATCATTGATCAATTCCGTTTGTGAATCGCAAAACTATATATTGATTTAATTTTTGCCTGGCGTTGTCTACCATGGTGCCGTACTCGCGCCACGCGAGCATTCCTTCACGAGGCAACCATGAGTCTTTCCCCGTTTCACCTGGCGATCCCGGTCTACGACCTGCCGGCCGCGCGCGATTTCTACGGCCGCGTGTTCGGGCTGGAAGAGGGGCGTTCGAGCACGCAGTGGGTCGACTTCGACTTCTACGGGCACCAGCTCGTGATTCACGAGCACCCGAAGACCGCATCGCAGGAAGGCGCGCATACGAATGCCGTCGACGGTCACGACGTGCCGGTGCCGCATTTCGGGATCGTGCTCGACTGGGCGAGCTGGGAAGCGCTGGCCGAGCGGTTGAAATCGTTCGGCGTGACCTTCGCGATCGAACCGTACGTGCGGTTCAAGGGGCAGGTCGGCGAACAGGCGACGATGTTCCTGTTCGACCCGTGCGGCAACGCGCTCGAGTTCAAGGCGTTCCGCGACATCGGGCAGTTGTTCGCGAAGTGACGGATCGAGCGAGTCTGCGCCGATTGAAAATGGGTGCGAGAATGCGGCCTCCGGCCGGGCCTTGTGCAGGCTCTCCGGCCTGCGCCGCGCTGCACGGCATCCGTCCGTGCGCGACGTTCCCCAAGGAACCCGTATGGACAGTCATATCGCTCCGGTGGAGCTGAAGAAGGCTTACCGTCTCCTCAATCACGGCCCGACCGTGCTCGTGTCGGCCCGCCACGACGGCGTCGACAACGTGATGGCCGCCGCGTGGGCGTGCGCGCTCGACTTCCTGCCGCCGAAGCTGACCGTCGTGCTCGACAAGTCCGCGAAGACGCGCGAGCTCGTCGAGCGCAGCGGCACGTTCGTGATCCAGGTGCCGACGGCCGCGCAGCTGCAACTCACGCATGCGGTCGGCAGCCACAGTCTTGCCGAGCGGCCGGACAAGCTGCGCGAAGCGGGCGTCACGCTGTTCGACGTCGACGGCCACGACCTGCCGTTCGTCGCCGGTTGCTCGGGCTGGCTCGCGTGCAAGCTGATTCCGGAGCCGCACAACCAGCAGACCTACGACCTGTTCATCGGCGAAGTGGTCGGTGCGTGGTCCGACACGCGCGTGTTCCGCGACGGCCACTGGTATTTCGAATCGGCCGATCCGGCGCTGCGCAGCCTGCATTACATCGCGGGCGGCAATTTCTATGCGATCGGCGAGTCGCTGCACGTCGATCCGGACGCGCAATAAGCATAGAGCGGGCCTTCTTTCCCGATCCGGGCGCGCGGCTCACGCGCGCTTTTTCAATTCCGCCAGCATCGCTTCGGCGAACGCCTGCGCGACGCGCGGCAGCGTGCGCCCGCGCTTCGTGACGAGCGCGATCGGCCGCACGAACGCGGGATCGTCGATCGGCTTCGCGACCAGTTCCGGTTCGGCACGCACCTCGCGCGCGGTCGCGGGCAGGATCGTCACGCCGAGGCCGCCGCGCACCATCGCGACGGCCGTCATCATGTAGGTCGGTTCGCACGCGATGTCGGGCGTACAGCCGGCCGCCTCCAGCGCGGCGTCGACGACGCTGCGCACGCTCGTGCCCTGCGCAGTGAGTACGAGCGGCACGCTTGCGACATCGGCGGTGCTCACGCGGCGCTTGCGCGCGAGCGGATGATCTTTCGGGCACACGACGACGAGCCGGTCGGCGCCCGCGTACAACACTTCCAGCGACGCATCGAACGTGTCGCCGCCCGTCAATCCGAGATCGGCTTCCTCGTTGCGCACGAGCGCGGTGACGAGGCTCGCGACGCCGTCGCGAATCTCGAAGCCCGCGCGCGGCACGTCGCGCCGGAACGACTGGATCAGCTCCGGCAGCACGCTGGACGCGAACGTCGGCAGGCACGCGAGCCGCACCGTGCCGCTCGCGCCTTCGCCGAGCGCGCGCGCATCGCGCAGCACGCGCTCCATGTCGTCGAGCGAGCGCTGCAGCAGCGGCAGCAGTTCGCGCCCGGTCTGCGTGAGCGCGACGCTGCGGCTGTTGCGGTCGAACAGCCGCGCGCCGACGATTTCCTCGAGCCGGCGGATCTGCACGGTCAGCGCCGGCTGCGACAGGTGCAGCCGCGCGGCCGCGCGCGTGAAGTTGCCGGCGTGCGCGACGGTGACGAACGCGCGGATGTCGCGAAGATTCAGATCCATAACGATTCGTGATTGCTGCGATCAAATCATTTCAATTGTGCTATCGCTGCGCCGACCTTACGCTCGTCTCCAACAAAAGACAAGGTAGGAGACACGGATGCTGCCGTTACTCGGGCTTGGCACGATCGTCGTGCTGCTGGCCGCGATTCTTTCCAAACGCATGTCGCCGCTCGTCGCGCTGATCATCGTGCCGATCGCGGCGTCGCTGATCGGCGGTTTCGGGCTGCACACCAGCAAGTTCGTCATCGACGGGCTGAAGGGCCTCGCGCCCGTCGTCGGGATGTTCGTGTTCGCGATCCTGTATTTCGGGACGATCACCGACGCCGGCACGCTCGACCCGATCATCGACCGCATCCTGCGCGCGGTCGGCACGCGGCCGACGCGCATCGTGATGGGCACGACGCTGCTCGCGCTGCTGATCCATCTCGACGGCTCGGGCGCCGTCTGCTTTCTCGTGACGATTCCGGCCGTGCTGCCGCTGTACGACCGGCTGAAGATGGACCGGCGCGTGCTGGCCGCGGCCGTGTCGATGGCCGCGGGCATCAACTTCCTGCCGTGGACGGGGCCGATGATCCGCGCGTCGGCGTCGCTGCACCTGCCGGTGTCGGCGCTGTTCAACCCGCTGATTCCGGTCCAGGCGATCGGGCTCGTGTTCGTGTTCGGCGTCGCGTACTGGCTCGGGCGGCGCGAGGAGAAGCGGCTCGGCCTGTCGCGCGACGATGCGTCGATCCCGCTGCCGACGCGCGAACTGACGCCCGACGAGCAGGCGCTGCGCCGCCCGCACCTGTTCTGGTTCAACCTCGTGCTGACGCTCGTCGTGCTCGGCACGATGGTCGTGATGGGCGAGAAGATCCCGCCCGCGATCATGTTCATGGTCGGGCTGTGCATCGCGCTGATGGTGAATTACCCGGACGTCGACATGCAGCGGAAGCGCGTCGACGCGCATGCGCGTGCGGCGCTGATGATGGCCGGCATCCTGCTCGCGGCCGGTGTGTTTACGGGGATCATGCAGGGCAGCGGGATGCTGAAGGCGATGGCGCAGGCCGCGGTCGGTTTCGTGCCGCCGTCGATGGCCGGCCATATTCCGGTGGTGCTCGGTTTCGCGTCGATGCCGCTCAGCATGCTGTTCGATCCCGATTCGTTCTATTTCGGCGTGCTGCCGGTGATCGCGGAGGTGGCCGGCCAGCTCGGCGTGCCGGCCGTGCAGGTCGGACAGGCCGCGTTGCTCGGCCAGATGACGACCGGGTTTCCGGTCAGCCCGCTGACGCCCGCGACGTTCCTGGTCGTCGGCCTGTGCGGCATCGAGCTGGCCGAGCATCAGAAATTCACGTTCCCGCTGCTGTTCGGCGCCTCGATCGTGATGACGATCGCGTGCGTCGTGCTGGGCATCTTTTGATCTTTTGATCTTTTGATTTTTCCCGGCGGCGCAACCCGCCGGACGACGGTACGGACATGACAGCAAAGCAACCTGAACGGCGCGTGCGCATCGGCGCGGGCGCCGGCTACTCGGGCGACCGGATCGAGCCCGCGGTCGAACTGGCCGAACACGGGCAGCTCGACTATCTCGTCTTCGAATGCCTGGCCGAGCGCACGATCGCGATCGCGCAGCAGGCGCGCCGCAAGGATCCGGCGCTCGGCTACGATCCGCTGCTCGACGCGCGGATGCGCGCCGTGCTGCCGGTCGCCGTGCCGAACGGCGTGCGCATCGTGTCGAACATGGGCGCGGCGAACCCGCGTGCGGCCGCGCAGCACACGGCACGGATCGCGCAATCGCTCGGCATCGCGGGGCTGAAGGTCGCGGCGGTCGAAGGCGACGACGTGCTCGACGTCGTGCTGCGCGGCGCGTTCCGTTTCGAGGAATCGGGCGACGAAGTCGCCGCGTATCGCGACCGCATCGTGTCCGCGAATGCGTACCTTGGCGCCGCGCCGATCGTCGACGCGCTCGCGGCCGGCGCGGACGTCGTGCTGACCGGGCGCGTCGCCGATCCGTCGCTGTTCGCCGCGCCGCTGATCCACGCGTTCGGCTGGCGGATGGACGACTGGGACACGCTCGGGCAGGCGACGGTCGTCGGCCATCTGCTCGAATGCGCGGGGCAGGTGACGGGCGGCTATTTCGCCGATCCCGGTTACAAGGATGTGCCGGATCTCGCGCGGCTCGGGTTCCCGATCGGCGAAGTCGCGGCCGACGGCTCGGTCGTGATCACGAAGGTGGCGCATGCAGGCGGCCGCGTGAGCGCGGCGACCTGCAAGGAACAACTGCTCTACGAAATTCACGATCCGGCGCGGTATCTGCAACCCGACGTCGTCGCGGATTTCACGCGCGTCGCGGTCGCCGAGGAGGCCTCGGATCGCGTGCGCGTGACCGGCGGGCGCGGCACCGCGCGGCCCGATACGCTGAAGGTGTCGGTGGCCTACATCGACGGCTACATCGGCGAAGGCCAGATCTCGTACGGCGGCCCGGGCGCGCTCGAACGCGCGCGTCTCGCACTCGACATCGTCCGCGAGCGGCTGGCGCTGACCGGCGTCGCCGCGACCGAGTTGCGCTTCGACCTGATCGGTGTCGATTCGCTGTATGGCGACGCGACGCCGCCCGTGCGCGGCGAGCCGGCCGAGGTGCGGATGCGGGTGGCCGGCCGCGCCGCGAGCGCCGATGAAGCGGCGCGGATCGGCAATGAAGTCGAGACGCTCTATACGAACGGGCCGGCCGGCGGCGGCGGCGCGTTCAAGTCGACGCGCGAGGTGATCGCCGTGCAGTCGGTGCTGCTGCCGCGCGACGCGGTGACGCCGTCGTTTTCATTCGTGGAGGCATGATGCAACTGCGTGAACTCGCGCATGCGCGCACCGGCGACAAGGGCAATACGCTGAACGTGTCGGTCATCTGCCGCGATCCGCGTCATTACGACCATCTGCGCGCGCATCTTGATGCCGACACGGTGAAGGCGTGGCTCGCGGGCATCGTGCACGGCGACGTCGTGCGCTACGAATTGCCGGCGCTGGGCGCGTTCAACTTCGTGCTGCGCGATGCGCTCGGCGGCGGCGTGACGCGTTCGCTCGCGCTCGATGCGCACGGCAAGTCGGTCAGTTCGGCGCTGCTGGCGATCGACGTGCCCGACCCGGCGTGACGGCAGACGTCG
This sequence comes from Burkholderia pyrrocinia, assembly GCF_001028665.1. Taxonomy (NCBI): domain Bacteria; kingdom Pseudomonadati; phylum Pseudomonadota; class Betaproteobacteria; order Burkholderiales; family Burkholderiaceae; genus Burkholderia; species Burkholderia pyrrocinia. Next base: position 2,760,845 of record NZ_CP011503.1, read on the forward strand.
CCGCCGGGGTGCGGGCATCAGGTCACGGAATCAGCAGCTCGCGACGCCCGTCCGCGTATTCGATGCGCTCGCCGGCGATGTGCAGGCGCTGGTCCTTTCGATAGTCGTAGACCGCGCGCGACGCGGCGAGCTGGTCGAAATCGAGCTCGACCGCGTGACGCGATTCGGTGTTGCCGGCTTCGAAGATCAGGTTGCCGAACGGATCGACCGCGAGGCTGCCGCCCGCGAAGACTACGTCGTGCGAGCTGTCGCCGACGCGGTTGGCGACCACCGCGAACACCTGGTTTTCCATCGCGCGCGCCGACGCCGACGTGCGGTGGACGTAACGGTACGGCTCCATGTTGCCGTCGGTGATGAGGATCAATTGCGCGCCGAGTGCGGCGAGCGCGCGGCCGGTTTCCGGGAATTCGTTGTCGTAGCAGATCAGCAGGCCGATCCGCACGCCGCGCCACTCGACCGTCGCGTAGCGGTCGCCGGGCAGCACGACGCCGTGCTCGCTCACCCACAGATGCGTCTTGCGGTAGCGCAGCGCGATGCCGTCCGGCGTGACGAACACGGTCGTGTTGTAGAAGCGGCCGCCATCGTTCTCGATCAGCCCGACCACGACGGCGACGTCGCGCGCCCGTGCGGCCGCGATGACCGCGCCGATGCTCGGGCCATCGAGCGGCTCGGCCACTTCGGCGAGATTCGCCGGATCGAGGAAGCCGGTGAGCTGCGCTTCCGGAAACATCACGACGTCGGTGCCGGGCGCGCAGGTCGCGATCGCTTCGAGCGTGCGCTGCAGGTTGTAGTGCGTGTCGCCGTCGCGGCCGGCGAGCTGGACGATGTCGAGCTTCAGTTTCATGGGCGATTTCGGTGGGCGGGACCGGCGCGGCCGGCCCCGCAACGGTGGATGTCGGAACGCCCGAGTATGCGCCGAACCGCCGGTTTTCCCATCCCGCCGGCGTGTTAACCCGTCGGGGGTATTGATCTCGCGTGCGTTCGCCGGCCCGGTTTCGCTTTTTTTTCACCGGTCTGACCAGTCGAACCTCAAGTTGCGTCTCGCGCGGTCGTTAAGGACGATTGAGTGCCCATTTGACCAATCGACAACAACGCGGCAACCGGAGATCACCGTCATCATGCTGTCATCGATTCGCGCCCGGATTCTGGCGACCTGCGTCGCCATCGTGGTCACGGCCCTGGCCGTGACAGGCGGCCTTGTGTACTACGTCGTCAAGCAACACAACGACGCAACCATCGACCAGAACCTGCAGTCCGTCCTGACCGGCCACGCGCTCGCGCTCGACGAGTGGGTCGCGAGCCGCGCGCAGCAGACCCAGGCGCTCGCGGACACGCTGGCGCCGGGCGAAGGAGACCCGCTGCCGGCGCTGACGCTGCTCGGCAAATCAGGCGGCTTCCAGGTGCTCACGCTCGGCCTGCCGGACCGCACGGCGTTCTCGAACGTCCCGCTCGCGGCCGGCTACGATCCGACCGCGCGCCCGTGGTTCAAGCAGGCGGTCGAGGCCGGCCGGCTCGTCGTCACGGCGTTGTACCGCGACGCGTCGACCGGCAAGCCCGCCTTTGCGTTCGCCGCACCGATCGTTCGCGGCGGCGCGCTGAAGGGCGTGCTCGCGGCGAGCCTCTACATGGAGCGCGCGAGCGCGATCGTGGCATCGATGCACCCGACGCCGTCGAGCTTCGCGTTCCTGGTCGACAAGAGCGGGCGCCTGATCGCGGGCGCGAAGACCGATCTGATCATGAAGCCGGCCGTCGAACTGTCGCCCGAACTGACGCCGGAGCGCCTCGCCGGCCTGCAGGCGGCGACCGAACCGGTGGCGATCGACGTGGACGGCGTGACCAAGCTGCTCCGCGCGCGCCCGATCGCCGGGACGGACTGGTCGCTCGTCATGGCGCTCGACCGGTCGGACGTGACGGCCGGCATGCGGGCCGTCGCGACGACGACGCTCATTGCGATCCTCGTCGTCGCCTGCGTCGCGGCAGCGCTCGTCGGCGCACTGACGAACGCGGCATTCAAGCGCGTGCTGCTCGTGCGCGACGCGCTGACCGACGTCGCGAGCGGCAGCGGGGACCTGACGAAGCGGCTGCCGGCCGACGGCAGCGACGAGGCCGCGCAGATCGCGCGCGCCTTCAACCTGTTTGCTGAAAAGATCAGTGCGATCCTGCTGCAGATTCGCGGCTTCAGCGAATCCGTGAGCGTGGCGAGCGCGGAGATCGCGCAGGGCAACCAGGATCTGTCGAGCCGCACCGAACATGCGGCATCGAGCCTGCAGGAGACGGCGGCGGCGCTCGAGGAGATCGCCGGTACTGCGCGCAACTCGGCCGATGCAGCCACGCAGGTGAGCCAGCTGGCGGAATCGGCGTCGGGCGTCGCCGTGCGCGGCGGCGAGGTGGTGAGCGAGGTGGTCGCGACGATGGGCGAGATCACGAAGGCGTCGGCCGAGATCTCGAACATCATCGGCGTGATCGACGGCATCGCGTTCCAGACCAACATCCTCGCGCTGAATGCGGCCGTCGAGGCGGCGCGCGCGCACGAGCACGGGCGGGGCTTCGCGGTCGTCGCGGGCGAGGTGCGCACGCTCGCGCAACGCAGCGCGGTGGCGGCCAGGGAAATCAAGCAGTTGATCCAGTCGTCCGTCGAGAAGATCGAGGGCGGTTCGGGGCTCGTGAAGACGGCCGGTGCGACGATGGACGAGATCGTCGAGGGCGTGCGCGGCATCACGAGCGTGATCGCGGAAATGACGGTCGCGGCGAACGAGCAGAGCACCGGGCTCGCGCAGGTGAACCAGGCCGTGTCGCAGCTCGATCACTCGACGCAGCAGAACGCGGCGCTCGTCGAGGAATCGGCTGCCGCCGCGGCGCTGTTGCGCGAGCAGGCGGCGCAGCTCGCGCAGACAGTCGGCGAATTCAAGCTCGCGGGTTCGCACCGGGCCTAGACGGCATCGGTTTGATCCGGCCGCGGCCGCCGAAGGCTGCGGGAAGGTTGTACGAAGGGCGCGAGAACGGGCAGGCGGAACGGGCGCCGCGCGCTATCCGTCGGTCTGCGCCTTCAGGAACAGCGAAAACAGCTCCGACTGCGAATTGATCGCGAGCTTCGCGTAGATGTTGCGCCGGTGCACCTTGACCGTTTCCGCGGAAATCGACAGCTTGTTCGCGACTTCCTTGTTCGAGCGGCCGCTCAGGATCAGCCGGATCACGTCGAGTTCGCGCGCGGTGAGCGGCGTGCCGAGCCGCGCCATCGCATGCTCGAAGCCGTCCTGCCCGTCGGGTCCGGCCCGGCGCGGCGGCGCGGGTTCGGCGTCGGCGGGAGTGTGCTCGTACGCGAGGCGCTGGCGCATCAGCCCGGCCACCCAGGGCCGGACCAGGTCGAGCAGCGCAACCTGCTCGGGGCTGAAGCGCCGCTTGCTGCCGAGCGACAGGCACAGCGTGCGCGTGGCGTCGAGCACGACGTTGAACTGCACCTCGTCCTCGACGACGTTGTGCGTGAAATAAAGCGTGTAGTACTCGGTGTCGCGAAAGCATTCGGGCGCGACGTCGGACAGCCGGAACAGGCCGCTCTTCGGCGCGTCGCGGTTCGCGATGTAGAACGGGTCCAGCAGGTACAGGCCCTGCACGTAGTCGCGGAACAGCGGGTCGGGGCCATCGCCTTCGTACGGGCATTCGGCGAACACCTGCGGGCGGCCGTCGTCGAACATCAGCGCGACCCAGCTGTCGACCGCGGCGTATTCGTCGATCAGCCGGATCAGCGACAGCCAGAAGCCCGGCTGGTCGAGCGACTCGATGAGCCGTCCGACCGACCGGTGCCATGCGACGTCCTGCAAGGTCAGGTTCATGCGTCAGTCCCGTCAGTCCCGTATGGGGCCGGTCGACGCGCGCTTGCGATGCCGCGCCGTGCGTGTACGCTACGGGCTCGCGGGTGCATGCCCGCGCGCGCGGCACGGGCTGCGCGTTTCGACCGGATCCTGCAATGAAGAACGAGATCGTAACGCCGGCCGGCACGAATGGCGAGGCCGGGCGCTGCTGCCGGTTCGCGGCCGTTGCCGTGCGTGGGTGCGCTGGCCGCACAGGCGGCCGTGGCCGCGCCGCCGGAGTCGTGCAACGACCGGTTGACGCAACTGATCGTGCGCATCCGCAACCCTCCGCTGAACGTCTTTCCAATTCGAACCGACCGAACGCCCGTCATGACTGACCTGCACCGGAATAAACGCCGCAAGCCGTTCACGGCTTCGCTCGCCGCACGTGCCGCACTCGCGGTGCTTACCGCATTCTCCGCGTTGTCGCCTGTCTACGCGGCCGATCCGATCCATCCCGACCGTCAATTGCAGACGTTCATCCACGACAGCTACGGCAAGTGGCGTGCGGACCGCAAGGGCTGGCAGTCGGACGCGGGCGACTTCGTCTATTCGCCGTGCGGCTCGCTGCGCGTCGCGACCGCGGACGGCCCGCGGTATCTGCTCGCGATGTGCGGCGAGACCGAAGCGGCCGTACAGAACGGAATGCCGGGCATGGATGCTGACGCCACGCCGGGCACGGTCGATCTGTACGTGTTGCAGCCTTCGCCGGACGGCAAGACGCTCGAATCGGTGCTGAAGAAGACGGACATCGCGTCGGGCAAGCGCGGCGAACCGGGCACGGTGCGCATCGAGCGGCTCGGGCCGCACCTGTTCGGGTTCGTCATCGGCGACGACGATACACGGCAAGGCTATACGCAACGCCTCCGCTCGATCTGGCTGCCGCACGGCGATGCGCTGGTGCTGGCGGCGGCGCGCATCAACGAGGCACTCGACAATGCGGAGTCGACCGAATGCGCGAACGCCCGGGCGCGCTGCGAGGAGCGTCGCTTCGAGATCGCGCCGGACATGGCCGGCACCGGCGACGTCTATCCGCTCATCGTGACCGAAACCGGCACGCGCGGCGACCACGCGGTCCGGGCGCGTTACACGGTGAAGTTCGATGCGGCGCGCGGCCGCTATATCGTGCCGAAGGCGCTGCGGGAAGGGTATTGAGTGGTTGCGGCGCGACGCGAAGGCCGCGTCGCGCCCACCGCGCATCACACGTACAGGTAGCGTACGAGATGGAAGAACACCGGCGCGGCAAAACAGATCGAGTCGACGCGATCGAGCATCCCGCCGTGGCCCGCGATCATCGAGCCCCAGTCCTTCGTGCCGAGCGAGCGCTTGACGGCCGACAGCACGAGCCCGCCGACGAAGCCCGCGATCACGATCGCAAGCGAGATCCCGAACGCCGCACCGAAGCTGAACGGCGTCACGCGATACAGCGACGCGCCGCACAGCGTCGCGAGCAGGCCGCCGCCGACGAAGCCTTCGATCGTCTTCGACGGCGACAGCTGCGGCGCGATCTTGCGGCGCCCGAACAGCTTGCCGACGACGTACTGCAGCACGTCGCTGATCTGCACGACGACCAGGAAGAAGAACAGCAGCAGCGCGTTCTGCCCAGCATAGTGCGGAATGTCGAGGATCAGCACGGCCGGCGCGTGGCTCAGCCCGTACACGCACACCATCAGCGCCCAGTTGATCTTCGCGTTGCGGCTCAGGAATTCGCGCGTGTCCTGCGTGAGCGCCGACACGAGCGACATCGCGAAGAACAGGTGCACCGGCACGAAGATCGAATACATCCCGTACCAGTCGATCCCGAGCAGCAGGTACTGCACGGGGATCGCGACGAAGAACGCGATGAACAGCGTCGTGTGGTCGCTTGCGGTGGTCGGCGTGAGCGTGATGAATTCGCGCAGCGTCAGGTACGACAGCAGCGCGAACACGAGATACGTGACGTTGTTGCCGAGGCCGATCGCGATGGCCATGATCGCGATCATCGCCCACCACGCGCGGATGCGCTGGTTCAGGTTGACGATGGTCGAGCTCGTGCCGCCGCTGCGCGCGCCGAGGATCGCGCCGATCACGGTGGCGATGACGAGCACGCCCGTGACGCCCGCGACCAGTTCCCAGAAAAGAGTTCGCATGGAGATATCCGCAAAAAGGGAGAGGAGGGGGCGGTGTTCAGCCGGCCGGCCGCTGCGGCGGCGCGAGCGCGACGATCGCGTCGCGCATGCGGGCGAGGAACGTCGGCTTGTCTTCCTGGGCGCCGAGCGCATCGTTCGCGCCGAAGTGCACCTTGCAGATCAGCGGCACCGGCCAGATCGCACCCTTCGGCATGATCCGTTGCAGGTTCTCGAGATAGACGGGCGCGAGCGCGACGTTCGGGAACTCGGTCGCGAGGTGGAACAGCCCGCTCTTGAACGGCTGCGGCAGGATCTCCGCGCCACGCGTGCCTTCCGGGAAGATGATGATCGAATGGCCCTGCTTGAGCGCGTCGCGCACCGGGTCGAGGGGATCGCCGCCGGATTCGCGGTGACGGTCGATCAGCACCACGTTCAGCAGCTTCTGCGCGATGTGGCGCTTCGTGTCGCTGCTGTCCCAGTAGTCGCGCGCGGCGACCGGCCGCACGACCGCGCGCACGTTGCGCGGCAGCGCGGCGAGGATCGCGAGCGTGTCGATGTGGCTCGTATGGTTCGAGAAGTAGATTTTCTGCGTCGGGGACGGCGGCGCCTGATGCCAGACCGGATACGCGCCGGCGACGAGCCGCACGATGGACAGCAGGAAGTCGCGCTGCCAGACGTTGACGATGTTCATCGGCGCGGTGCCTCCTGCCTGCATGCCCGGCCGCGGGTGCGGCGGACGGGATCCCGGAATGCCGGCGCGGCAGGATGCGCGCCGGACGGCCCTTGTTTAAATTTATTCAAGTTCGTGGCTGCCTGTCGCAGGTCCGCGATAATCGGACGGTTCGCCGTCATACCCCGTTGCGTAGCGGCGAATTTGCCGAGCGGCGGCGTGATGATCGGCTGTTGCACGAGCGCCCGTTTGCAGTTCGAATGGATCTTCGCTGCGATCGGGCCAGCGGATTATCGCGAGTTTCCGTCAAAAACGCCAGATTGGCGCCGCGCGGGCGGGCCGGGGCGTGCTTGACGCATCGGGGCGGCTCGGCGACGATGGGGGCCGTCCATTGAAGGCCGACGAAGGCCGTTTCGCCGCCCGGGGCATGGCGGCGGGAAACGTGTCCGACTGTGCCGCGCGAATAATACGAATACGAAACGATGAGCCTCTACGCACTCAAACCCAAATTCCAGGACCGTCTGCGCCCGTTCGCGAATTCGCTCGCCGAACGCGGCGTCACCGCCAACCAGGTCACGCTGTTTGCGGCCGGCGGCTCGATCGTCGTCGGCGCGCTCGCCGGGCTCGGCGTATTCGCCCGCGCGCTGTTCCTGCTGATTCCGCTGTGGCTGTTCGCGCGGATGGCGCTCAACGCGATCGACGGCATGCTCGCACGCGAGCACGGGCAGAAGAGCACGCTCGGCGCGTACCTGAACGAGCTGGGCGACATCGTGTCCGATGTCGCGCTCGTACTGCCGTTCCTCGCCATTCCGGCGTTCGCTCCGGCGGACGTCTGGCTGTTCGCGCTGACGGCGGTGATCGTCGAATGCGCCGGGCTGATCGGGCCGCTCGTCGGCGCAACGCGCCGCTACGACGGCCCGTTCGGCAAGAGCGACCGCGCGCTGGCCCTCGGCGCGTTTGCACTGTGGATCGGCTTCGGCCTGCCGGTCGGCAGCATCGCCGCATGGCTGTGGCGCCTGCTGATCGTGCTGTCGATCGTGACGGTGGTGCGGCGCGTGCAGGCCGGCATCGCCGAAAAGGGCGGTTGACCTACGAGGCGCCGGAGGGCGGCGCCACATGATTCGAATAACGAAACGAGAGAGATCGCATGAGCACACGCACGGCCCGTGAGGCCGACTTCATCACGCACGACGGCGAAACGCTGTTCTATCGTCACTGGCCCGCGACGGGCCCGCGCTGCCGCGGCGCAATTGTGCTGCTGCATCGCGGCCACGAGCATTCGGCGCGCGTCGCGCACCTCGTCGACGAGCTCGACCTGCCGGATTTCGCGTTTTTCGCATGGGATGCGCGCGGCCACGGCCGCTCGCCCGGCGCGCGCGGCTATAGCCCGAGCGCGGCCGCGTCGGTGCGCGACCTGCAGACCTTCGTCGAGCATATCCGCGACACGCACGGCATCGCGATCGAGGACATGGCCGTGGTCGGCCAGAGCGTCGGTGCCGTGCTCGCGGCGACCTGGGCGCACGACTACGCGCCGCCGATCCGCTGCCTCGTCGTCGCGTCGCCGGCGTTCCATATCAAGCTCTACGTGCCGTTCGCGCGGCCGGGGCTGCGGCTGATGCACAAGCTGCGCGGGCTGTTCTACGTGAACAGCTACGTGAAGCCGAAATTCCTCACGCACGATCCCGAGCGGATCGCGAGCTACGCGTCCGATCCGCTGATCACGCGGCCGATCGCGGTCAACATGCTGCTCGACCTGCACGACACCGCGCAGCGGATCGTCGCCGACGCGGCCGCGATCACCGTGCCGACGCAACTGCTGATCTCGGGCGCCGACTGGGTCGTGCATCGCGGCCCGCAGGATCGTTTCTTCGAACGGCTCGGCTCGGCGCGCAAGGAGCGCATCGTGCTGCCGGGCTTCTATCACGACACGCTCGGCGAGCGCGACCGCGCACAGGCGCTCGCGCCGCTGCGCGCGTTCGTGCTGCGCGAGTTCGATGCGCCGAGCCCGCGCGTGTCGCTCGCCGACGCCGACCGGCGCGGTGCGTTCCACGACGAATACGCGGCGCTCGGCCGCCCGCCCGCGAACGTGTTCGCGCGGGCGTACTGGGCGCTCACGCGCGCCGGCCTGAAAGCGGGCGGCGCACTGTCGGACGGCATCGCGCTCGGGCTGCGGCTCGGCTTCGATTCGGGCTCGACGCTCGACTACGTGTATCGCAACCGCGCGCAGGGCCGGCTCGGCGTCGGCGCGCTGATCGACCGCACGTATCTCGATTCGCCGGGCTGGATCGGCATCCGCCAGCGCAAGGTGCATCTGCAGGAGCTGATCGGTGCGGCGATCGGCCGCCTGCGCGGCCATGGCACGCCGGTGCGGATCGTCGACATCGCGGCCGGCCACGGGCGCTACGTGCTCGACGCGATCGCGACGGCCGCCGAGCGCGACGGCGCGGCGCCCGACGACATCACGCTGCGCGACTACAGCCCGCCGAACGTCGAGGCCGGGCGCGTGCTGATCGCGCAGCGCGGGCTCGAGCCGATCGCGCGCTTCGAGCGCGGCGACGCGTTCGACGAGACGTCGCTCGCGACGCTCGAGCCGCGTCCGACGCTCGCGATCGTGTCGGGTCTCTATGAGCTGTTCGGCGAGAACGCGCTGATCGAACGCTCGCTGCGCGGGCTCGCGCAGGCCGTGCCGCCGGGCGGCTATCTCGTCTATACGGGGCAGCCGTGGCATCCGCAGCTCGAATTCATCGCGCGTGCACTGAACAATCACCGCGGCGAGGCGACCTGGGTGATGCGCCGCCGCTCGCAGGCCGAGATGGACGAACTCGTCGCGCGCGCGGGCTTCCGCAAGCTCGACCAGCGGATCGACGAGATGGGCATCTTCACGGTGAGCCTCGCGCAGCGGGTCGACGCGTCATGAGCGAATTCGGCGGCGACGCGCGCGGCCTTGCGGCGCACGCGTCGGCGGCCGGCGCGCGCGACGCGTCGTTCGCGCTGCGCTTCGGCTGGCTCGCGGCGATGGGCGCCGTGTTCTTCTCGACGTACGGCTTCGCGAACTGGCTCGCCGCGCACCGCGCGGCGGTGCCGACGTTCGCGTTCGGCTGGGAGCACGCGATCCCGTTCGTGCCGTGGACGATCGTGCCGTACTGGTCGATCGATCTTCTGTATGCGCTGTCGTTCTTCTTCTGGACGCGCCGCGACGATCTGCTCGATCACGTGAAGCGCTTGCTCGCCGTGCAACTGGTGTCGGTCGCGTGCTTCATCGCGTGGCCGTTGCGCTTCGGCTTCGAGCGGCCCGACGCGGGCGGCGTGGCCGGCGCGCTGTTCACGCTGCTGATGGGGTTCGACAAGCCGTTCAACCAGGCGCCGTCGCTGCACATCGGGTTGCTCGTCGTGTTGTGGGCCGTCTATGCGAAGCACCTGCGCGGCACGGTTGCACGCGTCGTGCTGCATCTGTGGTTCGCGGCGATCGGCGTGTCGGTGCTGACGACCTACCAGCATCACGCGATCGACGTGCCGACCGGCGCGGCCGTCGGCTGTCTCGCGCTGTTCCTGTTTCCGCTGCGCGATGCCGCGGGCCGGTTGCCGGGCGCCGATGCGGCGCCGGGCGCGGCCGGTCGCGCGCTCGCGCGTCGTTATGCGCTCGGCGCGGCGCTGGTCACGTTCGTGGCGCTCTGGTGCGTGCCGCGCGCGCCGGGCTGGGCGCTGGCGGCGGGGTGGGCCGCGCTGGCGCTCGCGTGTGTCGCGTGGAGCTACCGGCGCGGCGCAGCCGGTGCCTTCCAGAAGGATGCGCACGGGCGTTTCCCGGTATTCATCCGCTGGCTGCTCGCGCCGACGATCGCCGGCGCGTTCGTCAATTCGCGGCTGTGGACGTTCCGGCAGCCGGCGCCGGTCCGGATCGACGAACGCGTGTCGATCGGCCGTACGCCGACGACGCGCGACGTGCGGCGCCACGGCTTTACGGCGCTGGTCGACCTGACCGCCGAGATGCCGCGCTGGGCAGCGTCCGATGCGTCGCTCGCGTATGCGGCCGTGCCGCAGCTCGACCTCGTCGCGCCGACGGACGCGCAACTCGCGCAGGCCGTCGCGGCGCTCGAGCGCCTGCACGGCGAAGGGCGTGACGTGCTGGTCTGCTGCGCGCTCGGCTATGGGCGCAGCGTGCTGTGCGCGGCTGCATGGCTCGCCGCGCGGCGCGGGCTCGGCGATGCGCGCGACGCGCTTGCCGCGGTGCGCGCGGTGCGGCCGCACGCGGTGTGGTCGGACGACGGCGTGGCCGTGCTGCAGCACTGGATCGATCGTCGCCGCAGTGCGGGAGGCGCGTGATGCACGATCCGTCCGCGCCGTTCCGGATTGCCGCCGCGCGCGGCGCGCTCGATGCGGGCGCGTGGGCGATCGCGGCCGCGCTGGCCGCGGCCGGCGCGGGCTGGTGGATTGCATCGGGCTGGGCGCCGGCGACGATCGCGCGCGTGCTGCTGGCGGTCGTCAGCACGGGGTCGGGGATCGCGGCGCTGTGGTACGCGGTGCGCATCGCGATCGACCGCCGGCTGTTCGCCGCGCTGGCGCGGGCGGCGGCGGGCGCCGCGTCGGTCGACGACGGGCTCGCGGCGCTCGACCGTGCGCTTGCCGATCTCGGCTGGATCGACGCGGCGAAGGCAGGGCGCACGCTCGACGCGCGTGTGCGCGGCGCAGTCGGGCTGTGCCGCGCGGGCGTGCTCGTCGCGGTCGTGCAGTGGCTCGTGGTCGGGGTCGCGATTGCGATTCCGCAGATCGGCTAGCGCCTGCTCATGCCAATCGCGGGCGGATCTTTGCGCCCGCTCTACGAAAGGACGTCCTTCAGGCGCGAGCTACGCGCGTGCCGCACGCTGCGATCGCGTCCGCTTGACTTCGTACATCGCCTGATCCGCATGCTCGATCAGTGCGTTCATGTCGGTGCCGTCGTCGGGCAGCATCGCAATCCCGACGCTGACGCCGAGCCGCAGCGCGTGTCCCTCGAATTCGAACGGTTCGCCGACCTGCCGCGCGAGCCGCGTGCTTTGCGCGTGCGCGTCGTCGCGGTTGCCGATGTTTGGCAGGATCACTGCGAATTCGTCGCCGCCGACGCGCGCGACCGTATCCGAGCGCCGCACCGCGCCCTGCATCCGCGTGGCGATCTCGCGCAGCGCGGCGTCGCCCGCACGATGGCCGAGACCGTCGTTGATCGGCTTCAGCCCGTCCATGTCGATGTTGAGGATGCCGAGCCGGCCGTTCGCGCGCAGCGCCGTATGCATCGACTGCCGCAGGCGGTCGTAGAACAGCGCGCGGTTCGGCAGGCCCGTGAGCGCGTCGTGCGTCGCGCGCAGGTACAGTTCGTTCGCCTCGTTGCGCGCCGCGTGGAACATTGCGGCAGCGATCAGCCCGGCCGTCAGCCGCAGCGTGCCGGCGTCGGCCTGCGAGAAGCCGTCGACGTCCGGCGACATCACCTTCAGCACGCCGACCGTCGTGTCGGCATGCGTGAGCGGCATCACGAGCATCGAGCGCAGGCCGACGCGGCGGCACGCGTCGCGATCGACGCGCGGATCGGTTTCCGAATCGGTGCAGTGCAGCAACTCGCCGCGCTGCACGCACAGGCCCGACAGGCTGCCCGAGCGCCGCAGCCGCAGGCCGAGCATCCCGGCGGCCGTGCCCGACGCGGCGCGGTACACCATGTCGTCGCCTTCGGCGAACTCGACCGCCGCGGCGCTCGCGCCGGTGAGCAGCGGCACCTGCTCGGTCACATAGGCCATCACGCTGCCGAGGTCGAGCCCGAGTTTCGCGATCTCGGTTTGCGCCGCGATGATGCGCAGCAGCGTATCGGGGGACGGAGTGGCGGTGTCGGCGATTTGATACAAGTCAGTTTTCCACGAAAGAAAGCACGTTCGGCGTCGCGGGATTGCGGTAGCATACGCGCCGCCCTGCGGCAGTGCGTCCCGGGTGGTCTGCAACGGACCGCCGCCGGCCAGCCCCGCACCGCGCCGGCAGTATGCCGTTCGGCCCGTCCGGCGACAACGGCGCAATTCTTACCATTCACGCCTCTCACGCAGCATTTCCGACCGGATTGAGGTTTTTTTCGCTTCATCGTCGCGAATCGGGGTAAGTTTTGTCCTATTTTTGAGATAGTGTGACGAATGGGCGTGCGCCGGTGCCAGGTGCGCGAACAAGCACGACGACAGCCGATTGAAGAATGGGCCGCTTCGTTTCGATAAATGAATCAGGCCAGTTAGCTATATGAGGGGAAGCAGTGGGGATGTTCACTCACGGGCATAGCTGCTTTGCGCGCGCCGGTGTCGACGCGACGGATGACCGGATGACTCTGACGAAACGGAGCGGCGCATGAAGCCGGCCGTGTCGCTGTTCGTCCTGTCGGTTGCCATGGCCGGCGCTTTCCACACGGCCGCGCTGTCGGCCGCTCCGATGCCGGCGGTGCCGGTAGCCGCTGCGGCGCCCGGTACCGGTAATGCGGCGTCGCCCGGCGCCGCGCCGGCGCCGGTGCTCGCGGCTGCGCCGACGGCGGCCAGTGCGCCGTCCGCCGGGCTGCCGGCGACGACCGTGCGCCTGCCGTTCGCGTCGCTCGGCGCGTTCGATCCGTTGCGCCTGCGCGGCGCCGACGATGCGCGCACGATCAACGCGGGCGTGCGGCTCGACCGCGTGGTCACGGGCGCGCGGCTGCGCCTGACCTACGCCTATTCGCCGTCGCTCGTGTTCCCGCTGTCGCACCTGAAGGTGTCGGTGAACGGCGAGGTCATCGCGACCGTCCCGTTCGACGCCGCGCGCGCGGGCCGTGCGGTCACGCAGGACATCCCGATCGATCCGCGCTACTTCTCGGACTTCAACCAGATCGGCCTGCGCCTGATCGCGCACTACACGCTCGACCATTGCGAGGATCCGGCTAACTCGGCGCTGTGGGCCGACGTGAGCCCGACGAGCGAGCTGATCCTCGACGAATCGCCGGTCCGCCTGCCGAACGATCTCGCGCTGCTGCCCGCGCCGTTCTTCGACCGGCGCGACAACGGCCGCGTGCGGCTGCCGTTCGTGCTGCCGGTGTCGCCCGATTCGGCGACGCTGCGCAGCGCGGGGGTGCTCGCGTCGTGGTTCGGCGCGCTGGCCGACTACCGGCATGCGCGCTTCCCGGTGTCGGCCGCGCTGCCGGCCGACGACCAGGCGGTGGTGGTCGGCACGGCCGCGATGCTGCCGGCCGGTCTCGTGCTGCCGTCGGTCAGCGGCCCGCTGCTCGCGGTCGCCGACAACCCGGCCGCGCCGGGGCGCAAGCTGCTCGTCGTCACGGGCCGCACGGCGGCCGAGGTCGACGACGCGGTCGCGACGCTCGTGCTCGGCCGCGCGGCGCTGTCGGGGCCGGCGGCGACGGTCGCGCACGTCGATCTCGGCGCGCCGCGCAAGCCGTACGACGCGCCGCGCTGGCTGCCGGTGAACCGGCCGATCACGTTCCGCGAACTCGTGTCCGATCCGCGCGAACTGGAAGCGCGCGGCACGACGCCCGACGCGATCCGCCTGAACCTGCGCGTGCCGGCCGATCTCCATTCATGGAACGGCGCGGGCGTGCCGATCACGCTGCGCTATCGCTACACGGCGCCGACCGTGCAGGACAATTCGACGCTCGCCGTCGAGATCAACGACCAGCTCGTGAAGTCGTACCGGCTCGGGCCGGCCCATGCCGAGGATGCGCGCGGCCGCATGCAGTTGCCGCTGCTGTCGGTGCCGGAAGGGCGCGTGACGAGCGATGTCGACATCCCGGCGTTCCGCGTCGGCAGCGGCAACCAGTTGCAGTTCCGCTTCACGCTCGACTCGCAGAAGACGGGCCTGTGCTCGAGCGCGGCCGCCGAGCCGCAGCGCGCGGCGATCGATCCCGATTCGACGATCGACTTCTCGCACTTCGTCCATTACGCGCAATTGCCGAACCTCGCGTTCTTCGCGAACAGCGGTTTTCCGTTCACGCGCTTCGCCGACCTGTCGCAGACGGCCGTCGTGATGCCCGACCGGCCGTCGCCGCAGGAACTCGAGGCCTACCTGACGATGCTCGGCCACATGGGCGAGTGGACGGGCTTCCCGGCACTGCGCGTGCAGGTCGCGCGGCCCGGCGACGTCGCCGCGCTGTCGGGCAGCAAGGATCTGCTCGTGATCGACGGCTCGCCCGCGTCGCCGCTGCTCGCGCGCTGGCGCTCGGCGCTGCCGCTCGCGATCGGCGAGCAGGGCGGTGCGGGCGGCGACGGCGCGACGCGTGTCGCGTTCACGGTGAAGGAGCGCTGGCGCAACGGCGTCGGCCTGGCCGACGGCGGCGCGCATATCGAGCAGTCGGGTCCGCTCGCGGCGCTCGCCGGATTCGAACTGCCGGGCAGTCGCGGCCGCAGCGTCGTCGCGCTGACGGCGACCGACCAGCTGCGCCTCGGCGATCTGCTGAACGTGTTCGAGAATGGCGGCCTCGTGTCGCAGTTGCAGGGCGACCTCGCGCTGGTGCGGCCGGGGCAGGTCGACAGCCTGCGCATCGGCGAGCCTTACGTGGTCGGCTTCGTGCCGTGGTATGCGCGCGTCTGGACGCAAGCGGCGCGGCATCCGGTCGTGCTCGGCGCGGTCGGCGTCGTCGCGGGGCTGCTGCTCGCGCTCGGCGTGTTCAGCGTGCTGCAGAGAATCGCCGCGCGTCGACGGGGGATGTAACGGATGGCGCGGGTTATGGCGAAGCGACGGGCAACGCGGCCGGCGCGGCGCGTCGGCGCGGTACTCGCGCTGGCGGTTGCGATGGCGTGCGCGGCAACCGGCACGGCCGGGCGCGCGCAGGCCGCGGGCGCCAACGCGACCGATGCGGCCGACGCCGGATGCGGCGCGGCGTGGCCGCGCTGGGACGCGTTCAAGCGCGATTTCATCTCGGCCGACGGCCGCGTGATCGACGTGGGCTCGGCCGATTCACGCACGGTATCGGAGGGGCAGGCGTATGGGCTTTTCTTCGCGCTGGTCGCGAACGACCGGCGCACGTTCGACACGATCCTCGCATGGACCGAGAACAACCTCGCGCAGGGCGACCTGAGCGCGCGCCTGCCGGCGTGGCTGTGGGGCCGTGCGCCGGACGGCGCGTGGCGCGTGCTCGACGCGAACGCGGCGTCCGACGCCGACCTGTGGATCGCGTACGCGCTCGTCGAGGCCGGGCGGCTGTGGCACGAGCGCAGCTACACCGCGCGCGGTGCGCTGCTCGCGAAGCGCGTGCTCGACGAGGAAACGGCGACCGTGCCGGGCCTCGGCGTCACGCTGCTGCCCGGGCCGACCGGGTTCAAGCTGGCCAACGGCCAGTGGCGCGTGAACCCGAGTTATTCGCCGCCGCAGGTGATCCGCGCGCTCGGCGCGCGCCTGCCCGACGACCGGCGCTGGGCTGCGCTGGCGTCCAGCACCGGGCGCGTGCTGCTCGACACGGCGCCGAAGGGCTTTTCGCCCGACTGGGCGCTGTATCGCGCCGGCACGGGCTTCGGGCCCGATCCGCAGACGCATGCGGAGAGCGCGTACAACGCGATCCGCGTGTACCTGTGGGCCGGCATGCTCGACCGCGCCGATCCGCTCGCCGCGCCGCTGCTCGCGCGTTTCGCGCCGTTCGCCGACCATATCTCCGCGCATGGCGCGCCGCCGGAGAAGGTCGATACGACGACGGGCGTCGCGGGGCCGAACGACGGCAACGGCGGGTTTTCCGCGGCGGCCGTGCCGTTCCTCGACGCACGCGGCCAGCGCGCGCTCGCCGATGTGCAGGCGGCCCGCGTCGACACGCTCGCGCGCCAGTCGGCACCTGGCTATTACACGAGCGTGCTGACGCTGTTCGGCCTCGGCTGGCGCGACGGACGCTACAGGTTCGGCGCGGACGGCACGCTCGACGCCCGCTGGGGAGGCCGTTCGTGCGCCGCCCGCTGAAGCGCGCCGCGCCGCATGTCGCGGGATTCGCGTGGCTCGCGTCGTCGGTGTGTGCGGCGGCGCCCGGCACCGCTGCCGACGCGTTGATGCCGAAAACCGCCGCGCCGGCGGCGTCCGCTTCCGGTTCCGCCGACGCGCAGCGTCAGCTCGACACCGCGCGGATGTGGGGCGTCAAGCATCGCGACGACCTCGCGCGCGATGCGCTGCGCAAGGGGCTGCTGATCGCGCCGGGCGATCCCGAACTGCTTGCCGAGCAAGTGCGCGTGCTGCTGCGGCTCGGCGACGCGCAAGGCGCGCAGGCCGCGCTCGCGCGCCTGCAGGCGCAGGCCCCCAATGCGCCCGCCACGCGGCGAGCGGCCGACGAATACCGCGTCGCGACGAGCGGGCGCGGCGAGATGGCGCAGATCCGCCTGCTCGCGCGCAGCGGCCGCGCCGACGAGGCGGCCCGGCGGATCGTCGCGCTGTTTCCGAACGGTGCGCCGTCGGGTGCACTCGGCGCCGAGTACTACGAAATCCTCGCGAATGCGCCGGGCGGGCGCGAGTCGGCGATCGCCGCGCTGCGCCGCAGGATCGCGGCCGATTCGCAGGACACCGGCGCAGCCATGGCGCTGGCGCGGTTGCTGAACCAGCATGGCGACACGCGCGCGGAGGCGAACCGGATCGCATGGTCGCTCGCGAAGCGGGACGACGCCGACCATACGGAGGCGATGTCGCTGTGGCGGCGTGTGCTGCAGGCGGCCGGCAGCGATCCCGCGTACCTCGATGCGCTGCATGCGTATCTCGCGCTCGTGCCGGACGACACCGAATTCCGCGGCCGCGTTGCCGAGCTGGACAGCCGGCGCGATGCGCAGCGCCGGCTCGAACGCGATCCCGACTACGTCGCGCAGCAGCGCGGCCTGCAGGCGCTCGCGCGCGGCGACCTCGCGGCTGCCGATCCGTTGCTCGCGCGCGCCGCGCGTGCGCGGGCCGACGACGCCGACGCGGTCGGCGGGCTCGGTCTGCTGCGTCTGCGCGAAGGCCGGCACGACGAAGCGCGCGCGCTGTTCGCGCGGGCCGCGACGCTCGCCACCGACCAGCGCGGCAAATGGCAGGGTCTGGCGCGCACCGCGCAGTTCTGGGGGCTGCTCGCGCAGGGCCGCGCGGCCGCCGCCGCGGGGCGGCCGCAGGATGCCGAGCGCGCGGCGCGTGCGGCGCTCGCGATGCAGCCGAACAGCCCGGACGCGAAGCTGCAGCTTGCCGATGCGCTGCTCGCGGAGCGCGACTGGGTGCGTGCGGAGCCGTTGCTGCGCGAGTTGTTGGCCGCGCGTTCGCCGAGCCTGCCGGCCGTGCGCGGCACCGCGATGCTGTATGAAAACACCGGCCGCGCGGACCGGATCGGCCCGCTGCTCGACGCACTGCAAGGACGCGTGACGGGCCGCGACGATCGCCGCGCGCTCGACGGCCTGCGTGCCGACCTGCTCGCGAACCAGGCGCGCGCGCTCGCGGACAAGGGCGAACGCGGGCCCGCCGCGCAACGCTACGAAGCGGCCGTGCGCGCGGCGCCCGACGCACCGTGGACGCGCTTCGCGCTCGCGCGCCTGTACCGCGACATGGGGCTGCCGCAACTCGGTCGCACGGTGATGGACGACGGACTCGCGCAAAGCGATACGCCCGAGATGCGTTACGCGACCGCGCTGTACCGCAATTCGCTCGACGATATCGCGGGCGCGCGGGCCGCGCTTGCGCCCGTCGACGACGCGCACCGCTCGGACGGGATGCGCGCGCTTGCGCGCAAGCTCGACGCCGAAAGCACGCTGGCCGACGCGCGCGGCGCGCTCGGGCGCGGCGACCGCGCGGCATTCGCCGCATCGCTTGCGCATGCGCAGGCGAGCGCGCCGGACGATCCCGACATGCTCGCCGCGATCGGCGCGCAGTGGATCGATGCGGGCGAGCCCGAACGCGGCCTCGCGCCGTTGCGCGACTGGATCGCCGCGCATCCGCGCGAAGCCGATGCAGACGTGCGGCTGCGCTATGGCGACCTGCTCGGCAGCGCGGGCCGCGACGACGCGCTCGCCGCGTGGCTGGACACGCTGCGCCGCGAACCGTCGCTGACGCCCGCGCAGACGGCGAGGCTCGAGGATCAGTCGCTGCGGCTCGTGCTGCGGCAGACGGACGACGCGATCGCGCGGCAGGACTACGCGCAGGCGCGCACGCTGCTCGATCGCGTGAGCCCGGCCGGCCGCGCCGACAAGCGCCATGCGCTCGAACTGGCCGATCTCGAACGCGCGCAGGGCCATTACGGCGCGGCGCGCGACGCGCTCGCGCCGGTCGTCGCACGCACGCCGGACGATGCCGATACGCAGCTCGCGCTTGCGCGAATCGACGAGGACAGCGGCAACCGCGCGGCCGCGCTCGCGCGCGTGCAGGCCGTGCTCGCGCGCACGCCGGACGACGACGTCGACACGCAACTGTCGGCCGTGCGCCGCCTGAACGCGCTGCGCCGCCCGGACGAGGCCGCGCAGCTGACCGACCGGCTGCAGGCCGCGTATCCGGCGCGTGCGGACGTGACGGTCGCGGCCGGGCGCGTGGCCGAGGCACAGGGCCGCTATGACGACGCGGCGTCGTTGTACCGGTTGTCGCGGTCGCAGGAACGCACGGCAGGCGTGAGCCCGGGCCGTGACGGCCTGACGCCCGCGCAGGCCGCATTCGCGGATCTCGAACAGCGGCGCAACCCCGAGATCGAGACGGGCTGGACGCCGGCGTACAAGTCGGGCGACGAAGGCGTTTCCTCGTATCGCGCGCAGCAGGTGCCGATCTACATGCAGATGCCGATCCGCTACGACGGACATGTGTTCGCGCAGATCGACACCGTGCATCTGGATCCGGGCACGCTCGATACGAGCGACCCGAACGCCTATTCGCTGAAGACGTTCGGGACCTATGCGGCGCTCAGCGCACAGACCGGGCTGCCGCCCCCGTTCCCGTCGAATCAGCAGGCCGCCGCGCTGATCGCTAATCCGCCGGGCTCGCTGCACCAGTCGACGACGGGTGTCGCGCTCGGCGCCGGCTATCGCACGGATGCATGGCGCGTCGATCTCGGCACGTCGCCGCTCGGTTTCCCCGTGCATTACCTCGTCGGCGGCGTGCGCTACCGCTTCGACGCGGGCCCGGCGAGCTTCAGCGTGAATGCGTCGCGGCGGCCGGAAACGAGCAGCGTGCTGTCGTACGCGGGGATGCGCGACCCGTGGACGGGCGCGGTCTGGGGCGGCGTGCGGCGCGACGGCGTGAACCTGCGCGCGTCGGTCGACGTCGGCCCCACGAACGTGTTCGCGGAACTCGGCGCGGGCGTGCTGTCCGGCCGCAACGTCGAACGCAACGCGGAGGTTACGCTGCGCACCGGGTTCACGGTGCCCGTGTACGAGCGCGCGACGATGAAGGTCAGCACCGGGCTCGTCGGCAATGCGTGGCACTACGCGCAGAACCTGCGCTACTACACGTACGGGCAGGGCGGTTACTACAGCCCGCAGCGCTACCTGTCGCTCGGCGTGCCGATCGAATGGGCGGGGCGGCGCGACGCGCTGTCGTGGGACCTGACCTTCACGGGCGGGATCTCGAACAGCTACGAGAAGGATTCGCTGTTTTACCCGACGTTCCCGGACCAGCGGGCCGCGCAGGTGGCGGCCGGGTTCGTGTACGCGGGCAGCTCGACACGCGGCGTGTCGTTCTCGTACGGCGTGAACGGGATCGTCGAGTACCGCGTGAACCCGCACCTGAGCGTCGGCGCGCAACTGCATGTCGACCGGTCGCACGATTACGCGCCGAGTTCGGCGCTCGTGTACCTGCGTTATGCATTCGATGCACGCGCGCAGCGGAGCTGGCTCGTCACGCCGACGCCGGTGCGGCTTTATTCGGACTATTAGGGGACCGTCGTGAATACGGAAATCGATGCCACCCGTCCCGCGTTCGGCGCCGCCGGCTTGCTGGGCCGCCTGCGTGCGCTGATGCGCGCGGGGCCGGCCGGCGGCCGCATCGGCACGCTGAGCCGGCTCGCGATCGACGGCCTGCCCGACGCATGGACGCAACTGGAAGCGGGCGGCCTGTACGCGATCTACGCGGCCGGCGGCACGCCGGCGTGCGACGCGCTCGTGTGGGAGAGCACGCGGCAGGCGCGCACGAGCAACGTCACGGTCGTGCTCGCACGCGATGCGGCACGCGTCGCCGAACAGATGCAGGCGCGCGGCTTCGCGGGCGGCGCGCAGCCGGCCGGCTGGCCGCGCAACCTGAGCGTGCTGGCGATGCCGGCGGCGGCCGCGCCGGCCGATGGAGAAGGCGCCGGCGCGACCGGCGACGCACCGCGCCGCGCGGCGCCGGTCCCGTTCGCGCGGCTGACCGGCGGCTTGCGGGCGATGAAGCGCTACGGTTTTCGTGCGCGTTCGCTGTATTTCGTCGAAGGCGCGCAGCGCTGGTTCAGCTGGGACGATCCGATCGCGCTCGCCGACGAAGCACACGCGCTCGCCGACTGGTGCCGCACGCGCCGCATAGCGCTCGTGCTGCTGCTCGATCCCGAAGCGGCCCGTGCGGGCACCGATGTGCGCACCGACGATCCGCCGCTCGTGCGCGATGCCGATCGCACGCCGCGCAGCGGTTTCCACGGCGTGTGCTCGGGCGTCGCGCAGATGCAGCGCACGCACGGCGAACTGCTGTGGATCGTCGATTTCTGGCGCGCGGGCGACACACTCGCGGCCGGCGAGGTGCGGCCGCTGCGCTTTGCGCCGGGCGGCCGGCTGTCGGCGAACATCGATGGCGGCGCGACCGAGCCGGCGCGCCGGATGAAGCTCGCGAGCGACGAGGATCGCGTCGTTGTCAGCCGCGCGGTGCTCGACGGTGCGAACCGCGTGCCGGGCGACTGGGAAATCGTCGACGACAACGCGGCCGTTGTCGCGGCCTGCGCGCAAGCCCAGGCCGCGACCGCGGTGCTCGTGTTCCGCTCGCATGCGCAGCTCGAAGCGCTGTGCGCGAACGTGCACGCGCTGCGCCGGCAGTGCGGCGGCGCGCTGAAGATCGCGGTCGTCGAGCGCGGCGAGGTGCTGCGCCAGCAGTTCGAGATGCTCGTGCTGAGCGTCGGCGCGAACCGCGTCGTCGCGCGCGACCTGCCGGTGTCGCGGATGCAGGCCGCCGTGCACGGGCTGCGCGGCCAGCTTTATGCGCGACCCGTCGCGGCCGACTATCGCGCGGCGCTGGCCGCCGCGCTCGGCGATTCGGTACTCGGCTATCTGCCGGTCGGCGCGTTCTGCCTGCGGATTCGCGCGGTGCTCGATCGCGGCGCGGTGCTCGCGCTGCCGCACACGCTCGCGAAGATCGCGCTGCTGCCGGGCGTGTCGCATGTCGACGCGCTGCGGCACTGCCGGCCGCGCCGCGCGGGCGACGTCGTGACGGCTGACGCCGGGCACCTGTACGTGTTCCTGTTCGCGTGCGAGCCGGTCGACGCCGACGACGCGCTTGGCCGGATCTTCGACGTGCCGGTCGACACGCTGTCCGATCGCGTCGTGTGTCTCGGGCACGGCAGCATCGACACGGAGCTCGATGCGCTGAAGGCCGAGAACCGGCGCGCGCCGATCGCGGACTACAGCGACCTGTTCGCGGTCAAGCAGCCGGCCGGAGCTGCGCGCACATCGGCTGCGCGCACCGATTTCGGCGCGGCGTTGCCTGACGCGAGCGAGGTGAGCGATGCGGTCGATGCGATCGATGCAATCGTCTCGCTCGAGGCGATCGGTGCGATGCCGGCGCTCGCGCACCTTGCCGCCGACGCACCGGCCCCGCATCCCGCCAACCCCGCCGCACGAACGCGCGGCGCCATCCGCAGCGCGATGCCGCTGCGCAAGCCGGAGGGCGCATGATCGCCGAACTCGTCATCGGTTTCGTCGTCGGCATCGTGATCGCGGTGCCGGTCTGGATCGTCGCGCAACATCTCGGCATCGGCCGCGGCTTTCATGCGCCGCGCGGGATCGAGCGGCGCGACGCGGTGCCGTGCGAACTCGTGCCGGTCGCGCTGCGCGGGCGCTTGCTGCCCGATGCCGAACGCAGCGACGAGGCGGCCCGATGAAGACGATCGCCATCACGTCGACCACGGGCGGCGCGGGCCGCACGACGCTCGCCGCCGCGCTCGCGGTGCTGCTCGCGCGTCGCGGCCGGCCGGTCGTCGCCGTCGAATTCGATGCGCAGAACCTGATGGGTGCGACGCTCGGTCTCGACTCGCTGGCCGAACACGGCCTCGCGCAGAGCGTGCTCGGCGGCGCCGAGCCGTGGCATGCGCATACGTGGCGCAACGCCGACGGCGTGCTGTTCGTGCCGTACGGGCAGGTCGACGCGGCCGGCGCGGCCGCGTGCGATGCGCGGCTCACGGCCGACCCGGCATGGCTGTCGCGTGCGCTCGACGAGATCGCGCTGCCGGCCGACGGCGTCGTGCTGGTCGACACCGCGCGCTATCCGTCGCCGCAGGCCGAGCAGGCGATTCGTCGCGCTGACCTGACGCTCGTCGTCGTGCCGCCCGAACCGATCGCCTGCGCGACGGTGGCCGCGCGGCTCGGCGCGCTGCGCGCCGGAGGCGGCGAACTGCAGATCGTCGTGAACCGGCTGAATCCGGCACGCGACATGCAGCGCGACGCGATCGCGATGCTGCGCGCGGTTGCGGGGCCGGCGTCGATGCTCGAGCAGCGGATCCACGTCGACGCGGCCGTGCCCGAAGCGCTCGCGCGCGGCAGCTGGATCTTCGACGACGCGCCGTATTCGCAGGCATCGCACGACCTGAACGGCATCGCGAACTGGGTCGATGCGTGGCTGGCGGCGGCCGCTGCCGGTCGCACCGGAGCGGCGCGATGAAGGCCGCCGTTGCGGCGCGGCTGCGCGCACTCGGCCGCCGTACGGCGGACTGGTTCGCGCGCGGCATCGGGCTGCCGGCGGAGCGCACGCTGCTCGACTGGCTCGTGCGGCTGTTCTTCCACGCACCGCCGCCCGGCCGGCCCGATCACGTGCGCCGCTGGGTGCGCGCCGCGTTCCTGCGGCTCGCGCACGAGTGGGGCGTGCTGCAGCCGCTGAGCCCGCGCGAATGGCTGTGGCGCTCGATCGTGCGCGCGCCGCGCGCGGCCGACGGCCGGCCCGCGCGCGATCCGCTCGCGTGGTTCGACACGTTCGTCGTGCCCGTCTACGTGGCCGGGCGGGCCGTCGGCCGTCGCATCGACGCGCTGCTCGAACGCCTGCCGTGGGCGCGCTGGGGCGGCTGGCTCGATGCGCGCGCGAACGGCGTCGGCCGGCGCCGCTGGCTCGCGCCGCTGCTGCTCGTGGCCGGCGCGCTGCTGTGGGCCGCGGCCGGGATGTCGCCGCTGATGCCCGGCGCGCAGTTCGCGTTCTTCGCGATCGTCGCGGTGCTGGCGCTCGCGCTGCGCCGCCTGCCGGGCCACCTGCCGACGCTTGCGCTCGCGTCGCTCGCACTGCTCTCGACGGTGCGCTACGTGTGGTGGCGCACGACGCAGACGCTCGACTTCCGCGGCCCGGTCGAAGCAATCGCCGGCTACCTGCTGTACGGCGCCGAAGCCTATACGTGGATGATCCTGCTGCTCGGTTTCGTGCAGACCGCGTGGCCGCTCGACCGGCCGATCGTGCCGCTGCCCGACGATCCCGACACCTGGCCCACCGTCGACCTCTACATCCCGACCTACAACGAGCCGCTGTCGGTCGTGAAGCCGACGGTATTCGCCGCGCAGAGCATCGACTGGCCGACCGCGAAGCTGCGCGTCTACCTGCTCGACGACGGCCGGCGCCCCGAGTTCGCGGCGTTCGCGGCCGAGGCCGGCATCGACTACCTGACGCGCGACGACAACCTCCACGCGAAGGCCGGCAACATCAACCGCGCGCTGCCGAAGACGCACGGCGAATACATCGCGATCTTCGACTGCGATCACGTGCCGACGCGCTCGTTCCTGCAGACGACGATGGGCGTGTTCCTGCGCGACCCGAAATGCGCGCTCGTGCAGACGCCGCACCATTTCTTCTCGCCCGATCCGTTCGAGCGCAACCTCGGCACGTTCCGCGAGATCCCGAACGAGGGCAACCTGTTCTACGGGCTCGTGCAGTCGGGCAACGACCTGTGGAACGCGACGTTCTTCTGCGGATCGTGCGCGGTGCTCAAGCGCAGCGCGCTGGAAGAGGTGGGCGGCGTCGCGGTGGAAACCGTGACCGAGGATGCGCACACGGCGCTCAAGCTGCACCGGCGCGGCTATACGTCGGCGTACCTGCCGACCGTGCAGGCGGCCGGCCTCGCGACCGAAAGCCTCGCGGGCCACGTGAAGCAGCGCACGCGCTGGGCGCGCGGGATGGCGCAGATCTTCCGCATCGACAACCCGTTCCTCGGGCGCGGGCTCGGCTTCATCCAGCGGATCTGCTACGGCAACGCGATGCTGCACTTCTTCTACGGGATTCCGCGGCTGGTGTTCCTGACGATCCCGCTCGCGTACCTGTTCTTCCACCTGTACTTCATCAACGCGTCGGCGCTCGCGCTCGCGAGCTACGTGATCCCGTATCTCGTGCTCGCGAACGTCGCGAACTCGCGGATGCAGGGGCGCTACCGCCATTCGTTCTGGGCCGAGGTCTACGAATCGGTGCTCGCGTGGTACATCGCACTGCCGACCACCGTCGCGTTCTTCAGCCCGAAGCACGGCAAGTTCAACGTGACCGACAAGGGCGGCAAGATCGACGAAGGCTACGTCGACTGGTCGACGTCGAAGCCGTATCTCGTGCTGTTCGCGCTGAACGTGCTCGCGATCGTCGCCGGCCTGTGGCGGCTGGTGGCCGACCAGGGCGACGAGGCGTCGACGATCCTGATCACGCTCGGCTGGACCGTGTACAACCTCGCGATGCTCGGCGCGGCGCTGGCCGTCGCGCGCGAGACCAAGCAGGTGCGCGTCACGCACCGGATCGCGATGCGCGTGCCGGCCACGCTGCTGCTCGCCGACGGCTCGACCGCCGCATGCTTCACGAGCGACTACTCGACCGGCGGCCTCGGCCTCGAAGCCGTGCCGGGGCTGCCGCTCGCCGTCGGCGACACGCTGACAGTATGCGTGACGCGCGGCGACCGGCCGTTCCCGTTCCCGGTGCGCGTGACCCGCGTGACGCCGACCCACGTCGGCGTGAGCTTCGAGGAACTGACGCTCGAACAGGAGCGCCAGCTCGTGCAATGCACGTTCGGCCGCGCGGATGCGTGGCTCGACTGGCACGAAGGCACGCGCGTCGACACGCCGCTCGGCGGGCTGAAGGAAGTGCTGCGCATCGGCGTGAACGGTTATGTACGGATGTGGAAGGGTGCGGCGCGCGGCCTGCAGGCCATGCTGGCGCCGAAACTCGATCGGGCGCGCGACTGACGCGGCGCTCATCATGGAGTGGGTTAGATGACGTTCTGGAATCTGTATTTCATCCTGAAGTTCGCGCTGTTCGCGACCGGGCACCTGCAGCCGATGTGGCTCGCGAACCTGGCGTTCGCGGTGGCGCTCGCGGCGAGCGCGCGGCTCCGGCAGCGTGCGTGGCGTATCGTCCGGCAGGTCGCCGCGATCGCGATCGCGGTGCCGCTGCTCGCACGCGAGCTGCATGCGCCGCCGCTGGCACGCCTGGCCGAGGCCGCGCGCGAGGTGAGCACGTTCCGTCTCGACTACTGGATGGAACTGCTGCCGCGCCTGCTGCCGCCCGTGCTGGTGCTGACGGTGGTCGGCGCGCTGATCGTCTATTTCATCGTCAACCGCTGGCTGCGCGTCGCGACGTTCGTGCTGGCCGCGCTGGTCGTGATGCCGCTGTGGCAAGCGGGCAGCGGCTTGATGGCGCGCGTGGTCGCACCGGCCGCGCAGCAGGCGGACGCGCCGGGCGCCACGACGATGGGGCGCGCCGACCGGCCCGAGGACCACAACGCCGCGCTCGCGACGTTCCGCGCGCAGGAGTCGCAGCGGCAGGTCGCGTTCGGCCATCTCGGCAACGATCCGGCCGCGCAGTTCGACGTGATCGTGCTGCACGTCTGCTCGCTGTCGTGGGACGACCTCGATGCCGCGAAGGTGCGCAATCACCCGATGCTGAGCCACTTCGACTACCTGTTCACGAACTTCAGCACCGCCGCGAGCTACAGCGGCCCGGCGGCGATCCGCGTGCTGCGCGCGAGCTGCGGGCAGGAGGCGCACGAGGACCTGTACAAGCCCGCGCCGCAGCAGTGCCATCTGTTCGCGCAACTCGCGGGCGCCGGCTACACGGTGCAGTCGCTGCTGAACCACGACGGCCACTTCGACAACTTCCTGCAGGTGATTCACGACAACATCGGCGCTGCCGGCGCGCCGATGATCTCGAACGCGGCCGCGCCGGTCGCGATGCATGCGTTCGACGGCTCCGCGATCAAGGAGGACTACGGCACGCTCGCGAACTGGTATGCGCAGCGCGCGTCGGTGCAGGGGCCCGTCGCGCTGTACTACAACACGATCAGCCTGCACGACGGCAACCGCGTGGTCGGCAGTTCGCTGACGAGCATCGACTCGTATCCGCAGCGCGTGACGAAGCTGATGAGCGATTTCGACCGTCTCGCCGACCTGATCGCGCAATCGGGCCGCCGCGCGGTGATCGTGTTCGTGCCCGAGCACGGCGCCGCGCTGCGCGGCGACAAGGACCAGGTCGCGGGGCTGCGTGAGATCCCGACGCCGCGCATCGTGCACGGGCCGGTCGGCGTGCGGCTCGTCGGCTTTACCGGCAACCACGGCGCGACGACCGTGGTCGAGCAGCCGGCCAGCTTCCTCGCGCTCGCGCAGCTGCTGTCGAACCTCGTGTCGAACAGCCCGTTCAAGCCGGGCGCGACGCTCGCGCAATATGCGGCGGACCTGCCGCGCACGCGGATGGTCGGCGAGAACGAGGGCACGGTGACGATGCAGACGGCCGCGGGTTACGCGGTGAAAACTCCGGACGGCGTATGGATCGACGAACGGTAATCCTTCCCGGCGAAGGCGACGACGATCGCCTGTCGCAGCCGAACGACGTGCTCGGCCTCGCGCGGCATCTGCCCGCGCTCGATCCTGAGCGTTATGTCGACGAGCAGGCGCGCCGCGCGTTCATCGAATCGCTCGATCGCTGGCCGACGCTCGCGAAACTGATGGCATTGAAGCGGTAAACGAAAGACGGCCGGCATGCGTGCCGGCCGTCGTTGGCTTGCGTGCGAACCTGCCTATTCTGCCGGTCGCGCCCTGCGTTCCGGCTGGCGCGTCCACTCGTTTTCCTCGCCCGGCACCTTGCCGAAGGTCTGCGCGGCCCACGCCGCGCGCGCCGCTTCGATCTTCGCGCGCTCGCTCGACACGAAATTCCATTCGATGAAACGCTCGCCCGGCAGGTGCGCGCCGCCGAGCAGCATCACGCGCGCGCCGTTCGTGCTGGCGAGCGCCACGGTCGCGCCCGGTTCGAGCACGGCCATCGTCGCGGGGGCGAGCGGCGTGCCGTCGATGGCGAGGTCGCCGTCGACGAGATACACGCCGCGCTCGTCGTGCTCGGCATCGAGCGCGAGTTGTCCGCCCGACGCGAATTCGGCATACGCATAGAGCGTCGGCGAGAACGCGTCGACCGGCGACGTCAACCCGAATGCGGTGCCCGCGATCACGCGCACGCTCGCGCCGTCGCGCGTGAACGACGGCAGCGTGTCGGCCGGATGATGGACGAACGCGGGCGCGGTGTCCTCGTGCTCGACCGGCAGCGCGACCCAGGTCTGGATCCCGTGGACCGGCTGGTCGTGCGGGCGATCTTCGTCGGGCGAACGCTCCGAATGCACGATGCCGCGGCCGGCCGTCATCCAGTTCACGTCGCCGGGCACGATCTTCTGCCGGAAGCCGAGACTGTCGTGATGCATCAGCGAACCATCGAACAGGTAGGTGACGGTCGCGAGCCCGATGTGCGGATGCGGCAGCACGTCGATGCCGCGGCCGGCCGGCAGGACGGCCGGGCCCATCTCGTCGAAGAAGATGAACGGGCCGACGAGGCGTGCGGCGCGAGCGGGCAGCACGCGGCGCACGACGAGGTTGCCGATGTCGCTTTCGCGCGGCGTGAGCAGGGTCTTGATCGATGCGGACATGGTGGGGATCTCGTGTTCGATGCGGAAGCGATCAGGCGATCGCCGTGTCGATCGTGATCGGATGCGTGAGGATCTTGTGTACCGGGCACGCGTTCGCGATCTGCAGCAGGCGCTCTCGTTGTTCGCCGGACAGGTCGCCTTCGAGCGTGATGCGGCGCACGATCGTGCTGCCCGCGCTGCCCGATTCGTGCGCGAGCTTCACGTGCACTTCGGCGAGCGGCCAGCCCTTGCGTTGCGCATACATTTTCAGCGTGATCGCGGTGCAGGCGCCGAGGCTCGACAGCAGCAGCGCGACGGGCGTCGGCGCCGCATCGCCGCCGCCGAGCGACGCCGGTTCGTCGGCGCGCCACTGGTGGACGCCATCGCTGAAGTGGACGAGGTAATCGACCGAGCCGATGCTCGCTTCGACGGACAGTTCGCTCATTGCAGTTCCATAGGGGAAAGGGGGAGGGCCGGCGGCGTGGCCGGACGTTACGGTTCGAGCAGCCGCTGCAGCCGCAGTTCCTCGAAATCGAGCTCCGATTCGATCCGGTGCAGCACCGTATCGTCGACCTTGCCGTCGCGATGCAGGTCGAGCAGCGCCTGGCGCGACACGCCGACGAGTTCGAGTTCCACACGCAGCATCCGCGCGCGCATGTCGGCCGGTTCGGCGCCGTGCCGATGCGCACGTTCGTTGAACGTAACGCGGTTCCGG
This sequence comes from Burkholderia pyrrocinia, assembly GCF_001028665.1. NCBI lineage: Bacteria > Pseudomonadati > Pseudomonadota > Betaproteobacteria > Burkholderiales > Burkholderiaceae > Burkholderia > Burkholderia pyrrocinia. The sequence goes on from NZ_CP011503.1 coordinate 2,790,192, forward strand.
TATTCGGCGAGCAGGCGATCGAGCGAAGGGCGCTCGAGGTTCGATCCGCGCTGCTCGAGCGCGTCGAGTTCGGCGAGCGCCGCGCCGAACGTATGCGCGCGCGCCGCATGCTCGGACATCGTGTGCCGCGCGGCGGGCCGCAGCTTCAGCACGCGGATCAGCGGCGCGAGCGTGCCGCCCTGCACGACGAGCGTCGCGATGATCAGCAGGAACGTGCTGAACAGGATCAGGTCGCGGCCGGGGAAGTTGCTCGGCAGCGCGATCGCGGCCGCGAGGCTCACGACGCCGCGCATGCCCGACCAGCTGAGCACGACGGCCTCGCGCCACGACCACGGCGCGTGGCCCGCGCGCGGCGCGCGCAGGCGGCCCGGCAGCCACATCGCGACGAACACCCACACGACGCGCGCACCGATCGCGGCGGCGGTGGCGGGCAGCGCGACGCGCAGGCCGGCCATCAGCACCGCGCCTTCGTGGTTCACGCGCGCGAGGATCGCATGCAGCGCGAGACCGATCAGGATGAACACGAGCGCATCGAGCACGAACACGATCGCTTCCCACGTCGCCTTCGCCTTGATCCGCAGGTCGGCGTCGAACACGCGATGCTGGCGCACGCCGAGCACGAGGCCGCAGGTCACCACCGACAGCACGCCCGAGCCGTCGACGGCTTCCGCGATCCCATAGCTGCCCCATGCCATCGCGAAGGTCACGACGATGCCGAGCATCGGGTCGCGCAGGCGCGGCAGCACCCAGCACATCGCATGGCCGCACGCGAGGCCGACCGCAATGCCGATCAGCGTGAGCGAGAAGAACAGGCCGGTGGCGCTCGCGGCCGTGATCGACACGGCGAGCGCGGCCGACACGGCCATCTGGTACAGCAGCAGGCCCGACGCATCGTTGACGAGGCTTTCGCCTTCGAGCACCGCGACGAGCCGCGCGGGCAGCGGGTAGCGCTGCAGGATCGCCTTCGCGGCCACCGCGTCGGGCGGCGACACGATCGCGCCGAGCGTGAAGCACGCGGCCCACGGCAGCGCCGGGTTCGCGGCATGCACGGCCACCGCGACCGCGACGGTCGTGAACGCCACCGCGCCGAGCGCGAGCGATGCGATCGATGCGAGCTCCTGCCTGAATTCCTTCCACGCGGTATAGAACCCGCTCGACATCAGCAGCGGCGGCAGCACGGCCGCAAGCAGCAGCGCCGGGTCCATGTCGGGCACGCGCTTGCCGGCGATCGCCACCACGCAGCCGCCGAGCAGCAGCACGACGGCCGGCGGAATCGAGATCCGTTCGGCGAGCCACGTGAGCGCGCCCGCGCCGCAGATCAACAGCAGCAGGTAGTGGAACAGCTCGACGTTGGTCATGCGCGGCCTGCGGCGATGGCGTGCATCACGACGGCTTGCGGTCGTTCGCGGCGCCGCCCGGCAGCGCGCCGAACATGTGCTGGCTGCATTGTGCGTCGCGCCACGCGGTATTCAGCCGGTGTCCGGAAAGCATCCGGCGCGCGACGGGCAGGATCTGTTCGCCGGCCAGCATGCCGAGCAGGCCGGTGAGCGCGATGATCGGCGGCGCCGGCGAATTCACGCCGAGCGCGCCGTAGATGGCACCGGCGAGGATACCGGCGAGCAGCGACAGAAAATACGGTTTCGTGATGAAAATCTCTCGTGATAGGCTGGTCGGGGGCGAATGGCGCGCCTTCAATGTGCTGGAAGCGTATCGGGTTTACGTGCGGAAAAGAAGGGCGGATTGCCCTTGCCAGACCTCTCTTTCGGAATTCGATCGATTCCGTTTCTTGGATGTTCGCACCGCGATTTTTCCGATTAAATGATTGCAACCGGAAGACGCAGATCCGGGCAACGCACAGTCGGCTCCTCGTGCTTTTGCATTCGAGGCAAGCCTTAACGTTTCCTGTCCAAAGGATGATTCGCGCCATGAGCAACCCCAAGCTTGAAGTCCTCACTCCCCAGAACAGCCAGTTGATCTTCATCGACCAGCAGCCGCAGATGGCGTTCGGCGTGCAATCGATCGATCGCCAGACGCTGAAGAACAACGTCGTCGGGCTCGCGAAGGCCGCGAAGGCCTTCAACATTCCGACCACGATCACGACGGTGGAGTCCGAAAGCTTCTCGGGTTACACCTATCCCGAACTGCTCGACGTGTTTCCGAACCAGAAGACGCTCGAACGCACGTCGATGAATTCGTGGGACGACCAGAAGGTGCGCGACGCGCTGGCCGCGAACGGCCGCAAGAAGGTGATCGTGTCGGGCCTGTGGACCGAAGTCTGCAATACGACGTTTGCGCTTTGCGCGATGCTCGAGGGCGACTACGAGATCTACATGGTGGCCGATGCATCGGGCGGCACGTCGAAGGACGCGCACGACTTCGCGATGCAACGGATGATCCAGGCCGGCGTGGTGCCCGTCACGTGGCAGCAGGTCGCGCTCGAGTGGCAGCGCGACTGGGCACGCCGCGACACCTACAACGCCGTGATGGCGATCGCGAAGGAGCACTCGGGCGCGTACGGGATGGGCGTCGATTACGCGTACACGATGGTCCACAAGGCCGAACAGCGCACCGCGACGCCGCACGAGTCGCTCGCGCCGGTTCCGGCGAAGTAACGGGCCCCGTGCCGCCGCATGTTCAAACGGGCGGCAGTGCCCACGGCGCACCTGTCAGATTCTCGACGAGAAAGTCGAGCAGGGCCGTCACACGCGCCGCTCGCAACATGCCGGGCGGCGTGACGAGGTTGACGTTGATGTCGGGGATTTTCCAGTCGTGCATCACTTCCTCGAGCTCGCCGCTTTGCAGCGCATCCCATACCAGGAACGCCGGTTGCAACGCGAGACCGTGGCCGGCGATCAGCGCAGGGCAGAGGACGTCGGCGTTGTTGGCGCGGATGCGCCCGCGCACGGGCACGCCGAATTCGTCGCCCGACGCCGTGTGGCGAAAGCGCCAGTATTCGGGTGTCGGTATGTTCGTGTAGGTCAGGCACACGTGCTGGTCGAGTTCGCTCGGATGGGTCGGCCGGCCGCGCCGGTCGAGATACGCAGGCGATGCGACGAGCGGCCGGCGCACGGCGCACAGGCGGCGCGCGCGCAGCGACGAATCGTTCAGTTCGGCGATCCGGATGGCGACGTCGAAGCCGCCGGACACGATGTCGACGAAGTGGTCCGTGAGCACGAGGTCGACGTCGACGCGCGGATAGCGCTCGAGAAACGCGGGCAGCAGCGGCGCGAGATTGCACAGGCCGTAGGACATCGGCGCGTTCACGCGCAGCAGGCCGTGCGGTTCGAGCGCGTGCGCGGACGCCTCGCCTTCGATCAGCTCGGCGTCGGCGAGCAGCCGGATCGCGCGATCGCGCAGCAGCTCGCCGGTCGGCGTGAGCGACAGCTTGCGTGACGTGCGGTACAGCAGCATCGAGCCCAGGCGTTTTTCGAGGCGCGCGATCGCTTTCGACACGGTCGGTTGCGTGATGCCGAGCAGGTCGGCGGCCTTGGCGAACGACCCGGTCTCCGCGACGCGCGCGAAGATGGCCCAGGCTTCGAGATCGGGAAGATGTTGCATGGCTGGAAAGCGTGGCAGGCAAGCGTAGCGGATTCGGCGACAGCGGATCGCGCCGCCGGCGCCCGGCGCCCGGCGCTCGGCGCTCGGCGCCCGGGCAGGCGGCAATGCGGGTCATTCTAATCCAGTCGGAAGGGATCGTATGGAATCGTATCTAGTTTCATTGGGCGCCGGCGTGTTGATCGGCGTCGTGTACAGCGTGATCAAGGTGCGCTCGCCCGCACCGCCGCTGATTGCACTGGTCGGGCTGGCCGGCATGCTGATCGGCGCAGGGGCCATCGCACCGGTCCGTCACTGGCTCGGCTTCTGATTGCATCGAGGACTCAATTGATGAGCGCAACCGACACTCAACCCGATCTCATCCTGCACAACGGGCGCATCACGACGCTCGATCGTGCGAACCCCGTCGCGACCGCCGTCGCGATCAAGGACGGCCGCTTCGTCGCGGTCGGCGGCAACGCGGACATCGTGCCGCTCGCCGGCCGCGCGACGAAGGTCGTCGACCTCGACGGCCGCACCGTGCTGCCGGGCCTGATCGACAACCATACGCACGTGATTCGCGGTGGCCTGAACTACAACATGGAGCTGCGCTGGGACGGCGTGCGTTCGCTTGCCGTCGCGATGGAGATGCTCAGGCGGCAGGTCGCGATCACGCCCGCGCCGCAGTGGGTGCGCGTGGTCGGCGGCTTCACCGAACACCAGTTCGCCGAGAAGCGGCTGCCGACGATCGACGAACTCAACGCGGCCGCGCCCGATACGCCGGTGTTCATCCTGCACCTGTACGACCGCGCGCTGCTGAACGCGGCCGCGCTGCGCGTGGTGGGCTACACGAAGGACACGCCGGAGCCGCCGGGCGGCACGATCCTGCGCGACGCCGCGGGCAACCCGACCGGGCTGCTGCTCGCGAACCCGAACGCGACGATCCTTTACGCGACGCTCGCGAAGGGACCGAAGCTGCCGTTCGAATACCAGTACAACTCGACGCGCCACTTCATGCGCGAACTGAACCGTCTCGGCGTGACGGGCGTGATCGATGCGGGTGGCGGTTCGCAGAATTATCCCGACGATTACGAAGTGATCCGCAAGCTGCACGACGCGGGCGAGATGACGATCCGGATCGCATATAACCTGTTCACGCAGAAGCCGAATGCGGAGAAGGAAGACTTCGTGAACTGGACCAAGAGCACGAAGTATCACGACGGCACCGACTATTTCCGCAACAACGGCGCGGGAGAAATGCTGGTGTTCTCGGCGGCCGATTTCGAGGACTTCCGCGTCGCGCGCCCGGACCTGCCGGCGCAGATGGAGGACGATCTCGAAGGCGTCGTGCGCGTGCTTGCACAGAACCGCTGGCCGTGGCGCATGCATGCGACCTATGATGAAACGATCAGCCGCGCGCTCGACGTGTTCGAAAAGGTCGACAAGGACATCCCGCTTGCCGGCCTGAACTGGTTCTTCGACCACGCGGAAACGATCTCCGAACAATCGATGGACCGCATCGCCGCGCTGGGCGGCGGCGTTGCGGTGCAGCACCGGATGGCGTACCAGGGCGAATACTTCGTCGAGCGCTACGGCGCGCAGGCAGCCGAAGCGACGCCGCCCGTTGCGAAGATGCTCGACAAGGGGCTCAAGGTCTCTGCCGGCACCGACGCGACGCGCGTCGCGTCGTACAACCCGTGGGTGTCGCTCGCGTGGCTCGTGACGGGCAAGACGGTCGGCGGCTTGCGCATGTACCCGCAGCGCAACCTGCTCGATCGCGAGACCGCGCTGCGGATGTGGACCGAATACGTGACGTGGTTCTCGAACGAGGAAGGGAAGAAAGGGCGCATCGCGGTCGGGCAGCTCGCCGACCTGATGGTCCCGGATCGCGATTTCTTCACATGTGCGGAGGACGATATCGTCGACACGACCGCGTTGCTGACGGTAGTTGGCGGAAAGATCGTATGGGGTGCGGGGCCGTTCGCGTCGCACGATGCGCCGATTCCGCCCGCGATGCCGGACTGGTCGCCCGTGCGCGAGTACGGCGGCTATGGCGGCTGGGGCGCGACGCAGCGCAACGGCGCGCCGCTGCAGCGTGCGGCCGCTGCCGCTGCCGCGACGTGCGGCTGCGCGAGCGCGTGCAACGTACACGCGCACGCGCATGCGAGCGCATGGGGCCGCGCGTTGCCGACGTCGGATGCGAAGGGCTTCTGGGGCGCGTTCGGCTGTTCGTGCTGGGCGGTCTGACATGGCGGCCTCGACCAACTCCGGCGGCTTCGACAATCCGGCGTGGGTCCGCGCGCTGCTGGTGCAGCCGTGGGTCCTGCCGCTCGTGCGCCTCGCGCTGGTATCCGCCTACCTGATCGGCGGCGTCGCGAAGGCGCTGGATTTCGACGGTGCGGTCGCCGAACAGGCGCATTTCGGCCTGCATCCGGCCGCGCTCTGGGCGGCGCTTGCGATCGCGGTCGAGATCGCCGGCTCGCTGTGCGTGGTGTTTCGACGCTTCACGTGGCTCGGCGCCGGCAGCCTCGGCATGCTGACGCTGGTCGCGATGGCGGTGGCGAACGATTTCTGGAACCGCACGGGCGCCGAGCATTTCATGGCGCTCAACAGCTTTTTCGAGCATCTCGGGCTGATCGCCGCACTCGTGCTCGCGACGCTGCTCGCCGATGCGAAGCACCCGGCCAGCGACGGCCGTGCCACACGATGACGATGAAACAACAAGGAAATCCTGTGATGAAAACGATTCGTTCCGCTTTGCTCGCGCTTGCGATCGCCGCCGGCCTCGTCGCGGCGCCGGCGTCGTTCGCGAAGCCGCCCGTGCCGCCGGCGGCCACGCCGACGCTTGCCGTCGGGCCGCAATACGACACGACGCACGTGTACGTGGCACCCGAGGATTTCGATCGCTTCGCCGACAGCTTTGTCGCGACGTTCGGCGGCAGCAAGTCGAAGCAGGGCGTGTTCCAGGTCACGCCAACTCCGAGCCAGACGATGTCGCAACTCGTTTTCACGCCGTCCGGCACGATCTCCGTGTTCGGTTTCAAGACGCCGGTGCCCTGGCCGTTCGGCGCGGAGCGCACGGGTTATCTCGTCACCGACATGGACGCGGCGATGAAGGTGGCGCGCGAGCACGGCGCGGAAGTGATCGTCGACACGTTCCCCGATCCGATCGGCCGCGATGCGGTGATCGCGTGGACGGGCGGCGTGAAGATGCAGCTCTACTGGCACACGCAGGCGCCGAACTACGAGGCGCTGCAGACCATCCCCGAGAATCGCGTGTATGTGTCGCCGCAGAGCGTGCGCAAGTTCGTCCACGATTTCGTCAAGTTCTCGAACGGCAAGGTGGTGTCCGACAACCTCAAGGCGCCCGGCATCGAGATCGGCCGGCCGAACGATACCTATCGCCGCATTCGCATCACGTCGGGCTTCGGCAAGATGACCGTGCTCGTGACCGACGGCCAACTGCCGTACCCGTACGGACGCGAGATGACCGGCTACGAAGTGTCCGACCTGGCCGCGACGCTGAAGAAGGCGCAGGCCGCGGGCGTGAACGTGCTCGTGCCGTCGTACACCGCGGACGGGCGTGACGCGGCGTTGGTCCGGTTCCCGGGCGGCTACGTCGCCGAGATCCACGCGAGCGCGGCACGATGAAGCACGAAGACACGATCCTTGCCGCGGTGGCCGGCTTCGTCGACACGCTGAGCTTCGTCGCGCTGTTCGGGCTGTTCACCGCGCACGTGACCGGCAACTTCGTGCTGATCGGCGCGGGCGTAGCGGGGTTCGGGCAGGGCATCCTGTTGAAGCTCAGCGTGTTTCCCGCGTTCGTGTGCGGCGTCGTCGCGAGCAGCCTGATTGCGCGCGCGCTTGCCGGGCGGCCCGCATGGCAGGGCACGCGCGTGCTGCATGCGGTACAGGCCGTGCTGCTGCTCGGCTTCTGCGCGGCCGGCGTATGGGCGACGCCCGTGACGCAATCCGACAGCCTGCCGGTGTTGCTGGCCGGCATCGTCGGCACGTTCGCGATGGGCGTGCAGAACGCGCATCCGCGCGTGATCGCGCGCGCCGGCGTGCCGAACACGGTGATGACCGGCAATGTCACGCAGGCGATCCTCGACGTCGTCGACATGCTGTCCGCCGGCACGGCCGACAGCGTGCGCGCGACGGCACGCGCGCGCTTCGCGAAGATGCTGCCGGCGATTGTCGCGTTCGCGCTCGGCGCGATATGCGGCGCGCTGGGTTTTCGCCATGTCGGGTTCTGGGCGCTGCTCGTGCCCGCCGGTGCGCTCGCGGTGCTGGCGGCATGCGCGGGGATGTCCGCCCGCACCGTTACGCAGGAGCATGCATGATCGTGTGGCGTGGAGGGGCGCGTCGCGACCGCGCGGGGCGAGCGGGCCGGACCGACGCACGTGGTCGCGGGCGGATGGCCGCGACAAGCGGGCGGCGTACCGCGACGACACGAGGCAGCCGCTTCGACCGGGTCGCCCGCGCGTCGGTTGTCGCGGGGCTGCTGCTCGCGGGTGCCGATGCGGTGTTCGCGGACACGGCGACGGTATCGGCGGCAGCCGACAGCGCGCCTGCATCGACGTGCACGGCAAAGCGGCCGACCGTGCTGTTCAACCGCTGGCAGGAAGACTGGTCGGTGCTCGCGAATCCATGCGTGCCGCGCGCGCCGCTCGACGGGCTGAAATACATCCCGCTCGGCAACGATCCGGCCTCCTATCTGTCGCTCGGCGTGAACCTGCGCGAGCGCGTCGAGAGCAACAACGCGCCGCTGTTCGGCATCGGCTCCGCGCAATCGGATACATACCTGATCCAGCGTGTCGAAGTACATGCCGATGCGCATCTCGGCCAGCACTGGCAGTTCTTCGTGCAGTTGCAGGACGACCGCGCGTTCGGCAAGAACACGATCACGCCGGTCGACAAGAACCCGCTCGATCTCGAACAGGCGTTTGCGACCTACACGGGTGCGCTCGGCGGCGGCACGTTCAAGTTCCGCGTCGGCCGCCAGGAGATGGCGTTCGATTTGCAGCGCTTCATCGCCGCGCGTGACGGCCCGAACGTGCGGCAGGCGTTCGATGCGGTGTGGGCTGACTACGAATACCAGAAATGGCGCTTCATCGCATACGCGACGCAGCCGGTGCAGAACCGCACCGTGTCCGCGTTCGACGACGTGTCGAACCGCGACCTCACGTTCAGCGGCGTGCGCGTCGAGCGGCAGTCGGTCGGGCCCGGCGACCTGTCGGGCTACTGGTCGCGCTACAACCGCAGCAACGCGCGTTTTCTCGACGCGAGCGGCGCCGAGCGCCGCGATGTGTGGGACGTACGCTACACGGGCACGCAGGGCCGCTTCGATTGGGATCTCGAAACGATGCTGCAGACGGGCACGGTCGGCAGCAGCTCGATCCGCGCATGGGCCGTCGGTTCGATCGCCGGCTACCGGCTCGACGCGCCGTGGTCGCCGCGCGTCGCGCTGCAGGTCGACGCGGCGTCGGGCGACCGGCATCCGCACGACGGCCGCGTCGGCACCTTCAATCCGCTGTTCCCGAACGGCTATTACTTCACGCTTGCCGGCTACACGGGTTACTCGAACCTGATCCACGTGAAGCCGTCGGTGACGCTGAAGCCGTCGTCGAACCTGTCGTTGCTCGGCGCGCTCGGTTTCCAGTGGCGCGAGACGACCGGCGACGCCGTCTACCAGCAGGGCAATGCCGTGGTGCCGGGCACGGCCGGCAAGGGCGGGTTGTGGACGGGGATGTACGTGCAGCTGCGTGCGGACTGGACGATCGCCGCGAACCTGATCGGCGCGGTCGAGGCCGTGCATTTCCAGGTCGGCGACGCGATCCGGCAGGCGGGCGGGCACAACGCCGACTATGTCGGCGTCGAGCTCAAGTACGGCTGGTGACGAACGGGCGCGGCAACGCGCACCCATGGAAAAAGGGCGGCCGCAAGGCCGCCCTTCGTTCGTCCGGGCCGGCAACGCCGCCGGCCCGTCCGGCGCGATGCCGTTACAGGTTCGGCGACAGCGCGAGCGCGTTCGTCAGGTCGCCCATCGGCTGCGCGCCGTTGGCCTTCAGCGCGTCGTCGCGCTGTTGCAGGCCCGCGAGGCGCGGCAGCGAGAAGCGGCGCGTGATGAAGCGCAGGATCGAGCCCGTGTCGTACTGCGTGTGGTCGACGAAGCCCTTCTTCGAATACGGCGACACGATCAGCGCCGGAATGCGCGTGCCCGGACCCCAGCGGTCGGCGGTCGGCGGCGTGGCGTGATCCCAGAAGCCGCCGTTTTCGTCGTACGTGACGACCACGACCATGTTCTTCCACTGCGGGCTCGCCTGCAGGTGCGCGATCACGTCGGCGATGTGCTGGTCCCCGGAGGTGACGTCCGTGTAGCCCGGGTGCTCGTTCAGGTTGCCCTGCGGCTTGTAGAACGCGACCTGCGGCAGCGTGCCGGCGTCGATCGCCTTGATGAACTCGGCGCCGTTCGCGCCGCCGTCGAGCAGGTGCTGCGCGCGGTTCGCGGAGCCCGGCGCCTGGTTCGCGAAGTAGTTGAACGGCTGGTGGTGCGGCTGGAAGTTCGGCGTCGACAGGTCGGCGCCGTAGATCACGTTCGACGTGCCGTTCTGGCTCGCCTGCAGCGCCTGGCCCCACGCGCCGCCATACCATGCCCACGTCACGTTCGCACTGGTCAGCAGGTCGCCGATGTTGGTCGCCGTCTGCGCCGGCATCGTCGAGGCATTGGCCGGGTCGGCGAGCAGCGGGTCGCCGCCCGTGGCTGCCTTGTTGCCGCTCGGCTGATACGGCGGCTGCATCGTGTTGACCGCGAAGAAGTCGGGCGTGATCGCGCCGTCGTTGACGAACTTCGGCGGGCCGCTCAGCGCGGACGCGGGCGAGTTCGTGGCAACCTTCAGCGACTTGCCGTCCGCGTTCAGCACGGCGATCTTGCCGGCCGCGGGGCTCGTGTTCGCGTTCGCGTAGAACGGCGCGCACGCGCAGATCAGGTACTGGTGGTTCAGGAACGAGCCGCCGAACGCGCCCATGAAGAAGTTGTCGGCGAGCACGTACTGCTGCGCGATCTTCCACAGCGGCAGCTTCGACGGATCCGGCGTGTAGTGGCCCATCGTCAGGCCACCCGCATCGGTCCACGCGGCGTACATGTCGTTCTTGCCGCCGTTGATCTGCATCTGGTCCTGGTAGAAGCGGTGCACGATGTCGCGCGTCGCGATGCTCATCGACTGGTTGAAGCCTTTCGGATCGTCGATCGCGAACGGCGCGTTCGGCAGGTTCGCCGTCATCGCCTCGGTGACGGCCGGCGTGATGCCGGTCGCGGTCAGGCCGCCCCAGACCTTCGGCAGCGTCGCCATCGTCGAGCCGTCGCGATCCTTCTGCACCGAGTTCGCGGCCGTTGCGTTCTGCAGGCCGTTCGCGCCCGGGAAGTTGCCGTACAGGTTGTCGAAGCTGCGGTTTTCCGCGTAGATCACGACAACGTTCTTGACGGCCGACAGGCCCTGTTGCGTGACGTCGTCGCCGCCGCAGGCGGTCAGGCTGAGCGCGGCCGCGAGGGCGATCGGCGTGTAGCGAATCCAGGCGTGCTTCTTCATGCGATGTTCTCTCTTTCGTCGTTGGTCGCGTGTGGGAACCGGGTTGGCGTAGGGTCGGCGCGGTAGGGCGCCGGGCGCCGACCGGCTGCGCGCATTATCTGGAACCCATTTGACAGGCGGGTGTAGGGGTGCTTTCAATTGACTGTCGGTGGAACGTCATGCGACGGTCACGGAACTGACATAAGCTCCGGCCGATTGCCCACCGCTACCCATAGAACGACGATGCCCACCACCCCGAAATCCTTTGCGTCCGCGCGATCGTTGATCCATGCCGCGGCGGCCCTGGCGCTGGCTGCCGGGCTCGCGGCGCTCGCCGGTTGCGATGCAAAGCCCGGCGCGAGCACGTCGGCCGCGTCCGTCGTGCCGGCCGCCCAGGCCGCCCCGGCCGCGCCCGCGGTCGCACCGGCCAGCCAGCCGCAGACGCGTGCGCAGGTGTTCGAGGGCGTGAAGCAGATGACGGCGCTCGGCAAGCAACTGTTCTTCGATCCGTCGCTGTCGGGCTCCGGCAAGCTCGCGTGCGCGTCGTGCCACAGCGCCGAACATGCGTTCGGGCCGCCGAACGCGCTGTCGGTGCAGCTCGGCGGCGACGACATGCATCGCACCGGGTTCCGCGCGGTGCCGTCGCTGAAGTACGTGCGCGGCATCCCGCCGTTCAGCGAGCACTTCCACGATTCTCCCGACGAGGGCGACGAAAGCATCGACGCGGGCCCGACCGGCGGGCTGACGTGGGACGGCCGCGTCGACACCCGCGACGCGCAGGCGCGCATTCCGCTCCTGTCGCCGTTCGAGATGAGCAGCTCGCCGGCGCGGGTTGCGCAAGCGGTGCGCGCGGCGCCGTATGCGGATGCGTTCCGCAACGCGTTCGGCGAGCGGGTGCTCGGCGATGATCAGGCGATCTTCGACGCGGTGTTGCGTGCGCTCGATGCGTTCCAGCAGCAGCCTGCGCTGTTCGATCCGTACACGAGCAAGTACGACGCGTACCTGGCCGGCCGCGCGCAGCTCACGCCCGCCGAGTTGCACGGGCTGCAACTGTTCAACGACGAGAAGAAGGGCAATTGCGCGAGCTGCCACATCAGCCAGCGCACGCTTGAAGGCGGCCCGCCGCAGTTCAGCGATTTCGGGCTGATCGCGATCGCGGTGCCGCGCAACCGCGCGCTGCCCGTCAACCGCGACCCGCGCTTCCACGATCTCGGCGCGTGCGGCCCCGAGCGCACCGACCTGAAGGGCCGCGACGAATTCTGCGGGCTGTTCCGCACGCCGTCGCTGCGCAACGTCGCGCTGCGCAAGACGTTCTTCCACAACGGCGTGTATCACTCGCTCGAGGACGTGATGCGCTTCTACGTCGAGCGCGACATTCATCCGGAGAAGTTCTACCCGGTCGTGCACGGCAGGGTGCAGATCTACGACGACCTGCCGAAGCGCTACTGGCCGAACATCAACCGCGAACCGCCGTTCGACCGCAAGCGCGGCGAGCAGCCGGCGCTGAACGCAGCCGAGATCAAGGACGTGATCGCGTTCCTCGGTACGCTGACTGACGGATATCAACCGGGGTCGACGCAGGCGGCCCGCTAAAAGCGTCGCACGCCGCACGCATGCTATGCTCGCTCGCTGACGGGCGTGGCGCGTGCCGGTTCGCCGGCATGCACCGCGCCGTTCGATCGAACATCCAAGGAGAACAACATGTCGATGCGTGCATCCCTTTCCATCGTCACGCGTGTGCTGGCCGGCGCTGCGTGCGCAGCCGCGATGCTGCCCGCCCATGCGCAGAACAACCTGAACTTTCTGACCAACACGCCGCTCAGCTATTTCAGCAAGGCTGACACGGCGTCGCTGTCGAAGGCCGCCGAGAAGGTGCGCGACGAAGGCAAGGACGGCGAGACGACGACGTGGCAGAACAGCGGCAGCCGTACGCAGATCGAAGCGAAGCTCACGCCGACCACGACCGAGACGGACGGCAAGACCTGCCGCGTCATCACCACCGACATCACCGCGAAGGGCCAGGCGATGACGCTCAAGCCCGTCTACTGCAAGACGGCCGCGGGCAAGTGGCAATTGCAGAAGCACTGAGCACGCGTGTGATGAAGCGGGGCGGCGCGCCGCGCACGGTATCGTGCGGCGTCGTGATCCTCGATGCGGCCGGCCGCGTGTTTCTCGCGCACGCGACGGACACCACGCACTGGGACATCCCGAAGGGACAAGGCGAGCCCGGCGAGACGCCGGCCGACGCCGCGCTGCGCGAGCTGCTCGAGGAAACCGGCATCGAATTCGCGCCGGCGCGGCTGCTCGATCTCGGCCGCTTCGCGTACCGGCACGACAAGGACCTGCACCTGTTCGCGGTGCAGGTGGCGGACGGCGAGATCGATCCCGCGCACTGCACGTGCACGTCGCTGTTCCCGAGCCGTCGCGACGGCTCGATGATTCCCGAGATGGATGCGTACCGCTGGACCGTGCCGGGCGAGATCGACGCGTATGCGAGCCGCAGCCTCGCGCGGCTGTTTCGCACGAAGCTGTCGCTGGCGGAACTGCATCGGCGGCTGTCGGGTGCGTGAACGAACGCGATGGCTACCGCCGCCGCATTGCCTGGCTTCGCTTCGATGCATGCAATAAAAAAACCGGCCCTCGAGCCGGTTTTTTCATGGTCGCGCGACGTCGGCCCGAGGCCGCGCGCCGCGCGCGGAGCAGGCCGTCAGGCCGGCTTGCCCCAGCTGTCGCGCAGCCCGACGATCCGGTTGAACACCGGCTTGCCCGGTTTCGAATCGACGCGGTCGGCAACGAAGTAGCCGTGCCGCTCGAACTGCAGGCGCGTTTCCGGCGCGATGTCGCTGTTGCCCGGCTCGACGTACGCTTGCACGATCTTCTTCGAATCGGGGTTCAGCGCCTCGAGGAAGTTCGCACCGCCCGCGTCCGGATGCGGCTCCTTGAACAGGCGGTCGTAGATCCGCACTTCGGCCGGCTGCGCATGCTTCGCGCTGACCCAGTGGATGTTGCCCTTGACCTTGTACGTGTTCGCGCCGTCGGTGCCCGACTTGCTGTCCGGGAAGTAGTTGCAGTGCACGGCCGTCACGTTGCCGTCGGCATCCTTGTCGAAGCCCGTGCACTCGATCACGTAGCCGTAGCGCAGGCGCACCTTGTTGCCGGGGAACAGGCGGAAATAGCCCTTCGGCGGGTTCTCGACGAAATCCTCGCGCTCGATCCACAGCTCGCGCGAGATCGGGAACGTGCGCACGCCGCGCTCCGGGTGATGCGGATGCACGGGCGCCGTGCACGCTTCTTCCTGGCCTTCCGGATAGTTGTCGATCACGAGCTTCAGCGGATCGAGCACCGCGACCGTGCGCGCGGCCTTGTCGTCGAGGTCGTCGCGCAGCGCGCCCTCGAAGATGCTCATGTCGATCCACGAATCGATCTTCGTCACGCCGATCCGCTCGCAGAACAGGTGGATGCTTTCGGGCGTGAAGCCGCGGCGGCGCACGCCGACGATCGTCGGCATCCGCGGGTCGTCCCAGCCGTCGACGTGGCCTTCGGTCACGAGCTGCAGCAGCTTGCGCTTGCTGGTGATCGCGTACGTGAGGTTCAGCCGCGAGAATTCGATCTGTTGCGGCAGCGGGCGCGTGAACATGCCGGCTTCCGCGAGTTCGTTCAGCACCCAGTCGTACAGCGGGCGGTGATCCTCGAACTCGAGCGTGCACAGCGAATGCGTGATGCCTTCGAGCGCATCCGAGATGCAGTGCGTGTAGTCGTACATCGGATATACGCACCATGCGTCGCCGGTGCGGTAGTGGTGCGCGTAGCGGATCCGGTAGATCACCGGGTCGCGCATGTTCATGTTCGGCGAAGCCATGTCGATCTTCGCGCGCAGCACGTGCTCGCCTTCCTTGAACTCGCCGGCCTTCATGCGGCGGAACAGGTCGAGGTTTTCGTCGGGCGTGCGGTCGCGGAACGGCGACGGCTTGCCGCCTTCCGTCAGCGAGCCGCGGTTCGCGCGCATTTCATCGGCGCTCTGGCTGTCGACGTAGGCCTTGCCGCGCTTGATCAGCAGCTCGGCGAACTCGTACAGCTTGTCGTAGTAGTCGCTCGCGAAATACTGGTGATCGACCGCGTCCTTGCGCCAGTCGAAGCCGAGCCAGCGTACCGCGTCGACGATCGAGTCGACGTATTCGACGCTTTCCTTTTCCGGGTTCGTGTCGTCGAAGCGCAGGTGGCACACGCCGCCGTAGTCGCGCGCGACGCTGAAGTTCAGGCAGATGCTCTTCGCGTGGCCGATGTGCAGATAGCCGTTCGGCTCGGGCGGGAAGCGCGTTTCGACGCGGCCGCCCCATTTGCCGGTGCGGTTGTCGTCGTCGATGATGTTGCGGATGAAATTGGAAGCCGCGGGGGCGTCGTTGCGTTCGGTGCTCATGCGGTTGGCGTCAGGTTGTGTCGGCGCGTCGCGCCGGTTTAATCCTCTAATTCTACCTGACCGGGGTCCGTCCCGCGCGGGTTGCGGGTGAGGGCCGTTGCGTTCGCGATGCGTACCGCAATATCTCGAGTGTGTGTCGGCTGTAACACGACGTAAATCGGATTGCCCGCGCCATTCGGGTTTTCCTATGATGGCTTCACCGAATCAATGCCGCCATTCGCGTAATTGCATGGCGGGAGGAAGCCAATAACCATGATGAAGAAGACCACTTTTCTCGTTCGTACCGCGGTGATCGTCGCGGCGCTGTCGCAACTCGGCGCATGCGCGATGACGCATACGCAACGCAATGCCGGTATCGGCGCGGCCGCGGGCGGCGCGCTCGGCTACCTGATCACGGGCGGCCCGGTCGGCACGGTTGCCGGCGCGGCGGCAGGCGGCCTGGTCGGCGCCGGCGTACGCTGATCGAAGCCGGCGCGCCTGAGCGCCGGCCGGTCGTGACATCGTCCTGAACACGTCACGACCCACCGCACACCCTTCCGGTTTTTTGACAGGCAGCATCAGGGAGAGGAGGGTGTGCGACACTTCGTCGACATCACATAACGACACCATTCGTCGACGAATCCTTTCATGAGCGACCCCCTCGTTTTCGTCCTGCCGGGCTACGGCAATTCCGGCCCGCTTCACTGGCAGAGCCGCTGGGAGCGCGCCGATGCGCGCTTCTCGCGGGTCGCGATGCCCGACTGGGACCGTGCGTTCCGCAATGGCTGGTGTCTCGCGCTCGATCGTGCGGTCGAAGCCGCGCGCGGGCCCGTGCTGATTGCCGGCCACAGCCTCGGCACGCTGACCACCGCGTGGTGGGCGACGCGCTATGCGCGCCCGGCCGCGCTCGCGAAAGTGCGCGGCGCGCTGCTCGTTGCGCTGCCCGATCCCGGCGGCCCGGCGTTTCCGGCCGACGCGCACGGCTTCGGGCCCGTGCCGCACGAGCGGCTGCCGTTTCCGACTTGCGTGGTCGCGAGCAGCGACGATCCGTACGGCTCGCTCGCGTTCGCGCGCGGCTGCGCGCACGCGTGGGGCAGTGAATTTCGCGAGATCGGCCCGCGCGGCCACATCAACGCGGACAGCGGGCTCGGCGACTGGCCGGCCGCACGCGGCTGGCTGGACGCGCTCGCGCGGTAGTCGCCGGTCGGGTAGCCGCCGCCGCGCGAGCCGTTGAAGCGTCCGTTCGTCAGATCGCCTGCTTCGCCTTCAACGCCGCAATCCGCGCGTCGTCGTAACCGAGCATGCCGCGCAGCACGTCGTCGGTTTGCGCGCCGAGCAGCGGCGGGGCCGTGCGCGCGTCGGGCGGCGTCGCGCTCATCCGGATCGGGTTGCGCACGAGCTGCACGTCCGCGCCGCACGGGTGCGGCAGCGACACCTGCATCCCGCGCGCGACGACCTGCTCGTTGTCGAACACCTCGTCGAGATCGTTGATCGGCCCGCACGGCACGCCGGCCGCTTCGAGCACGCCGATCCAGTCGGCCTTGCCGCGCGCCTTCACCATCTCCGCGAGGATCGGCACCAGCGTGTCGCGGTGGCGCACGCGCGACGGGTTCGTCGCGAAGCGCTCGTCGTCGGCCAGTTCGGGCCGGCCGCCGGCCTCGACGAACTTGCGGAACTGCCCGTCGTTGCCGACCGCGACGATGATCCACCCGTCGCTGGTCTGGAACGTCTGGTACGGCACGATGTTCGGATGCGCGTTGCCCCAGCGCGCCGGCGGCTTGCCGCTCGCGAGGAAGTTGGTGTTCATGTTCGCGAGCAGCGCGACCTGCACGTCGAGCAGCGCCATGTCGATGTACTGGCCTTCGCCGGTGCGGTCGCGGTGCGCGAGCGCGGCGAGCACGGCGATCGTCGAGTAGAGGCCGGTCGCGAGATCGGCGATCGCGACGCCGGCCTTCTGCGGGCCGCCGCCCGGCTCGCCGTCGCGCTCGCCGGTGATGCTCATGAAGCCGCCGATCCCCTGCACGATGAAGTCGTAGCCCGCGCGGTGCGCATACGGGCCCGTCTGGCCGAAGCCGGTGACCGAGCAGTAGACGAGATCGGGCTTCACCGCGCGCAGCGATTCGTAATCGAGCCCGTATTTCTTCAACTGGCCGACCTTGTAGTTCTCGAGCACGACGTCGCTTTGCGCGGCGAGTTCGCGCACGATCTGCTGGCCTTCGGGCGTCGCGATGTCGATCGTCACCGAGCGCTTGTTGCGGTTCGCCGCGAGGTAGTACGCGGCCTCGGCGGTATCCGCGCCGTCCGCGTCCTTCAGGTACGGCGGCCCCCAGTGGCGCGTGTCGTCGCCGGCGCCCGGGCGCTCGACCTTGATCACGTCCGCGCCGAAATCGGCAAGGGTCTGCGCGCACCACGGGCCCGCGAGCACGCGGGTGAGGTCCAGCACGCGGATATGGCTCAGGGCACCCATCGTCGAATCGTCTCCTTTCATGGCTGGCCTCCGTTGCTCGGCAAGGCCGATTGGCATGCCGAGCATCTTAAGGCGAATCGGCCGCGCGGGTGGCCTGGAGCCCGTTATTAGCGGGAACAGGCTCCGGCCGGGCCGGCCGGATGGCCGAGCCGCTTTGCCGGCGCTTTGCCCGGAAGCCGGCCCCGATCCCGTATAATCGATCGTTTCCGAATCCATGCCGCCGCGCGTCCCGCCAAGGGCGCCGGCGTTTGAAGCCGTCTTTGCCAGACTGTCCCCGCACGCCATGAAAGCTGCCGAAATCCGCGAGAAATTCCTCAAATTCTTCGAATCGAAGGGCCATACGATCGTCCGCTCGTCGAGCCTCGTGCCCGGTAACGACCCCACGCTGATGTTCACGAACTCGGGCATGGTCCAGTTCAAGGACGTCTTCCTCGGCACGGACCCGCGCCCGTATTCGCGCGCCACGACGGCGCAGCGCAGCGTGCGCGCGGGCGGCAAGCACAACGACCTCGAAAACGTCGGCTACACGGCGCGCCACCACACGTTCTTCGAGATGCTCGGCAACTTCTCGTTCGGCGACTACTTCAAGCACGACGCGATCCGCTTCGCGTGGGAGCTGCTGACCACGGTCTACCAGCTGCCTAAGGAAAAGCTGTGGGTCACCGTCTACCAGGAAGACGACGAGGCGTACGACATCTGGGCGAAGGAAGTCGGCGTGCCGGCCGAGCGCATCATCCGGATCGGCGACAACAAGGGCGCACGCTACGCGTCGGACAACTTCTGGACGATGGGCGACACGGGCCCGTGCGGCCCGTGCACGGAAATCTTCTACGACCACGGCCCGGACGTGTGGGGCGGCCCGCCGGGGTCGCCTGAAGAAGACGGCGACCGCTACATCGAGATCTGGAACCTCGTGTTCATGCAGTTCAACCGCGACGCGCAGGGCAACATGACGCGCCTGCCGAAGCAGTCGGTCGATACCGGCATGGGCCTCGAGCGCCTCGCCGCGGTGCTGCAGCACGTGCACAGCAACTACGAGATCGACCTGTTCCAGAACCTGATCAAGGCCGCCGCGCGCGTGACCGAGATCAGCGACCTCACCAACAACTCGCTGAAGGTGATCGCCGATCACATCCGCGCATGCTCGTTCCTGATCGTCGACGGCGTGATTCCCGGCAACGAAGGCCGCGGCTACGTGCTGCGCCGGATCGTGCGCCGCGCGATCCGCCACGGCTACAAGCTCGGCCGCAAGGGTTCGTTCTTCCACAAGCTGGTGGCCGACCTCGTCGCCGAGATGGGCGTCGCGTATCCGGAGCTGAAGGAAGCCGAGCAGCGCGTGACCGACGTGCTGCGCCAGGAAGAAGAGCGCTTCTTCGAGACGATCGAGCACGGGATGTCGATCCTCGAGGGCGCGCTGGCCGACGTCGAGGCGAAGGGCGGCAAGATGCTCGACGGCGAACTCGCGTTCAAGCTGCACGATACCTACGGCTTCCCGCTCGACCTCACGGCCGACGTGTGCCGCGAGCGCGGGATGACGGTCGACGAGCCGGCGTTCGACGACGCGATGGCGCGCCAGCGCGAGCAGGCGCGCGCGGCCGGCAAGTTCAAGGCCACGCAGGGCCTCGAATACACGGGCGCGAAGACCACCTTCCACGGCTACGAGGAAATCGCGTTCGACGATGCGAAGGTCGTCGCGCTGTACGTCGACGGTTCGTCGGTCAACGAAGTGAAGGCCGGCCAGGATGCGGTCGTCGTGCTCGACCACACGCCGTTCTACGCGGAATCGGGCGGCCAGGTCGGCGACCAGGGCGTGCTCGCGAATGCGTCGACGCGCTTCGCGGTGGCCGACACGCTGAAGGTGCAGGCCGACGTGGTCGGCCACCACGGCTCGCTCGAGCAGGGCACGCTGAAGGTCGGCGACGTGCTGCGCGCGGAAATCGACGCGCACCGCCGCGCACGCACGCAGCGCAACCACTCGGCCACCCACCTGATGCACAAGGCGCTGCGCGAAGTGCTCGGCGCGCACGTGCAGCAGAAGGGTTCGCTGGTCGACGCGGAAAAAACCCGTTTCGACTTCGCGCACAACGCGCCGATGACGGACGATGAAATCCGTCGCGTCGAGCAGATCGTCAACAACGAAATCCTCGCGAACGCGCCGGGCATCGTGCGCGTGATGCCGTACGACGAAGCGGTGAAGGGCGGCGCGATGGCGCTGTTCGGCGAGAAGTACGGCGATGAAGTGCGCGTGCTCGATCTCGGCTTTTCGCGCGAACTGTGCGGCGGCACGCACGTGCACCGCACCGGCGACATCGGCTTCTTCAAGATCGTCGTCGAAGGCGGCGTCGCGGCCGGCATCCGCCGCGTCGAGGCGATCACCGGCGACAACGCGGTGCGTTTCGTGCAGGATCTCGACGCGCGCGTGAACGAAGCGGCGGCCGCGCTGAAGGCGCAGCCGTCGGAGCTCACGCAGCGCATCGCGCAGGTGCAGGACCAGGTGAAGTCGCTCGAGAAGGAACTGGGCGCGCTGAAGTCGAAGCTCGCATCGAGCCAGGGCGACGAGCTTGCGCAGCAGGCCGTCGAAATCGGCGGCGTGTACGTGCTGGCCGCGACGCTCGACGGCGCCGATGCGAAGACGCTGCGTGAAACGGTCGACAAGCTGAAGGACAAGCTGAAGAGCGCGGCGATCGTGCTGGCGGCAGTCGAAGGCGGCAAGGTCAGCCTGATCGCGGGCGTCACGCCCGACGCGAGCAAGAAGGTCAAGGCTGGCGAGCTCGTGAACTTCGTTGCGCAGCAGGTCGGCGGCAAGGGCGGCGGCCGTCCGGACATGGCGCAGGCAGGCGGCACCGAGCCGGCCAACCTGCCGGGCGCGCTGGCTGGCGTCAAGGGCTGGGTCGAAGAGCGTCTTTGATCGGGCCTGGCCTGCGCGGCGCCCGCGAGGGCGGAGCGCAGGCCGGCACCGCGCGGTTCTTTCGACGGAATCGCATGAAACGACCCGATCGGCATGGGTGCCGGTCGGGTCGTTTTGCGTTTACGCGCGGTGCGAGGGGGCGATCCGCCACCATGCGTGACGCACGAACGGTTGCCCGGCACGCAAACGGACGGTGCGCGAGTTCGCCGTCGCGTGTCCGTTGGCGGATCGCTTCAGGCCGGTTGCGCCACGCGCGGTTTCCGCGGTTTCTGTACTGCGTCCGGCTGCCGCGCGGCCTCCCCGAGCGCGTCGCGCAGCGCGGCGAGCGCCGCCGACGCATAACCTTGCCGCCACGCCAACAGCGTATCGATCCCTTCGAATTCCGGAATCGCATGCGCGGTGATGTGGTCGGTTTCCGGCTGCAGGTCGAGCACCGAGCGCGGCGCGACCGCGATGCCCGCGCCGGCCGCGACGCACGCGACGATCGCGTGATACGAGCCGAGTTCGAGCACGCGCGCCGGCTTCATCCCGTGCGCCGCATACCACTGCTCGACGTACTTCCGATACGTGCAGCCGCGCTCGAACGCGATCAGCGTCGGTAGTATCACGTCGCGCGGCGTGCGCACCGGCGGATGGCCGCGCGGCGTGAGCAACACGAGATCCTCGCGGAAGACCGGCACCGTCTCGAACGTATCGGGCAGCGTGTCCGGCGCCGGCGGGCGCGCGAACAGCGCGGCGTCGATCTCGAAGTCGCGCACCTTGCCGATCAGCCAGCCCGTCGTGCCCGTCACGAGCTCGAGCGACACGTCGGGCCATGCGTGGTGATAGCGGGCGAGCACGGTCGGCAGCCGGCTCGCGGCCGTGCTCTCCATCGTGCCGAGCCGTAGCCGCCCACGCGGCGTGTCCTCGCGCACCGCGTCGCGCGCCTCGTCGGCGAGCGCCAGCAGGCGCTCCGCATACGGCAGCAGCGTGTGCCCGGCCGGCGTCAGCACGAGCCGACGGCCGTCGCGCACGAACAGCGCCGCGCCGAGTTCTTCCTCGAGCTGCTTGATGCGCGTCGTGACGTTCGACTGCACGCGATTGAGCTTGGCCGCTGCGCGTGTCACCCCGTTCTCGCGCACGACCGCCCGGAAAATCGCCAGCGCCGCCAGATCCATGATTCTCTCCAAGGGATGGCTGGATTCTCAATTATTCATTTTTCGAGAACGTTTGGTCAAGCTACGATGACGCCATCCCGATCCTCGTCCCGGCCGGCGCATCGCATGCGGCGGCCCGAGCTGCCGCCATGTCCCGTTTCGATGCACCACCCGCCGCCCACGCGCTTTCGTCAGACGAAGCCGACCGCCGCGCCCGTGCGGCCGCGCTGGCCTGCATGGTCGGCCTCGCGGTCGTGCTCGGCGTCGGCCGCTTCGCGTTCACGCCGCTGCTGCCGCTGATGCTCGCCGACGGCTCGATCGGCCTGAAGGCCGGCAGTTGGCTTGCCTCGGCGAATTACGCGGGCTACTTCGCCGGCGCGGTCAGTTGCGCGGTGCTGCGCGTCGCGCCCGCGCGGATGGTCCGCTTCGGGCTCGCGGCCACCGTGCTGCTCACCGCCGCGATGGGTGTCGGGCACATGCTGCCCGTGTGGCTCGCGGTGCGCTTCGTTGCGGGCGTCGTCAGCGCGTGGACGTTCGTGTTCATGTCGCAATGGGGGCTGCGGCGCCTGGCCGAGCTGTACGCGCCCGAGTGGAGCGGGGTGATCTACGCGGGGCCCGGCGTCGGCATCGTGCTGACGGGGTTGATCGGCAGCGCGATGGCCGGTCAGCGCGCGGCGTCGGGCTGGCTCGGCTTCGCGGCGCTGTCGGCCGTGCTGTCGATCGCGATCTGGCGCACCTTTGCCGTCGCGCCGGCGCAGGCCGTACCGGCGGCAGGCGCGGCACCGCATGCGGCTGCCGCAGCTTCGGCAGCCTCCGCGGCGCCCGCCGACGTGCGCCGTCGTCGCGCCGACGCCGCGTGGCTCGTCGTGCTGTACGGGACGCCGGGCTTCGGCTACATCATCACCGCGACGTTCCTGCCCGTGATCGCGCGCGCCGCGCTGCCGGCCGGTTCGCCGTGGCCCGACCTGTTCTGGCCGATGTTCGGCGCGGCGCTGATCGTCGGCGCGATCGCCGCCGCGCGGCTGCCCGGCCACTGGGACAACCGGCTGCTGCTGGCGGCCGGCTGCGCCACGCAGGCGCTCGGTATCGGGGCCGGGATCGTGTGGCCGAACGCGCTCGGCTTCTCGGTCGGCAGCGCGTTGCTCGGCCTGCCGTTTACCGCGATCACGCTGTTCGCGATGCGCGAGGCGCGGCGCCTGCACGGCGAGCGCGCGGCCGGGCTGATGGGTTATGCGACCGCGTCGTACGGGATCGGGCAGATCCTCGGCCCGCTCGTCGCGGCGCCGCTTGCCGCGCGCTTCGGGTCGTTTTCTCCTGCGTTGTGGGTCGCGGTGGCCGCGCTGCTCGCGGGCGCCGCCGGCTTCGCGGCGACTGCCGCCAAGGGCCGCCTGCGACCCTGACGCCGGCGGGGACGGATCGTCTGCGGCACGGGCAAACTCGCTAGAATGAAGCCTTTCCCGCGCCGAGCGGGTGCGCGGGCAGCCGGCAGGCGGCGGTCCGGCGTCCGCCAGATCCCCATCGATGACCACCGCCGACTATCGCTTTTGCCCGCGCTGCGCGAGCCCGCTGACCGAGCGCGCCGATCCCGACCACGAAGGCGGTCGCGTCCGCCAGGCGTGTCCCGACGACACCTGCGGCTATGTTCACTGGAACAACCCGCTGCCCGTCGTCGCCGCGATCGTCGAGCTCGACGGCAAGATCCTGCTCGCGCGCAACGCGGCCTGGCCTGAAGGAATGTTCGCGCTGATCACCGGTTTCCTCGAAAACGGCGAGACACCCGAAGACGGCATCGCGCGCGAGGTGTTCGAGGAAACGGCGCTGAGGGCCGAACACGTGTCGCTCGTCGGCGTCTACGAATTCATCCGCAAGAACGAACTGATCATCGCGTACCACGTGCGCGCGTCGGGCACGGTCGCGCTGTCGCCGGAACTGCTCGAATACCGGCTCGTCGATCCGCCGCTGCTGCGCCCGTGGCGCGCCGGCACCGGCGTCGCGCTCGCCGACTGGATGCGTGCGCGCGGCCTCGATTTCGAATTCGTCGACCGGCCGGGGCAGTGACGGGCCGGCCCGCCCGCAGGGTTTCATCAGCCGCGCCGCGCGCGATCGCGACGCGGCGCTTCGCTTCTTGCCGGCGCGCCGTGCCATACGGTCGTCGCGCTTCGTCTTCATCGCCCCCATCGTCCTGACCGCCATCGCCATGTCCGACAAGCCGCAGCCGCGTTCCCGCGACGCCTACCGCCACTTCCTGCCGATCACGACCCGCTGGATGGACAACGACGTCTACGGGCACGTGAACAATGTCGTCTACTACAGCTACTTCGACACCGTCGTGAACGAGTACCTGATCCGCGCGGGCGTGCTCGACGTCGAGCACGGGCAGACGATCGGGCTGGTCGTCGAGACGCAGTGCAACTACTTCGCGCCGCTCGTGTTTCCGCAGTCGGTCGACGCGGGGCTGCGCGTCGCGAAGCTCGGCACGTCGAGCGTGCGCTACGAGGTCGGGCTGTTCGCGCAAGGCGATGCATCGCCCGCCGCGCAGGGGCATTTCGTGCACGTGTACGTCGATCGCGGCACGCGCCGCCCCGTACCGCTGCCCGACGCGCTGCGCGCCGCGCTCGATCCGCTCGCGGCCTGACGGTTCGCGGTGCACGCGTTCGCGCTCCAGGCCTTCAACGGCCTCAGCTACGGTTTGCTGCTGTTCATGCTGTCGGCGGGCCTCACGCTGATCTTCAGCGTGCAGGGCGTGCTCAACTTCGCGCATGCGAGCTTCTACATGCTCGGCGCGTATGTCGGCTACAGCATCGCGGCCCGCGCGGGTTTCTGGCCTGCGTTCGTGCTTGCGCCGCTCGCGGTCGGGCTGCTCGGCGCCGGCTGCGAACGCTGGCTGCTGCGCCGCGTGCAGGCGCGCGGCCATACGAGCGAGCTGCTGCTGACCTTCGGCCTTGCCTACCTGATCGGCGAGGGCGCGAAACTGCTGTGGGGCCTCGCGCCGCTGCCGGCACCCGTGCCGCCGCTGTTCGACGGCGCGCCCGTGACGGTGTTCGGCCTCGCGTTGCCGCGTTACCGGCTGTTCATGATGGGGATGTCCGCGGCGATGCTGGTCGCGCTCGGCGCGCTGCTGCGCGTGTCGCGCATCGGGCTCGTCGTGCGTGCGGCGCTGACGCATCGCGCGGCCGTCGAGGCGCTCGGCTACGACGTGCCGCGCGTGATGACGGCGCTGTTCGGCGCGGGCACCGCGCTCGCGGCGCTGGCCGGCGTGATCGGCGCGCCGCTCGCGGTGATCGAACCCGCGCTGGCCGAGACTGTCGGGTCGGTGGTGTTCGCGGTCGTCGTGATCGGCGGACTCGGCTCGCTCGGCGGCGCGTTCGCCGCGTCGCTCGCGGTCGGTTTCGCGCAGACCTTTGCGGCCGCGAGCGACACGTCGCTGCGCGACCTCGCGTTATGGACCGGCATCGCGCTGCCCGACAGCGTGGCCGCGGTGTCGATCGCGCAGCTTGCGCCGCTGGTGCCGTACCTGCTGCTCGTCGCGGTGCTGGTCGCACGGCCGCGCGGGCTGTTCGGCGAGCGTGCCGATGCGTAACCGCTCGCTCGCCGGCCTCGCGCGCTGGGCGCTGTTCGTCGCGTGCGTCGCGCTGCCCGCGTGGCTGTGGCCGCACGGCGCGGTGCTCGGCTATCTCGCGCAGACGGCGGCGCTCGTCGTGCTCGCGCTGTCGTACAACCTGCAGCTCGGCACGACCGGGCTGCTGTCGTTCGGGCATGCTGCGTTCGCGGGCCTCGGCGCATTCGCGGCCGCGCACTGGTTCAACCGCTTCGGCGGGCCGCTGCCGCTGCTGCCGCTCGTCGGCGGCGCGGCCGGCGCGGGTTTCGGCTTCGTCGCCGGGCTGCTCGCGACGCGCCGTTCAGGCACCGCGTTCGCGATGATCACGCTCGGGCTCGGCGAATGCGTCGCGGCCGCCGCGTGGAGCGTGCCCGCGTGGTTCGGCGGCATCGGCGGCGTGCCGATCGATCGCGCGAGCGGCACGCCGTGGGGCGGCTGGCATTTCGGTGCGCCGGCGCAGGCGTACGCGGTGATCGCCGCGTGGTGCGTCGTGTCGGCGTTCGCGATGCATGCATTGACGCGCACGCCGCTCGCGCGGCTCGCGAACGCGGTGCGCGACAACCCCGCGCGCGTCGCCGCGCTCGGCACCGATCCGCGCCGCGTGCGGCTTGCGATGGTCACCTGCGCATCGTTCTTCGCGGGCATCGCCGGCACGCTGACGCTGATCGACGTCGAAATAGCGACGCCCGACAGCGTGTCGATGGCACGCTCGGCAACCGTGCTGATCGCCGCGGTGATCGGCGGCACCGGCGCGTTTTTCGGGCCGGCGGCCGGCGCGGCCGTGCTGACCGCGCTGAGCATCGTCGTCGCGGGCGTGTCGCGTGCGTGGGCGCTGTATCTCGGCGTGCTGTTCGTCGTGATCGTCATCGCTGCGCCGCGCGGGATCGCGGGCATCGCGCAAGCGCTTGTGCACGCGTTGCGCCGCGGTGCGCCGGCAGCCGAGCGGTGGCGCCTGTTGTGCGGCGTCGGCGCGTGCGTGTTCTGGGGCGTCGCGATCGTCTGCGCGGCCGAACTCGGTTATGCGTGGCGCTTCGCGCAGGACGACGGTACGGGCCTCGCGTTCGGCGCCTGGAGTATCGACGCCGATACGCCGGCCGGCTGGGCCGTCGCGTGCTCGGCGGCCGGCATCGGCACGCTGCTGTGGGGCTGGCGCGCGCGGTTCGCGCAGGGCGCGCAGTCCGGCAAGTGGGAGAACGGGCGATGAACGGCAACGCGATCGCGCTCCACGGCATCACGCAGCGTTTCGGTGCGCAGACCGTGCTCGACGGCGTCGAGCTGAGTATCGCGGCCGGCGAGCGCCATGCGCTGATCGGGCCGAACGGCGCAGGCAAGTCGACGTTGTTCGGCGTGATCGCAGGCGCGACGCGGCCGACCCGCGGGCGCGTCGTGCTGCACGGCGTCGAGTTGCGCGGGCGCGGGCCGGTCGTCGCGAGCCGTCTCGGCATCGGCCGCAGTTTCCAGCAGACGAGCGCGTTCGCGCGGCTCACCGTATTCGACAACCTGCGCTGCGCGGCGCTGCATGCGCCGGCCGAGCGGCGGCGCTGGTGGAACCGGCTGCGTGAATCGGCGTCGGTCGATCTCGCGGCCGCGCGCGTGCTGCACGACATCGGTCTCGACGCGCGGCGCGACGCGCCGGCTGCCGAACTGAGCTATGCGGAGCAGCGCGCGCTCGATCTCGGGATCGCGCTCGCGAGCGGCGCGCGCACACTGCTGCTCGACGAGCCGACGGCCGGCATGAGCCGCGCGCAGGCGGCACGGATGATCGCACTGATCCGGGCGACGACGCAGGGCCGCACGGTATTGATGATCGAGCACGACATGGATGCGGTGTTCAGCTTCGCCGAACGCATCACGGTGCTCGTGCGCGGCTCGGTGGTCGCGACCGGCGAGCCCGATGCGATCCGCGCCGATCCGGCCGTGCGCGCCGCGTATCTCGGGGAGGGCAGCGTATGACGAACGCACTGCTCGCCATCCGCGACCTGCGTGCGTGGTACGGGATGCAGCCGGTGCTCGACGGCGTCGATCTCGCGCTCGCGCCGGGCGAGACGCTCGCGCTGCTCGGCCGCAACGGCTCGGGGCGCTCGACGCTCGCGAAGGCCGTGATGGGGCTCGTGCGCACGGCCGGCTCGGTGCGCATCGCCGGCGCCGAATGCGCGGGCGCACGCACGTTCGAGATCGCGCGGCGCGGCGTCGCTTACGTTGCCGAAAGCCGCGACGTGTTTCCGTTGCTGACCGTGCGCGACAACCTGAAGCTCGGGTTGCGCGGCACGCGCGGCGCGGCCGAACGCGCGGCGCTCGAACGCCTGTTCGACCGCTTTCCGCTGCTGGCCGCGCGCGCGGACGTGAAAGCCGGGCGGCTGTCGGGCGGCGAGCAGCAGGTGCTCGCGCTGGTCCGTGCGCTCGCCGGCCGCCCGCGCGTGCTGATCGTCGACGAACCGGCCGAAGGGCTCGCGCCGCTCGCGGTCGACGAAGTGGGCGCGTGCCTCGCCGCGCTGCAGGCCGACGGCGTCGCAATCGTGCTGATCGAGCAGCGGCTGCAGTTCGCGCCGCGGCTCGCGCGGCGCGTCGCGGTAATGGGGCGCGGACGGATCGTCTACGACGGTGCGCTCGACGGCCTGGGCGGCGAGGTCGCCAACGCATGGTTGAGCGCCGGCTGACGGCGCTCGACCGATTGTTCGGCTGGCCCCGCCAGACAATTCGCGTCGAGCCGCTTTATCGCCATCGCGCGGCACCTTAAATTGCCACTCATGCCGGGCCGCCGCATCGATGCGGCAACCGGTGCCATCCATCGATAGTCTTAGACTGAGGAATGAAATCATGAGCAAGCTGGCAGGCAAGGTAGCGATCGTCACGGGCGGATCGAAGGGCATCGGTGCCGCGATCGCGAGGGCGCTGGCCGCGGAAGGCGCGTCGGTCGTCGTCAACTATGCGAGCAGCAAGGCGGGCGCCGATGCGGTGGTGAGCGCGATCGTCGAGGCCGGCGGCCGCGCGGTCGCGGTCGGCGGCGACGTGTCGAAGGCAGCCGACGCGCAGCGCATCGTCGATACGGCGATCGACACGTATGGCCGTCTCGACGTGCTCGTCAACAATTCCGGCGTCTACGAATTCTCGCCGATCGAAGCGATCACCGAAGAACACTACCGCCGGCAGTTCGACACGAACGTGTTCGGCGTGCTGCTCGTGACGCAGGCGGCCGTCAAGCATCTCGGCGAAGGCGCGAGCATCATCAACATCAGCTCGGTGGTGACCAGCATCACGCCGCCCGCCAGCGCGGTGTACAGCGGCACCAAGGGCGCGGTCGACGCGATCACCGGCGTGCTCGCGCTCGAACTCGGCCCGCGCAAGATCCGCGTGAACGCGATCAACCCGGGCATGATCGTGACCGAAGGCACGCACAGCGCGGGCATCATCGGTTCCGATCTCGACAAGCAGGTGCGCAGCGAGACGCCGCTCGGCCGCCTCGGCGAGCCGGACGACATCGCGTCGGTCGCCGTGTTCCTCGCGTCGGACGATGCACGCTGGATGACCGGCGAACACCTCGTCGTGAGCGGCGGGTTGAACTGATCCCGCGAGTCGGCAAATCGGCACGATCGGCACGCCTGCGCCGATCGTGCCGATTGCGTCATCAAGCGATCATCGCCAGCGCGTTTGCGCCGACGTGCCAGCGCAGGCTCTCGACGACGAGCGCGTGATTGCGTTCGGAGTCGAGCCCCGCGATCGTCATCGCACCGACGAAGCCCGCACCGGCGACTCGCAACGGCACGCCACCGCCGTCGAGCGCATAGTCGTCGTCCGACAGGCCCTGCGACCGCAGCGACCAGCCGGCGCGGCGAAACTGCGTGCCGACCTCGAGCGAACTCAGGCCGAAACGGAGCACGGTGTTCTGTCGGCGGCGGATCGCGTCGCTGTCTTCCGCGCGGCTGCCGTCGAGCGCGCAGTAGAACAGCGGTGCTGCTTCGCCGACGATCCCGACCGCGATCGGCAACCCGCGGCGCGATGCGATATTGGTCGCGATTTCCCCGAGCCGGCGTGCGACATCGGCATTGAAGTGCGGCAGCACCATGTCCGGTGCGTCGTCGTCGAAGGGCGCGTGATCGATGCGCAGGAAGGTCGTCACCATGGCGGCTCCGTATCGTCGCAAATCGTGTTCGCGCGCCGGCGTCGCCTCGTCACGGGCCGCGCGCTTGCCCGTGGTTCGTTCAGCGCTTCGGCGCCGCATCGAGCATCCACTCGTGCGCGGGATCGTTCTTGAACGCCCACGCACGGCTCGGCCCGGCCATCACGTTCAGGTAGTACAGGTTGTAGCCGTGCGGCGCGACGACCGGGTGGTAGCCGCGCGGCACCATCACGACGTCGTGGTTCTCGACCGCGCATGCTTCGTCGAGGCTGCGGTCGTCCGTGTACACACGCTGGAACGCGAAACCCTGCGGCGGATCGATCCGGTGGTAATAGGTTTCCTCGAGCGAGGTTTCGTCGGGCGCCGCGTCGCGGTCGTGCTTGTGCGGCGGATAGCTGCTCGAATGGCTGGCCGGCGTGACGACCTCGACGACCAGCAGCCGGTCGGCCGCCGGGTTGTCGCCCATCAGGATGTCGCACACGTAGCGCGTATTGGTGCCTTGCCCGCGCACCGAGCGGCGCATCCGTTCGCCGTCGAGGCGCCGCACCGGCTTGTCGCCGCTCGCGTACGGCGCGGTGCACAGCGCGATTTCGGCATCGCGCGTCGAGACCAGCGTGACGGTCTTGCCGCCCGGCACGTACAGCGCGTCCGGCGACACGTCTTCGAACACGCTGTCGCGCTTGCCGAGCGCATCGTAGGTTGCGCCGTCGACGTCCGCGCGCACCGTGCCGGTGAGCACGACGACGCACAGCTCGCGCGCGCCGGTGTCGAGCGTTTCGGTGTCGCCGGCCTTCAGGCGCAGCGCGCGAAAACCGACATGCTTCCAGCCGGCCGACTCGGGCGTGACGTTGCAGATTTCGCGGTCGGCAGATGCCTTGACCAGCAGGGGAGAAATCGTCATGGGGTGGGGCTCCGCAATAGGGTAGGGCTCAAGCATTCGAGCACTTGCGTGCTCACGCGCTCAACCGGTCGACGATCGCGCGCAGCGACTCGTAGCCCTTTTTCGCATACGCGTAGCTCGGCGCGACGGCCGGATCCTGCTCGGCCTCGACGACGAGCCAGCCTTCGTAGCCGGCGTCCTTCAGCGTGCGCAGCGTCGCGTCGTAGTCGAGCGCGCCGTCGCCCGGCACCGTGAAGGTGCCGTTGATCACGCCGTTCAGGAAGCTCCAGCCGTCGTTGCGCGCCTGCGTGACGACCTGCGCCCGCACGTCCTTGCAATGCACGTGGACCACGCGCGATACGTGCTTCTTCAGCAGCGTCACCGGGTCGGCCGCGCCGCCGAAATACGCGTGGCCGGTGTCGAACAGCAGGAACACCTTGGCCGGATCGGTCAGCGCCATCAGCCGGTCGACGTCGTCGGGCGATTCGACGTACGCGCCCATGTGGTGATGGTAGGCGAGCTTGATTCCGTACGTGTCGAGCAGGTGCGCGCCGAATGCGTCGAGGCGCGCCGCGTAGCGCTGCCAGGCTGCGTCGTCGACGAAGCGCGGCCGCTTCGCGACCGGCGTGTCGATGTTGCCCTGGATCGTCCCCGCGCATTCGCCATAGACGACGACCTTCACGTCGTTGTACTGCAGCTTCGTCAGGTGCGCGCGGCAGCGCTCGATTTCCGCGGCGACCGCATCGGCGTCGGTCATGCCCGGTTCGACTTCCGCGAGGAAGCCCGAATACCAGCCCGATACGCATACGAGCCCGAACTCGGCGAGCTTTGCCTTCAGCTCGGGGCCCGTCTTCGGAAACTTGTTGCCGAGCTCGAAGCCCGCATAGCCGATTTCGGCGCCTTCCTTCAGCGCCGTTTCGAGCGGCGTCTCGCCGCCGAGCGACGGCAGGTCGTCGTTCATCCACGACAGGGGATTGATACCGATGCGGACGTTCCAGCTCATGACGTGCTTCCTTGGTTCGAATGTGTTGTTCGCGGGGCGGGTGGGCAGGCAGCGCGCGGCATCAGCGCCGCTGCCGGGTCTTTGCGTCGAGATACACGCGGTGCGCCGCTTCGACGCCGGCACGCCCGGATACCTGCGGCACCGCGACTTCCCACCACGCGCCGCCGTCGTCGGTCGTGCGCTTGTGCGTGGTGTCGATCACGAGCACCTGGCTCGTCTTCGCCGCGCGTGCGCGCTTCATTTCGCTGCGCAGCTCGCCGACGTCGCGCACGTGCACGGCGTCGGCGCCCATCGCTCGCGCATGCATCGCGAAGTCGATCGTCGAACGCTCGCCGCCTTCCGGCACGCAGTCGTCGAGCATGTTGTTGAAGCTCGCGCCGCCGCAATTCAGTTGCAGCCGCTCGATGCAGCCGTAGCCGCGGTTGTCGAGGATCACGACGATGAGCTTGCGGCCGAGCATCACGGAAGTGGCGAGCTCGGCGTTGAGCATCATGTACGAGCCGTCGCCGACGATCACGATCACTTCGCGTTCGGGCCGCGCGAGCTTCGCGCCGAGGCCGCCCGCGACTTCGTAGCCCATGCACGAATACGCATAGTCCATGTGGTAGTTGCCCGGCACGCCGCTGCGCCACAGCTTGTGCAGCTCGGCCGGCAGCGTGCCGGCCGCGCACACGACCAGGTCGTCGCGCGCGCTGTCGCGCCCCGCGTCGGCCGCGGAATCGCGCACCGCGCCGATCACGTCCGCGTCGTACGGCAGCGTGTCCGTCGGCACGCACGTCGTCAGCTCGGTCACGCGTGCGTTCCACGCGGCGGCCTGGTCGCGGTTGGCGGCCGTCCATGCCGCGTCGGCGCGCCAGCCGGCCAGCGCGGCCGACAACTGGCCGAGGCCCGTGCGCGCATCGGCAACCAGTTGCCGGCCGCGTTTCTTGCCGGCGTCGAACGGCTGCACGTTCAGGCTCAGCAGCGTAGCGTCGCCGTAAAGCGCGTGCGAGCCGGTCGTGAAGTCCTGCAGCCGCGTGCCGACCGCGAGCACGACGTCGGCCTGCGCGGCCGCGCGGTTCGCGGCGGGCGAGCCCGTCACGCCGATCGAGCCGAGGTTCAGCGGGTGATCCCACGCGAGGCTGCCCTTGCCGGCCTGCGATTCGGCAACCGGCACGCCGTGCGTGTCGGCGAACGCACGCAGCGCGTCCCACGCCTGGCTGTACAGCACGCCGCCGCCGGCGACGATCAGCGGCTTCTTCGCGGCCTTCAGCACGTCGAGCGCGTCGGCGAGTTCGAACGGGTCGGCCGGCGGCCGGCGCATCCGGATCACCGGCGGCGCGAAGAAATCCTCGGGCCAGTCGTACGCGAAGGTCTGCACGTCCTGCGGCAGCGCGAGACACACGGGGCCGCACTGCGCGGGGTCGGTCATCACCTGGATCGCGCGCGGCAGCGCGACGAGCAACTGCTCGGGCGACGTGATCCGGTCGAAGTAGCGCGTGACGGGGCGGAAGCAGTCGTTCGCACTGACGTCGCCCTGTTCGAAATCCTCGACCTGCTGCAGCACGGGGTCGGGCAGCCGCGACACGAACACGTCGCCCGGCAGCAGCAACAGCGGCAGCCGGCCGACGTGCGCGAGCGCGGCCGACGTCAGCATGTTGGTCGCGCCGGGGCCGATGCTCGACGTCGCCGCCATCATCCGCTGGCGGAAATTCGCTTTCGCGAACGCGACGGCCGCGTTGGCCATCCCTTGCTCGTTGTGCGCGCGGAACGTCGGCAGCCGGTCTTTCTCGGCGTGCAACGCTTCGCCGAGCCCGGCCACGTTGCCGTGCCCGAAGATCGCGAACACGCCGCCGCAGTACGGCAGGATCTCGGTGCGGCCGTCGGGCTGGACGACTTCGGCGCGCAGGGCGGCCAGGTAGCGCACGAGCGCCTGGCTGACGGTCAGTCTCACGGTAGGGGTCATCGTCGGTCGGTGAAGAAGGATCGGATCGGTCATGACGGGCACGCGCATCAGGCCGCGGTGGCGCGCGCGGTGCCGCGGCGGCCGAGCCACGCGTCGACGAGCTGCGCGAAGTTGCCGGCGACTTCGTCGATCAGCGCCTGGTCGTCGATCCGGCCGGCGAGCCAGTTCAGCGACGCATCGGCCCACAGCGTGCGCCCGACCATGAAGCCCTTGACGATCGGGTTGGTCGCCGAGCGGAAGCTGTCGACGAGATATTGCAGCGGCTGGTTCAGCCCGAGGATCACCGCGCCGCGGCAATGCGGGTCGCGCTCGGCGATCAGCGTAGCCAGCCGCGCCCAGCCGTCGGCGCTCAGCGGCGTGAGCTTCCACCATTCGGGCATCACGCCGAGGTTGTAGAAGCGCGCGACCGCGCGCAGCACCGCATCGTCCTCGGTGCCGGCCGGCGTGACCGCGCGCGGCGGAATGACTTCCAGCAGCAGCTCGTTGCCGCTGGCGCGCGTGGCTTCCCACAGCTCCAGCACGCGCTGCTCCTGCTCGACGCGCAGGTCGACGTCGTCGTCCGGGTGGTAGTGGACCAGGCACTTCACGACCTGCTCGGTCGGCCAGTGCGTGAGCGACGAGCCGACCGAGCGCGTCTCGTCGAAGCGCAGCGGCCGCGAGCCCGGCAGCTCGACCGGGCGGCCGACCCACCAGCCGCGCCCGGTGGCCGACGCGAGCGCGTCGCTGCCGTACGCGCCGCCGTCGATCAGCACGCCGACGTGGCCTTCGATACGGCGATCGCGCTCGACCTGTTCGGCCGCGCGCACGAGCAGGCGCTTCAGTGTCTTGATCCGCGCTTCGTCCGCGCCGGCCTGCACCGCGAGTTCGTAGAACTGGCTGCGATGGTCGAACGCCATCACGCACAGGTCGTCCCATTCGCGGCGCGGCACCGTGACGCGATGCAGGTGCGCGAGCGTGCGGTCGGCGTCGACCACGGGATTGCGGCTGCCGTCGAACCAGTGCGCGAGTTCGGCCGGCGTCGGCATCGCGGCCGAGCACGCGTGGCGCGACACGACGATCGCGCCGCAGGCGTTCGCGATGCGCGTCGATTCGGCCCAGTCGCGGCCGCGCAGCAGCCCCGACAGCAGGCCCGACAGGAACGCGTCGCCCGCGCCGAGCACGTTGAGCACCTCGACGCGTTCGCCGAGAAACGTCGGGGCATCGTCGATGCGCGCGGGGATGTCGCCCTCGATCACGCAGCAGCCGAGCGCGCCGCGCTTGACGACCAGCGTGGCGTTCGTGATCCCGCGCACCGCCTGCAACGAACCGATCAGGTCGTGCGGCACGCCGCCCGCGATCAGGAATTCCTCCTCGGTGCCGACCAGCAGGTCGAATTCGCCGAGCACCTGCTGCAGTTGCCGCGTCACCTGCGCGTCCGGCACGTAGCGGTTCTCGCCCGCGCCGCGTGCGGTCAGCCCCCACAGCACGGGCCGGTAGTCGATATCGAGGATCCGCACGACGCCGTGGCGGCGCGCGTAGCCGAGCGCGGTCAGCGATGCTTCGCGCGTGGCCGGCGTCGAAAGATGCGTGCCGGTGATCGCGAGCGCGCGGCAGCCGGCGATGAAGTCCTCGCGGATCTCGTCGGCGCGCACGGCCATGTCCGCGCAGTTCTCGCGCACGAACAGCAGCGGGAACGTGTCGCGATCCTTCAGCCCGAGCAGCACCAGCGCGGTGAGGCGCTCGCGGTCGATCTGCAATTGGCTCGTGTCGCAGCCTTCGCGCTCGAGCGTCTCGCGCACGAAGCGGCCCATCTGCTCGTCGCCGACGCGCGAGATCATCGCGGTCTTCAGCCCGAGCCGGGCGACGCCGAACGCGACGTTGCCCGACGAGCCGCCGAGATACATCTGGAAGCTGCGCGCGTCCTCCAGGCCGCTGCCGTACTGCTGCGCATAGAGATCCACGGCCACGCGGCCGAGGCAGGCGAGATCGATGGGGCGGTCACTCGGAAAGTTCAGCAGGCTCATATCACGTGTCACGCTCGCGGCCGGCGTTCGGCGCTGCCGGCAGGTTTAGGGGACCGATCCGCCGGCGACGGTCCGCAACGTGCGCTGCACGACGCGAGGCTGCCTGCCGCAAGGAATCGGGCTACGGACGCAGTCTAGACTTTTTGGAAATCCAGTTCCCTAGGTGAAATCACGTAGAAATAAATTTCCAAATTTTCGAGGAAGTGATCTACAGTTTCATCCGGATGCTTCAGTCCGTATCGGACTCGGCCCGGCGGCGCGCAACGCGCCGTCTTCCGCCCCCCGGAGATGAGGAGACAAAGTGATCATGAAGACCAAGCTGATGGCCGTCGCGGCCGCCGCGATCCTGGCTGCGCCGCTCGCGCACGCCGAGAAGATCGGCGTGACGATGGCGTCGTTCGACGACACGTTCCTGACCATCCTGCGCAACAGCATCACCGACGCAGCGAAGAAGGACGGTGCGACGGTGCAGATCGAGGACGGCGGCAACGACGTCGGCAAGCAGTTGAGCCAGGTCCAGAACATGATCGCGCAGAAGGTCGACGCGATCATCGTGAACGCGGTCGACACCGACGCGACGCCGAAGATCACGAAGATGGCGACGGCGGCGAAGATCCCGCTCGTCTACGTGAACCGCAAGCCGGTCGATTTCGACAAGCTGCCGGCCGGCGTCGCGGTCGTCGCGTCCGACGAGAAGCAGTCCGGCACGCTGCAGGCGCGCCAGGTGTGCAAGCTGCTCGGCGGCAAGGGCGATCTTCTCGTGCTGATGGGCGAGCTGTCCAACGAATCGGCGCGTGCCCGCACCAAGGACATCGAGGACGTGATCGCGACGAAGGAATGCTCCGGCATGAAGATCGTCGACAAGCGCGAAGGCAAATGGAGCCGTACGCAGGGCCAGGACATCACGATGAACTGGCTGAGCTCCGGGACGAAGTTCGACGCGATCGTGTCGAACAACGACGAAATGGCGATCGGCGCGATCAATGCGCTGAAGGCCGCGCGCAAATTGACGCCGAAGACCGTCGTCGCCGGCATCGACGCGACGCCGGACGGCCTCGCATCGATGAAGAGCGGCGAGCTGAAGGTGTCGGTGTACCAGAACGCGATCGGGCAGGGCGCGCAGTCGGTTGCCGCCGCGCTGAAGCTCGCGAAGAAGCAGCCCGTCGACCGCTTCGTGAACGTGCCGTTCGAGCTCGTGACGCCCGAGAACATGAACCAGTACGCCAAGCACTGAGCGGCGATCCGTTGAACTGCGCGGGCCCGGCCTGGCCGGGTTCGCGCGCGACTTGTCGAGGAACGTCCATGTTTACAGCCAGGATCGCGCGCCCGATGGCCGGCGTCGACGCGCCGGCCGCTTCGTCCGGCGGAGCGCCCGGCGCATCCGGATCGTCCGGTTCGCCGGCTTCTCCTGCGGCCGACTGCGTGCTCGAGGTGCGCGGCGTCGGCAAGTCCTTTCCCGGCGTCGTCGCGCTCGACGGCGTGCAGTTCCGCGTGCGCCGCGGCACCGTCCATGCGCTGATGGGCGAGAACGGCGCGGGCAAGTCGACGCTGATGAAGATCATCGCGGGCGTCTACACGCCCGATCAGGGCGAGATCCTGATCAACGGCGAACCCGTCGTGCTGAACGGGCCGCTCGACGCGCTCGACCGCGGGATCGCGATGATCCACCAGGAACTCAACCTGATGCCGTACATGACGGTCGCGGAGAACATCTGGATCCGCCGCGAACCGAAGAACCGTTTCGGCCTGATCGATCACGCGGAGCTGCGCCGCCGCACGGCCGCGCTGTTCGAGCGGCTGTCGATCGACATCGATCCGGAAACCGACGTGCGCACGCTGACAGTCGCGAGCCGGCAGATGGTCGAGATCGCGAAGGCCGTGTCGTTCGACTCGGACGTGCTGATCATGGACGAGCCGACCTCGGCGCTGACCGACAAGGAAGTCACGCACCTGTTCCGGATCATTCGCCAGCTGCGCGAGCAGGGCAAGGGCATCGTCTACATCACGCACAAGATGAACGAGCTGTTCGAGATTGCCGACGAGTTCTCGGTGTTCCGCGACGGCAAGTACATCGGCACGCATGCGTCGAGCGACGTCACGCGCGACGACATCATCCGCATGATGGTCGGCCGCGAGATCACGCAGATGTTCCCGAAGGAAGAGGTGCCGATCGGCGACGTCGTGCTGTCGGTGCAGAACCTCAGCGTCGACGGCGTGTTCCGCGACGTGAGCTTCGAGCTGCGTGCGGGCGAGATCCTCGGCGTTGCGGGCCTGGTCGGTTCGGGGCGCTCGAACGTCGCGGAGGCGCTGTTCGGCGTCGTGCCGGCCACGTCGGGCGAGATCCGGATCGACGGCAAGCCGGTGCGGATCGCGACGCCCGCGCAGGCGATGAAGCACGGGATGGCGTTCCTGACCGAGGACCGCAAGGACACCGGCTGCTTCCTGAATCTCGACCTGCTCGCGAACATGGAAGCGGCCGTGCTCAGCAACCGCTACGTGAAGTTCAATTTCGTGCAGCAGGCGCAGTTGAAGCGCGACTGCGAGGAAATGAGCCGGATGCTGCGCGTGAAGTCGCCCGGGCTGCACGAGGAGATCCAGAACCTGTCGGGCGGCAACCAGCAGAAGGTGCTGATCGGGCGCTGGCTGCTCACGCAGCCGCGCATCCTGATCCTCGACGAACCGACGCGCGGCATCGACGTCGGCGCGAAGGCCGAGATCCACCGGCTCGTCAGCGCGCTCGCCGGCAAGGGCGTCGCGGTGCTGATGATCTCGTCGGAGATGCCGGAGGTGCTGGGGATGAGCGACCGCGTGATGGTGATGCACGAAGGGCGCATGACCGGCATCGTCGAACGCAAGGACGCCGACCAGGTCCGCATCATGGATC
The DNA here is from genome assembly GCF_001028665.1 of Burkholderia pyrrocinia. NCBI lineage: Bacteria > Pseudomonadati > Pseudomonadota > Betaproteobacteria > Burkholderiales > Burkholderiaceae > Burkholderia > Burkholderia pyrrocinia. The sequence continues at coordinate 2,828,631 of NZ_CP011503.1, forward strand.
TCGCGTCGCGTTGAGCCGAAACTAGATTGGAGACAAAGAAATGGGCAACCTGAACCCGGTCGCGGACGCGCAGACCATCACAATCAAGGCGCGGCACACGAAGTGGCCGCCCGAGCTGAGCATCTTCCTCGTGCTGGTCGGCATCAGCCTGTTCTTCGAGATCGTCGGCTGGATCGTCGTCGGCCAGAGCTTCCTGTTCAACGCCGAGCGGCTCGAGATCATCGTGCTGCAGATGGCCGTGATCGGCATCATCGCGGTCGGCGTGAACCTCGTGATCATCACCAGCGGGATCGACCTGTCGTCGGGGTCGGTCGTCGCGGCGGCCGCCGTCGTGTCGGCGAGCCTCGCGCAGGTGTCCGACTTCCCGCGCGCGGTGTTTCCGCACCTGACCGACCTGCCGATCATCTGGCCGGTGCTGGCCGGCGTGTGCGTCGGGCTGCTGGTCGGCCTGCTGAACGGTTCGCTGATCGCGATGACGGGCATCCCGCCGTTCATCGCGACGCTCGGCACGATGGTCGCCGCGCGCGGGTTCGCGAAGTGGTTCACCAACGGGATGCCCGTGTCGATGCTGACCGACCAGTTCGCGGCCATCGGCGCAGGCGCCAATCCGGTGATCATCTTTCTCGTGATTGCCGCAATCTTCCACGTCGTGCTGCGCTACACGCGCTTCGGCAAGTACACCTATGCGATCGGCGCGAACCGTCATGCGGCGGTCGTGTCGGGCATCAACGTCACGCGTCACCTGGTGTTCGTCTATGCGATCGCGGGCCTGCTGAGCGGGATCGCCGGCACCGTGACGGCCGCGCGTGCGATCTCGGGCCAGTCGGGCATGGGCGTGATGTACGAGCTCGATGCGATCGCCGCGGTCGTGATCGGCGGCACGTCGCTGTCGGGCGGCCTCGGCCGCGTGACGGGCACCGTGATCGGCGTGCTGATCCTCGGCGTGATGACGTCGGGCTTCACGTTCATCCGCATCGACGCGTATTACCAGGAGATGGTCAAGGGCGCGATCATCGTCGCGGCCGTGATCGCCGACCAGTATCGCAACAAGAAGAAGCGTCGCTGAGCGCACGCGTCCGACTGCATCCCGCATTCACGAAGGAAACCTGATGAAGATCGCGCTGGACCCCTACATGATTCGCCACCTGCCGCTCGACCGGTTGCCGCACGCGGTGGCCGAGCTCGGCTACGACCAGATCGAACTGTCGCCGCGCAGCGATTTCCTCGACTGGTGGGTGATGCCGCGCGCGACCCGCGAACGCATGGCCGCATTTCGCCAGGCGCTGCGCGCGAGCGGCGTCGGCCTTGCGTCGCTGCAGCCGATGTACCGCTGGGCGAGCCCGTTCGAGGACGAGCGGTTATGGGCCGTGCGCTGCTGGAAGAAGGCGATCGAGGTCGCGGTCGAGATGGAGTGCGCGCTGATGGTGTCCGAGTTTGGGCGCGGTGCGTCGCCGGAGCGCTCGGTCGGCGAGCGGCCGGGCGCGAACCCGAAGGAGCTGTGCGAAGCCGCGTGGTTCCGTTCGATGGACGAGCTGCTGCCGATTCTCGAACGCGAGGGCATCGTGCTGTCGGTCGAGCCGCATCCGGAGGACTGGATCGAGCAGTTGCAGCCGGCGATCGACATCGTGACGAACCTCGGCTCGCCGTCGCTGAAGCTGTCGTATATCGCGCCGCACACGTTCTACTACGGCGACGACATGGCCGCGATGATCGCGCAGGCCGCGCCGATCCTCGCGCACGTGCGCGTGGCCGACACCTTCGACCACCGCAAGAGCAGCCAGCTTCGCTACATCGTGAACCCGCCGGGCTCGAACCAGATCCGCGTGCACCAGCATCTCGACATCGGGCAGGGCGAGATCGACTGGGACGTGTTTTTTCGCGCGCTCGGCGCCGCGGGCTTCGACGGCGTGATGTCGTCTTGCGTGTTCGCGTGGGAAGACCGCGCGGAAGCGTCGTCGCGCTACATGCGCGACACGATCCAGCGCTACGTCGATCTTCATTTCGATCGCACGGCGCGCTGACCGATTACTGACCGGCGCGGCACGGGCCGCGCCGCTGATGAACGACTGGAGACTCCCGGATGACCTTGCAAATCGGCGTGATCGGCTGCGGCGCGATCGGCCAGGACCATATCCGCAGATTGACGCGCACGCTGTCCGGCGCGCGCGTGGTGGCCGTCAACGACATCGATCCGCAGCAGGCGCGTGATGCGGTGTCGAAATACGGGCTCGACGCCGAGATCTACGGCGACGGCCATGAAGTGGTCGCGGCCGCCGACGTGCAGGCCGTGCTCGTCACGTCGTGGGGGCCGACGCACGAAGCGTTCGTGCTCGACGCGATCGCGCACGGCAAGCCCGTGTTCTGCGAGAAACCGCTCGCCGTCACGGCCGACGGCTGCATGCGGATCGTCGAAGCGGAAGTCGCGCACGGCAAACGGCTCGTGCAGGTCGGCTTCATGCGGCCGTACGACGAAGGTTATCGCGCGCTTAAGCGCGTGATCGACAGCGGCGAGATCGGCGCACCGCTGATGCTGCATTGCGCGCACCGCAACCAGTCGGTCGGCGAGCGCTACACGACCGACATGGCGATCACCGACACGCTGATCCACGAGCTCGACGTACTGCGCTGGCTGCTCGGCGAGGATTATGCGAGCGCGCAGGTCGTCTATCCGAAGAAGACGCGCCATGCGTCCGCGCATCTCGCCGATCCGCAGATCGTGCTGCTGGAAACCGCGAGCGGCGTGCGCATCGACGTCGAGATTTTCGTGAACTGCCAGTACGGCTATGACATCCAGTGCGAAGTGGTCGGCGAGCAGGGCATCGCGAAGCTGCCCGATCCGCCGGCCGTGGACCTCAAGCGCGCGGCGCGGCAATCGGTCGAGATCATGACCGACTGGAAGGAGCGCTTCATCGCGTCGTACGACGTCGAGCTGCAGGCGTTCATCGACGGCGTGCGGCAGGGTGCGCTGACGGGCCCGTCTGCCTGGGACGGCTACGCGGCGGCGGTCGCGGCCGACGCATGCGTGCGTGCGCAACAGAGCGGTGCGGTCGAACCGATCGCGATGGCCGACCGCCCCGCGTTCTATCGCGCCTGAACCGTGGCCGCGTCGCCACACATGCGGCCGCGTGCCGCTTACCTATCGGACTGACCGACATGACGATGAAGATTGGTTGCGCACCCTGCTGCTGGGGTGTCGACGACGTGAAGAACCCGCACCTGCCGCCGTGGCGGCACGTGCTTGCCGAGGCGGCCCAGGCCGGCTACTCGGGCATCGAGCTCGGGCCGTACGGCTATATCCCGCTCGAACTCGACGTCGTGAGCGCCGAGCTCGAGCGGCAGCGCCTGAGCATTACCGCCGGCACGATCTTCGACGATCTCGTGTCGCCGGAGAACCTGCCGAACCTGTTGCGCCAGACGCGCGAGATCTGCGCGCTGATCACGCGGCTGCCGAAGCTGCCGACGCAGGACGGGCAGCGCTACGCGGCGCCGTACCTGGTCGTGATGGACTGGGGGCACGAAGAACGCGATTATGCGGCCGGCCATGCCGATCGCGCGCCGCGGCTGTCCGGCGAACGCTGGGCGCGCATGGTCGAGCACATCCGGCAGATCGCGACGATTGCGCGCGACGAGTTCGGCGTGCGCGCGGTGATCCATCCGCATGCGGGCGGCTACATCGAGTTCGCGGACGAAATCGACCGGATCGTCGCAGATCTTCCAGCCGACACGGTCGGCCTCTGTCTCGATACGGGCCACCTGTACTACTCGGGCATGGACCCGGAAACCTGGCTGCGCCGCCATGCGGCGCGCGTCGACTACGTGCATTTCAAGGATATCGACGCAGCCGTGTACGACGCGGTGATGGGCGAGCACATCGCGTTCTTCGCCGCATGCGCGCGCGGCGTGATGTGCCCGATCGGCACCGGCGTGCTCGACTACCGGTCGATCCGGCACGCGCTCGACGACATCGGCTACGCGGGCTACATCACGATCGAGCAGGAGCGCGATCCGCGCAATGCCGGCACGAGCCTGCGCGACGTCGCCGCGAGCCGCGCGTTTCTCGCGTCGGCCGGCTTCGCATGAACTACGCATGAACACCTGAACCACCGAACACCTGAACACGGACCAGGAACACCACCATCATGATTGACGGACAGATTCTGCTTGGACATTCGATTCGCTGGGGCATGGTCGGCGGCGGGCTCGGCAGCCAGATCGGCTACAGCCACCGGTCGGCCGCGCTGCGCGACGGCAGTTTCGAGCTGGTCGCCGGCGCGTTCGACATCGATCCCGAACGCGGCCGCCAGTTCGGCGTGAAGCTCGGCGTCGCGGCCGAGCGCTGCTATCCCGACTACGCGACGATGTTCGACGCCGAGGCGCGTCGCCCGGACGGCATCCGCGCGGTGTCGATCGCGACGCCGAACAACACGCACTTCGAGATCTGCCGCGCTGCGCTGAACGCGGGGCTGCACGTGGTCTGCGAGAAGCCGCTGTGCTTCACGACCGACGAGGCCGAGACGCTGCAGCGCCTGTCGGTCGAGAAGAACCGGATCGTCGGCGTCGCATACGGCTATTCGGGTCACCAGATGATCGAACAGGCGCGCGAGATGATCGCGCGCGGCGATCTCGGCGAGATCCGCATCGTGCAGATGCAGTTCGCGCACGGGTTTCACAGCGAAGGTGTCGAGGCCGCGAGCGCGGCCGCGCGCTGGCGCGTCGACCCGAAGTTCGCGGGCCCGAGCTACGTGCTCGGCGACATTGGCACGCATCCGCTGTACATCTCCGAGGTGATGGCGCCCGAGCTGAAGATCCGGCGGCTGATGTGTTCGCGGCAGAGCTTCGTGAAGAGCCGCGCGCCGCTGGAAGACAACGCGTTCACGATCATGGAATACGACACGGGCGCGATCGGCTACGTGTGGTCGAGTGCGGTGAACGCGGGTTCGATGCATGGCCAGAAGGTGCGCGTGATCGGTTCGAAGGCGAGCGTCGAATGGTGGGACGAGCATCCGAACCAGTTGCGCTACGAAGTGCAGGGGCAGCCCGCGCAGGTGCTCGATCGCGGGATGGGCTACCTGCATCCGAACGCATTGCACGAGGATCGCATCGGCGCCGGGCATCCGGAAGGGCTGTTCGAGGCGTGGTCGAATCTCTATCAGCGCTTCGCGCTCGCGATGGATGCGGCCGATCGCGGCGACGCCGCGGCGCTGAAGGGCATCCGCTATCCGGACGTTCACGCGGGCGTCGAGGGCGTCCGATGGGTCGAGAACTGCGTGCGTTCCGCCGACGCGGGCAGCGTGTGGGTCGACTATCGCTGAGCAGGGCAGGCCGGAGGCGGCGCGCCGGCCGCCGCTTCGCACCGGCCGTCGGCGTCGGCAGACTCGGTAGACGCCCTAATCTTTACGACGCCGCGAGAGCGTTGGACAATCGTTGCCAGTCTTGCCGTGGAGCGTGTGCAGGTGATGATCGAGCGCGTGGGAGCGAAACGCGCGGCGCGGGCCGTGCCGCAAACGTGATTAAATTCGCCCTTCATGCATGTATCCAGGTGAGCCCCGGGCCGCGTCCGTCAGCATCGCGCGTGCACCGGGGCCGTCAACTTCGCGCCATCCGATGAGTTCATCCGAGAAACCTCCCGCCACCGTCGAGCAGTTCCTGCAGCACCTGACGCAGGAATACGACGGCCTCAGCAATCGCCTGAAGGTCATTGCGCGTCACGTGGAAACGCATCGGGACCAGCTTGGCCTGGAAGGCATCCAGTCGCTCGCGGAAGCGTGCGGCGTGCAGCCGTCGGCGGTCGTGCGCTTCGCGAAGCATTTCGGCTTCTCCGGCTTCTCCGAGATGCAGCGGCTGTTCCGCGAAGGGCTCGCGCAGCAGATCGCGCCGGGGCGTGCGTACAACCTGCGGCTGCGCGACGTGATCGAAGCGGGCTCGTCGAGCCTGCAGCCCGAGCAGATCGCCGACGAATTCATCAAGGGCAGCATTGCCGGGATGCAGCAGTTGCGGCAGACGCTCGACCCGCAGGCGCTCGCGCAGGCCGTCGACCTGCTCGCCGACACGCAGGCGATCTGGATCGCCGGTTCGCGGCGGGCGTTTCCGATCGCCGTGTATCTCGACTATGCGCTGCAGCACACTGACAAGCGCATCGGGCTGTTCAGCGCGCTCGGCAGCATGCATCTCGGGCAGATCCGGTCGGTGCGCAACGGCGACGTGATGATCGTCATCTCGTTCATGCCGTATGCGGACGAGACCGTGCAGGTCGCGCAGCAGGCCGTGCAGCGCGGCGCGCGCCTGATCGCGATCACCGACAGCCGGATGAGCCCGCTCGCGCGGGAGGCCGAGGTGACGCTGATGGTGCAGGACAGCGAGACGTTCGGGTTCCGCGCGCTGACGGCCACGATGGGCCTCGCGCAGAGCCTGTTCGTCGCGCTCGCGTACCGGCTCGAACTGTCGTACCTGCCGACCGCCGACGGCGCGCACGGCACGAAAGCCGGCTGACGAATTTTGCTGGCGCACCGCCCGCGCGATCGATCGGCGGGCGGCGCACCGGCCGGCTTACTTCGCGGTCGGCATCGCGAATTCCGCGCCCTTGCCGATGCTCGACGACCAGCGCTGCATCACCGACTTCTGGCGCGTGTAGAAGCGCACGCCTTCCTCGCCGTAGGCGTGCATGTCGCCGAACAGGCTCTTCTTCCAGCCGCCGAAGCCGTGCCACGCCATCGGCACCGGAATCGGCACGTTGATGCCGACCATCCCGACCTGGATGCGCCGCGCGAATTCGCGCGCGATGCCGCCGTCGCTCGTGAAGCACGACACGCCGTTGCCGAACTCGTGCGCGTTGATCAGGTCGACCGCCGCGCCGAAATCCTTCACGCGCACGCAGCCGAGCACGGGCCCGAAGATTTCTTCCCGGTAGATCCGCATGTCGGGCGTCACGTGATCGAACAGCGTACCGCCGGTGAAGAAGCCTGCCTCGCGGCCCGGCACGCGCAGCCCGCGCCCGTCGACCACCAGTTGCGCGCCTTCGTTCACGCCTTGCTCGATATAGCCTTCGATGCGCTTCAGCGCTTCGCCGGTGACGATCGGGCCCATCTCGACTTCCGGCTGCATGCCGTCGCCGATCACCAGCTTGCGTGCGCGCTCGGCAACCGCCGGCACGATCTTGTCCGCGACGTCGCCGACCAGCACCGCGATGCTGATCGCCATGCAGCGCTCGCCGGCCGAGCCGTACGCGGCGCCGATCAGCGCGTCGACGGCCTGCTCGATGTTCGCGTCGGGCATCACGACGAGATGGTTCTTCGCGCCGCCGAGCGCCTGCACGCGCTTGCCGGACTGCACCGCGCGCTGCTGCACGTAGGCCGCGATCGGCGTCGAGCCGACGAAGCTGACGGCCTGCACGTCCGGGTGGTCGAGCAATGCGTCGACCGCGTCCTTGTTGCCCTGCACGACGTTGAACACGCCGGCCGGCAGCCCGGCCTGCGTGAGCAGGTCGGCGATGAACAGCGCCGCCGACGGATCGCGCTCGCTCGGCTTCAGCACGAACGTGTTGCCCGTCGCGATCGCGACCGGGAACATCCAGCACGGCACCATGCACGGGAAGTTGAACGGCGTGATGCCCGCGACGACGCCGAGCGGCTGGCGCATCGTCCAGTTGTCGATGCCGGTGCTGACCTGGTCGGTGAAGTCGCCCTTCAGGAGCTGCGGCACGCCGCAGGCGAATTCGATGATGTCGATGCCGCGCGCGACTTCGCCCTGCGCGTCGGAGAACACCTTGCCGTGCTCGGCCGTGATGATCGCCGCGAGCGTGTCGCGGTGCTCGTTCATCAGTTGCAGGAAGCGGTGCAGCACGCGCGCGCGGCGGATCGGCGGCGTCTCGGCCCAGGCCGGGAACGCGGCGTGGGCGGACGCGACGGCCTGCTGCACCTCGCTGTTGTCCGCGAGCGCCACGCGGCGTGCCGCGCGGCCGAGCGCCGGGTTGAGGACGTCCTGGAAGCGGCCGCTGCGGCCGGCGACGGGCGCGCCGTCGACATAGTGGCCGACGTCGGCGTCGGACGTGTATGCGGGAACCGGATTCATCGTGTCTCCTGGGGATGAGGGGGAACGAAGCCTAGTCTAGGGAAACCGGCGGGGCGGGAGAAGGCCGCGAAACTTGATTCACTGTTCAGAATTCTGAATAATCGACGCATGAATCAGCAAAATGTCCAGGCGCTCTGGCCGCATATCCATTCGCTGACGGTACTGGCCGCGGCCGGCAGTTTCACGGCCGCCGCGCAGCGGCTCGGCATCAGCAAGGCCGCGATGAGCCAGCGCATCGCCGATCTCGAAAAGGCGGCCGGCGTACCGCTCGTGCGCCGCACGACGCGCAGCGTGCGGCTCACCGATGCGGGCCAGACGCTCGTCGACAGCACGCGCGACGCGTTCGAGTCGATCGGGCAGCATTTCGCGCGCGTGAAGGATCTGGCCGGCGAGCCGCGCGGCCTGCTGCGCGTGACGGCGCCGGTCGCGCTCGGGCGCCAGCAGGTCGTGCCGCACCTGCCCGATTTCCTGCGGCAGCATCCGGGCGTACACATCGAGCTCGACCTGTCGGACCGGCTGCATTCGCTGACGCAGGAGGGTTTCGACCTCGCGATCCGCCACACGACCACCGCGCCGCAGACCCACGTCGCGTGGAAGCTGTGCGATACGCGCTCGCTGCTCGTCGTGAGCCGCGACTATCTCGATGCGCGCGGCGCGCCGCGGCACCCGAGCGAACTCGTCGACCACAGCTGCCTGTGCTACCTGCGCGACAATGAACCGGCGGCGTGGAGCTTCGAGCCGGACGGCCGGCGGCGCCAGCGCGTGAGCGTGCCGGTGCGCGGCAGTTTCGCGGCGAACAACAGCGAGGCGATGCGCGAGGCCGCGCTCGGCGGGCTCGGCATCGCGCTGCTGCCCGATTTCAGCGCGCGGCGCGATCTCGACGCCGGCCGGCTCGTCGCGCTGCTCGACGGCTGGCGGCCGTCGGGCGCGTTCGGCGACCACATCTTCGCGATCCGCCCGTACAGCCCGGTCGTGCCGAGCGCAGTGCGCGCGCTCGTGCGCCACCTGCGCGAACGGCTCGCGGGCGGCTTCTCCGGCGCGTGACGCCGGTGCCCGCGGCGCCGGGCCTCGGCGTGCCCGGGCGGGCGCGGCGGCGCTGCGGTAAAATCGCGGCTTCTTCCCGCGCCTCGTGTGGCGCGACATTCGAAGGTCGACAGCCGATGCAGATTCACAAGGAAGTGGACGCGCGCGGGCTCAATTGCCCGTTGCCGATCCTGCGTGCCAAGAAAGCGCTTGCCGATATGGAAAGCGGGCAGATCCTCAAGGTGCTCGCGACCGATCCCGGCTCGCAGCGCGATTTCGCCGCGTTCGCGAAGCAGACGGGCAACGAGATCGTCGAATCGACGACGCAGGACAAGACCTTCGTGTTCCTGATGCGCCGCCGCTGACGGCCCGCCTCGCGCGCCCGGCCGCAGCCCCCGCCCAGGCTCATGTTCCATTGGAAAGCGCTCCGGTCGAGCCTCTGACAATTCTTAAACCTCGCTTCGTGGCCGGCTGCGTATACTGACCCGGCCGGTCGTCCGCTCCCAGCGGAAGCACCGGCCACGGTACGTCGCACGGCGGGCACGGGGGCCATGCCTGACGCTACCGTCGTACAACGGGGAGAGGACATGTCCTTCAGACCAGGGACCCTTCGAAGTCCGTCCGGAGCGGAATGCATTGCGCGCGAGCGCACGTCGGAATTGAGCCGTATCGAGCTCGATCCGCAACGGGACCGCCACGCGCGTGCCGCGCTCGAGGCGTACGCGGATTCGGCCGCGGCCGAGATGCCGTGGCTGGCCGAGTGGCTCGACGAACGGCTGCGCGACGCCGCGCAGGACGACGGCTCGGGCCCGACCTACTGCGGTGCGACGATCGAGCGCGTGTTCGATCTGGCGCAGGCATGGGCGGCGGGCCAGCCCGACTACGCGGCCACCGCGTGGGAGCGCGTGCGCGGACAGTTGCAGCGGATGCTTGCGCAACCGGTGCTGTCGCAACCGCTGTTGCAGCACCTGCCGGCCGACGAATTTGCCGAGCCGGTGGCCGGCATCGCGGGCGCCGATTAGGCGTCAGATGGTGCGACAGGAAGGATTATTCGAAAAAGGACGGTAGTCCGCGCAATTTCTTGGCGAATTTCATACTACTATGATGAAATCGCCGGTTCGTCCGCGCCCCGTTTTTGAGATATTTGGCCGCGGTCGCCGGCTTGCGCAGGTGGCGCGAGCGGCGAACGACGGCTTGCCGGCCGGTATCCGGTATCCGGAAGCCGCGTGCATGCAGCGCGCGTCGGGGTGGGTGCGGGGAGCTGAACTGGACGAATCGATTTCGATTTGCGGGGTGCTATGAGAATTGCTGTACTGGATGACGATCCGGCCCAGACGGATTTCGTCAGTCAAACGCTGACTGCCGTTGGCCATACGTGCTATGCGTTCAAGGAAGGCAAGGCCCTGAAGAAGCGTCTGCAGCGCGAGACGTTCGATCTGCTGGTGCTCGACTGGAACGTGCCCGACATGTCCGGCGAGGAAGTGCTCAAGTGGGTGCGCGCCAACCAGACCGAGCACAGCCTGCCGATCATCTTCATGACGAGCCGCGACGACGAGGCGGGGATCACGCAGATCCTGAACGCCGGCGCCGACGACTACGTGGTCAAGCCCGTGTCGGGCCCGATCCTGCGCGCACGCATCGGTTCGCTGCTGCGCCGCGCGTATCCGGTCAACGCCGAGGCGACCGTGCGCGAATTCGACCAGTTCCGTTTCGACGTGAACCTGAAGCAGGCGTACGTCGGCGACAAGCCCGTGAGCTTGACGCAGAAGGAATTCGAACTCGCGCTGCTGCTGTTCCAGCATCTCGACCGGCCGCTGTCGCGCGCACACATTCTCGATCTCGTGTGGAAGCAGGCGACCGACATCCCGTCGCGCACGATGGATACGCACATCTCGATGCTGCGCACCAAGCTCGGCCTGCGGCCCGAAAACGGCTATCGCCTCGCGCCGATCTACGGCTACGGCTACCGGCTCGAACGGGTCGGCCAGGGAGAACCGGAGTGACCACGGGTATCACGCAGCGCACGGCGGACCTGCGCACGATCGCGCTGCGCACGGCCTGTGCGGTCGCGTTTGCGTTCGCCGCGCAGCATGCGGCAGCACAGCCGCCCGCTGCTGCGGGCAAGATGGTCGTCTACCGCACGCAGGCCGGCGACACGCTGTACGACGTCGCCGCGCGCTACCTGCAAGGCGCGGACGACTGGCAACTGCTCCAGCAGATCAACGGCGTTCCGGCGCCGAAGCACCTGCAGCCCGGCATCGCGCTGAAGCTGCCGGTTGCGCGCCTGCGCAAGGAAAAGCTGACCGCGCGCGTCGTCGCGGTGCAGGGCACGGCCGAGCGCGCGTCCGGCGACGCTTACGTGCCGCTGGCGAACGATGCGACGCTCGCCGAGGGCGACCGCGTGCGCACCGGCGCGAACGGCTTCGTGACGCTCGAGCTTGCCGACGGCACGCACATGAGCCTGCCGCCCGACAGCCAGCTCGACCTGAAGGCGCTGCGCCGTACCGTGCTGACCGGCACGCTCGATCGCCAGTTCGAACTCACGCGCGGCTCGGTCGACAGCGAAGTCACCCGTCTGAAGAAACGCGACGACCGCTTCCAGATCCGCTCGCCGTCGGTCGTGGCCGGCGTGCGCGGCACGCGCTTTCGCGTGAACTACGACGCGGCCGGCAATGCGTCGACGCGCGTCGAAGTGCTCGACGGTACCGTCGGCGTCGCGGGCAACCGGCAGCCGGCCGGCCCGACGCTCGTGCATGCGAACTTCGGCAGCGTCGCGACGTCGTCCGGCGCGGTCGGTGCGCCCGTCGAGCTGCTGGCCGCGCCGGCGCTTGCGCATCCCGACAAGGTGCAGGACGAGCCCGACGTCGCGTTCGACGTTTCGCCCCAGGCGAACGCGCACGCGTACCGCATGCAGCTCGCGCACGATGCGGGGCTGCTCGACCTGTTCCGCGAAACGCGCACCGATTCGCCGCGCGCGGTCTTCCGCGACGTGCCGAACGGGAACTACTTCGTGCGGATTGCCGCGATCGATGCCAACGGCCTCGAGGGGCTGCCGCGCACCTACGCGTTCGAACGCCGCGTGATGGGGCTCGACGCAAGCGCGTCGCCCGGTGCGGGCGGCTACGAATTCCGCTGGACGCCGAACGGTTCGGGCAAGGATGCGCGCTACCGGTTCGTGTTGTCGCGCTCGAAGGACCTGAGCGCGCCGGTCGTCGACCAGGTCGGCCTGCAGGCACGCAAGATCACCGTCGCGCACCTGCCGCCGGGCGATTATTTCTGGGCGGTGACCGTCGAAGAGTTCGAAGGCGGCAAGTTCTACGAGAAGACCAGTCCGGTCAGCGCGTTCACGCTGTCGCGCTGACCCGCGGCGCATGAAACCTGACTCCGTTTCCCCACGGCGGCATCTCGGCCGCCGCTTCCTGATCGAATGGATCGCGATCGGCTGCCTCGGGATCGCGGTCATCCTCGCGTGTGCGCTCGGCCGCCTGTCGTCGAGCGTCGACGGGCTGATCTACGACCGGCTGCTGATGCTGCGCAGCCTGCCGCTGTCGCCCGACGTGGTCGTCGTCGACATCGACAACCAGAGCGTGTCGGCGCTCGGCCGCTGGCCGTGGTCGCGCGACGTGCATGCGCGGCTGCTCGACACGCTGGCGCGCGCGCAGCCGGCCGCCGTCGTCTACGACGTCCTGTTCACCGAACCATCGCCGGAGGATCGCGCGTTCGCGGACGCGATGAGCCACGTGCCGACCTTCCTGCCGGTGCTGCTGAGCCCCGAGCAGGCGGACGGCTCGCGTACCGTCGATCCGCCGGTGGCCGCGCTCGCGGCGCGCGCGACGGGGCTCGGTCACATCAACCTCGAAGTCGATCGCGACGGCATCGTGCGCAGCGTCGCGCTGTTCGAAAGCGACGGCCGCGTGCGCTGGCCGCAACTGATGGTGCCCGTGTACCGCGCGATCCAGGCCGGCCGGCTGCATCCGGTCGGCGGCGCGCCGGGCGCGGATGCGCACGACCTGTCGCGCGATGCGAACGGCGAGGGCCGCTACCTGATCCCGTTCAGCCGCAACACGCCCGCTTATCCGACGGTGTCGTTCGACGACGTGCTCGAGGGGCGCGTGAAGCCCGACGCGCTGCGCGGCAAGATCGTCGTCGTCGGCGTGACCGCTTCGGGGCTGTACGACCGCTTCGCGACGCCCGTGTCCGGCGATTTCGGCCCGCTCGCCGGCGTGTATATCCACGCCAACGTGCTCGACATGCTGGCGACCGGCAGCGCGATCTCGCCTGTGTCGCGCGCGGGGCTGTTCGCCGCGTCGCTGCTGCCGCTCGCCGCGCTGCTGGGCGGCTTCCTGATGCTGTCGCCGTGGCGCGCACTGCTGCTGACGATGAGCCTCGCCGCGCTTGCCGTCGTCGCGAGCATGGCGCTGCTGTTCGAGGTGCGCATCTGGCTGTCGCCGGCGCCGGCGATCTTCGGGCTGATCGCCGTCTACCCGATCTGGAACTGGCGGCGCCTCGAAATGACGATGTCGTACCTGCGCCGCGAGCTGCAGCGGCTCGCCGACGAGCCGCACCTGCTGCCCGAGGCGCCGCGCACGCGCAGCGTCGGCGGCGACGTGCTCGAGCGCCAGATGGCGCTGATGGCGCAAGCCGCGCAGCGCGTGCAGGACATGAAGCGCTTCGTGTGGGACAGCCTCGACAGCATGCCCGAACCGATCTTCGTGACCGACCTGGCCGGCACCGTGCTGATCGCGAACCATGCGGCGAAGCGCTACGGGTCGCGGCTCGCGCTGCCGCTGCCGGAAGGGCGGCCGCTGCGCGCCGCGCTCGGCGAGCTGACCTTCATGAAGACCGTCGACGGCAACGCGGAACACGACGCGGCGATCCGCGAGCGCTGGCCGGCCGTGCTCGACCCGACGTTCGAGGACGAGCACGATGCAATGGCGCGCGGCATCGAGGTGCGCGATCGTGACGGGCTCGACCATCTGTTACGCTACGCCGCCTGCACGAACGCGCAGGGCCGCGTGACGGGCTGGATTGCCGGCCTCGTCGACGTGACCGAACTGCACGCGGCCGAGCGGCATCGCGAGGAGGCGCTGCACCTGCTGTCGCACGACATGCGCTCGCCGCAGTCGTCGATCCTCGCGCTCGTCGAGATCGAGCGCGACCGTGTCGAGACCGACGCGATGCGCGGGCTGCTCGCGCGGATCGAGCGCTACGCGCACCGCGCGCTGTCGCTTGCCGACGAGTTCGTGCAGTTGGCGCGCGCCGAGTCGCAGGCGTACCAGCTCGAGGTGACGAGCCTCGTCGACGTGCTGATCGATGCGAGCGACGAGGTATGGCCGCAGGCGCAGGCGAAGCACATCCGCATCGACACCGAGGTCGGCGCCGACATGTGCTGGGTGCGCGCGGATCGCTCGCTGATCACGCGCGCGTTCGTGAACCTGCTGAACAACGCGGTCAAATACAGTCCGTCCGATACCGTGATCGCGTGTACGCTGACGGTCGAGCACGCGTCGAAGCGGATGTTCTGTACGATTCGCGATCAGGGGTACGGCATTGCGCCGGAAGATCAGCGGCATCTGTTCGAGCGTTTCAAGCGATTCCATGCCGGCGAGCGGCCCGAGATCTCGGGTTCCGGGCTCGGCATGGCATTCGTGAAGACGGTCGTCACGCGCCATGGGGGCAGCGTGTCGGTCGACAGCGAAGTGGGTGTCGGCACCGCGGTGACGGTATCGCTGCCCGCGATCGACGAGCCGTCCGCCTGACAGGGCCGGGCACGACGGCAGGCACTGGGGAAAGCCATGAGAAAGGAATGGGCAGCGGCCGCATTTGCGGCGTCGCTGTTGACGGGCTGCGCCGGCGTGACGAGCGGCGTGAGTGCGGTCGGGCAGCCGAATGCGTTTGCATCCGGCGCGCACGGCTACGATTTCGTCCGGACGGC
This sequence comes from Burkholderia pyrrocinia, assembly GCF_001028665.1. Classification (NCBI taxonomy): domain Bacteria; kingdom Pseudomonadati; phylum Pseudomonadota; class Betaproteobacteria; order Burkholderiales; family Burkholderiaceae; genus Burkholderia; species Burkholderia pyrrocinia. Next base: position 2,843,656 of record NZ_CP011503.1, read on the forward strand.
CGCGCAGGCCGACGACGCCGAATACCGGCAGATCGAGACGCTCGTGCGCGACGAACTCGCGCGCCGCGGTTTCGACGCGCAGCCGCTCAAGGACGCGCGCTACCGGCTGTCGATCGCATATGCGACGCAGCCGGCGGCGGTCGCGGCCGTGGCCGACCAGTGCGGCGCCGCGAGCAGCGCGTGCGTGACGGTCGACGGGCCGTCGCCGCTCGCGCTGCCGTTCGTGGGCAAGGTGTACCGCCACGTGCTGACGCTGCGTTTCGTCGATGCGAACTCGGGCGCCGACGTCTATCGCGTGACGGCCGCGCTGCGCGATCGCGAACCGGGCACGCAGCAGGCCGCGCCGGCGCTCGTGAAGAGCGCGCTCGCGAAGGTGCCGTTCGGCGCGGGCGACGGCTGGCTCGTCAAGACGAAAAAAGACGACGCGGGCGGGATGCCGGGCGTCGTCTCGGTGAAGCCGGCCGAAGCGCGCTGAGCGCCGGCCGGCGAGGTGAGGGCGGGCTCGCCGGGGCGAGCCCTTGGCGCGTTCAGGCGGCCGGTTGCGCGCCGCCGCGCGTGCGCAGGTATTCGTCGAATTCCGCGGCGACTTCCGGATGGCGCAGCGCGAATTCGACCGTCGCCTTCAGGTAACCGAGCTTGCTGCCGCAGTCGTAGCGCGTGCCCTGGTACTTGTAGGCCAGCACCTGTTCATCGGCGAGCAGCGCCTGGATCGCGTCGGTGAGCTGCAGCTCGCCGCCCGCACCCGGCTTCAGCGCGCGCAGGTGCTGGAAGATCCGCGGCTTCAGGATGTATCGGCCGACCACGCCGAGGTTCGACGGCGCGACTTCCGGCGCCGGCTTCTCGACGATCGCCGACATCTTCACGATCGACTCTTCCCACTCCTTGCCGTCGACGATCCCGTACGATTTCGTCTCCGACGGCGGGATCTCTTCGACGCCGATCACCGAGCTGTGATAGTGGTCGAACACGTCGACCATCTGCTTCATCACGGGCGGGTTGCCGTCGAGCAGGTCGTCCGCGAGGATCACCGCGAACGGGTTGTCCGCCACGAGCTTCTCCGCGCACAGCACCGCATGGCCGAGGCCGAGCGCTTCCGGCTGGCGCACGTAGAAACAGTCGACATGGCTCGGCTTGATGCTGCGCACGAGCTCGAGCAGCTTTTCCTTGCCGCGCGCCTCGAGTTCGGCCTCGACCTCGTACGACTTGTCGAAATGATCCTCGATCGCGCGCTTGCTGCGCCCGGTGACGAAGATCATCTCGGTGATCCCCGCTGCGATCGCTTCCTCGACCGCGTACTGGATCAGCGGCTTGTCGACGACCGGCAGCATTTCCTTCGGGCTCGCCTTCGTTGCCGGGAGGAACCGCGTGCCGAGGCCGGCAACGGGGAATACCGCCTTGGTGACTTTCAACATGATCGAACCTTTATTCCTGTAATCGACTTGTCAGACGGTCTATGTTCACGTTCGCATTATAGTGAACGCAAACGGCCTTACCGATTGTTACGCAGGCAACCGATCGAGCTGCGCACGCAGTTTCTCGAGCGTGCTCTGGAATTCGGCGACGCGCTTTTGCTCCTGTTCGACCACGGCCGGCGGCGCTTTCGCGACGAATGCCTCGTTGCCGAGCTTCGCGTTGCACTTCGTGATCTCGCCCGTCAGGCGCGCGATTTCCTTCGACAGGCGCTCGCGTTCGGCCGCGACGTCGATTTCCACCTTCAGCACCAGCTTGTTCGGGCCGACGATCGCGATCGGCGCGCCGTGCGCTTCCTTGTCGAGCGTCGCTTCGTCCGCGAGGATCTGCACTTCCGACAGGCGCGCGAGCGCCTGGACGTACGGCGCGAACGAGCGCAGGCGCTCGGCATCGCCGGCCGCGAGCAGCGGCACCTTCGTCGCCGGCGACAGGTTCATCTCGCCGCGCAGGTTGCGGCATGCGTCGACGATCGCCTTCAGGTCGGCCGCCCACTGCTCGGACGCCTCGTCGATCTTCTGCAGGTTGGCGACCGGATACGCCTGCGTCATCAGCGACGCTTCGCCTTCGGCCTTGCCCTGCGGATAGCGGCCCGCGAGCGGCGCGACCTTCTGCCAGAGCGCTTCGGTGATGAACGGGATGACCGGGTGCGCGAGGCGCAGCACCGTTTCGAGCACGCGCAGCAGCGTGCGGCGCGTGGCGCGCTGCTGTTCCGGCGTGCCGTTCTGGATCTGCACCTTCGCGAGTTCGAGATACCAGTCGCAGTACTCGTCCCACACGAACTTGTAGATGCTGGTCGCGACGTTGTCGAAGCGGTAGTCGGCGAAGCCCTTCGCGATGTCGGCCTCGGTACGCTGCAGCAGCGACACGATCCAGCGGTCGGCCGCCGAGAAATCGAGGTAGCCGCCGGGGCCGCAGTCGCCCGCGCCGCAGACTTCCGGCTTGTCGGCGCCGCAATCGTGGCCTTCGCAGTTCATCAGCACGAAGCGCGTCGCGTTCCACAGCTTGTTGCAGAAGTTGCGATAGCCTTCGCAGCGCGCGAGGTCGAAGTTCACGTTGCGGCCGAGCGTCGCCATCGACGCCATCGTGAAGCGCAGCGCGTCGGTGCCGAACGCGGCGATGCCGTCCGGGAATTCCTTGCGCGTCTTCTTCTCGATCGTCGCGGCCTGCTTCGGGTTCATCAGGCCCGTCGTGCGTTTTGCGACCAGCGTCTCGAGGTCGATGCCGTCGACGATGTCGATCGGGTCGAGCGTGTTGCCCTTGCTCTTCGACATCTTCTGGCCTTCCGCGTCGCGCACGAGGCCGTGCACGTAGACGGTATGGAACGGCACCTTGCCGGTGAAGTGCGTGGTCATCATCACCATCCGGGCGACCCAGAAGAAGATGATGTCGAAGCCCGTGACGAGCACCGACGACGGCAGGAAGTGCTTCAGTTCAGGCGTTTCGTTCGGCCAGCCGAGCGACGAGAACGGCACGAGCGCCGACGAGAACCACGTGTCGAGCACGTCGTCGTCGCGCTTCAGCGCACCGGCGTAACCCTTCGCGGCGGCCTGCGCGCGCGCCTCTTCCTCGTTGCGCGCGACGAACACCTCGCCGTTCTCGCCGTACCACGCGGGAATCTGGTGGCCCCACCACAGCTGGCGCGAGATGCACCAGTCCTGGATGTTCTCGAGCCACTGGTAGTAGGTGGTCGTCCAGTTTTCCGGGACGAACTTGATCTGGCCGCTGCGCACGACGTCGAGCGACGTCTCGGTGATCGACTTGCCCGGATTGAACGTGCCTTCCGGCGCCGCCTTCGTCATCGCGACGAACCACTGGTCGGTCAGCATCGGCTCGATCACGACGCCCGTGCGATCGCCGCGCGGCACCATCAGCTTGTGCGGCTTCACGGAGTCGAGGAAGCCCAGCGCGTCGAGATCGGCGACGATCGCCTTGCGCGCATCGAAGCGGTCGAGGCCGCGATACTGCTCGGGGCCGTTGTCGTTGATCTTCGCGTCGAGCGTCAGGATCTCGATCGGTGCGAGGTTGTGGCGCAGGCCGACCTGGTAGTCGTTGAAGTCGTGCGCGGGCGTGACCTTCACGACGCCCGTGCCGAATTCGCGGTCGACGTAGTCGTCGGCGATCACCGGGATCTCGCGGCCCGTCAGCGGCAGCGTGACGCGCTTGCCGATCAGGTGCGCGTAGCGCTCGTCTTCCGGATGCACCATCAGCGCGACGTCGCCGAGCATCGTCTCGGGACGCGTCGTCGCGACGGTCAGCGAACCCGAGCCGTCGACGAGCGGGTAGCGGATGTGCCACAGGTGTCCGTTTTCCTCTTCGCTCGCGACTTCGAGATCCGACACGGCGGTCAGCAGCACCGGATCCCAGTTGACGAGGCGCTTGCCGCGGTAGATCAGGCCCTGTTCATAGAGCGTGACGAACACGTCACGCACGGCGGCCGACATCTTGTCGTCCATCGTGAAGTATTCGCGCGACCAGTCGGTCGACGCGCCGAGACGGCGCACCTGGCCCGTGATGGTCGAACCGGACTGCTGCTTCCATTCCCACACGCGCTCGACGAACTTCTCGCGGCCGAGGTCGTGGCGCGACACGCCCTGCGCGTCGAGCTGGCGTTCGACGACGATCTGGGTGGCGATCCCCGCGTGATCGGTGCCGGGCACCCACAGCGTGTTCTCGCCGAGCATCCGGTGATAGCGGGCGAGGCCGTCCATGATCGTCTGGTTGAACGCGTGGCCCATGTGCAGCGTGCCGGTCACGTTCGGCGGCGGCAACTGGATCGCGAAATCGGGGCGGGACGGGTCGATTGCCGGGGCGGCATAGCCGCGTTTTTCCCACTCCGGCCCCCATTGGGACTCGATGGTATGGGGCTCGAAGCTCTTCGCAAGCGTGTTGTCGCTCATGTTGGAAATCTGCCGAAAAATGCGTGAATTGGATGCCGAATCTGACAATTATAAATGGATGCCCATCGGCCAGCCATCGCGTTGCCGACGCGGGCCTGTCGCGACGCGGCCGCGACGTGCTTGCGGCGCTCGGCCGAACGGATCGGGAACGGCATCGCGCGGCCGACTTATAATGTCGGGTCCGCTTTTCTTACGCCTGCCCGCTGCCGCTCCATGCCCGATCTGCTCGCCAATCTGAACCCCGAACAACACGCCGCCGTCACGTTGCCGAACGAACCGGCGCTGATCCTCGCAGGGGCGGGCAGCGGCAAGACCCGCGTGCTGATCACGCGCATCGCGTGGCTGATCCAGCAGGGCTACGCGTCGCCGCCCACCGTGCTCGCCGTCACCTTCACGAACAAGGCCGCGCGCGAGATGATGGCGCGCCTGTCGGCGATGATGCCGATCGACACGCGCGGGATGTGGATCGGCACGTTCCACGGCCTGTGCAACCGGATGCTGCGCACGCACTGGCGCGACGCCGGCCTGCCGCAGACCTTCCAGATCCTCGATACGGCCGACCAGCTGTCCGCGATCAAGCGGCTGATGAAGGCGGCGAACGTCGACGACGAGAAGTACCCGCCGAAGAACGTCCAGTACTTCATCAACAACGCGAAGGAGCAGGGGCTGCGTCCCGACAAGGTCGACGCGACCGACAGCTTCAACCGCAAGTTCGTCGAGCTGTACCAGGCGTACGACCAGCAGTGCCAGCGCGAGGGCGTCGTCGATTTCCCCGAGCTGCTGCTGCGCTGCTACGAGCTGCTCGCGTACAACGCGCCGCTGCGCGCGCACTACCAGGCGCGCTTCAAGCACATCCTCGTCGACGAGTTCCAGGACACCAACAAGCTGCAGTACGCGTGGCTCAAGATGCTCGCGGGCGGCCAGAACGCGATCTTCGCGGTCGGCGACGACGACCAGTCGATCTACGCGTTCCGCGGCGCGAACGTCGGCAACATGCGCGACTTCGAAGACGAATTCCGCGTGCGCAACCTGATCAAGCTCGAGCAGAACTACCGGTCGCACGGCAACATCCTCGACGCGGCGAACCAGCTGATTTCGAACAACGCGCATCGCCTCGGCAAGAACCTGCGCACCGACGCGGGCCACGGCGAGCCCGTGCGCGTGTACGAGGCGAGCACCGATTCGCAGGAAGCCGGCTGGATCGTCGAAGAAATCCGCTCGCTGATCAACACCGGGATGGCGCGCAGCGAAGTGGCCGTCCTGTACCGCAGCAACGCGCAGTCGCGCTCGATCGAGCACACGCTGATGTCGTCGGGCATCCCGTATCGCGTGTACGGCGGCCTGCGCTTCTTCGAGCGCCAGGAAGTGAAGCATGCGCTCGCGTACCTGCGCCTGATCGACAACCCGAACGACGACACGGCGTTCGTGCGGGTCGTGAATTTCCCGACCCGCGGGATCGGTGCGCGCTCGATCGAACAACTCGCCGATGCGGCGCGCCTCTACGATTGCTCGATGGCGGCCGCGATCCCGTACGTGACGGGCAAGGCCGGCACGAGCCTCGGCGGGTTCGCGAACCTGGTCGCGAAGATGCGCGCCGAGACCCAGCAGATGAACTTGCCGGACACAGTCGAGTACGTCGTGCGCGCGAGCGGCCTCGCCGATTTCTACCAGGGCGAGCGCGAAGGCCAGGACCGTCTCGAGAACTTGCAGGAACTCGTGAACGCGGCCACCGCGTTCGTCGCCGAGGAGGGCTACGGGCTCGACACGCCGGCCCGCTCGATCCCGCTGCGCGCGGGTGCGATCGCGGCGCCCGAGCTCGGCGCGGCGACGGACGATCCGGCGGTCGAGGTACTCGATCCGGCGTCGCCCGGCGATCCCGCGCAGAACCCCGACACGATGACGCCGCTCGCCGGTTTCCTGTCGCATGCGTCGCTGGAGGCCGGCGACAACCAGGCGCAGGCCGGGCAGGATGCCGTGCAGCTGATGACGGTGCACGCGGCGAAGGGGCTCGAATTCTCGGCCGTGTTCATCACGGGCCTCGAGGAAGGGCTGTTCCCGCACGAGAACAGCGTGCTCGAATCGGACGGCCTCGAGGAGGAGCGCCGGCTGATGTACGTCGCGATCACGCGTGCGAAGGAGCGGCTCTACCTGTCGTTCGCGCAGAGCCGGATGCTGCACGGCCAGACGCGCTACAACGTGCGCTCGCGCTTCTTCGACGAGTTGCCGGAGCACGTGCTGAAGTGGCTGACGCCGAAGGTCGAGGCCGGTTCGCGCTGGGGCGGGCGTTCGGACAACGCCGGGTACGGGCGCGACTGGTTCGCGCGGCCGGGCGGCGGCAGCCGCGAGCAGATCGTCGACGCGGCCGTGACCGCGCCGCTACCCGCGTTCGCGGACAAGCAGCGCGCGGCCGATGCCGGTTTCCGGGTCGGCCAGCAGGTGTTCCATACCAAGTTCGGCGAAGGCACGGTCACCGCGCTCGAAGGCAACGGCACCGATGCGAAGGCGCAAGTGAAGTTCAAGCGGCACGGCGAGAAGTGGCTCGCGCTCGCGGTCGCGAAACTGCAGGCGGTGGAATGATGGGCATCGACATGGTTGCCACGCCTTCGACGCGCCCGCTCGGCATTCTCGCCGCACTGCCCGAGGAACTCGGTGACCTGATCGCCGCGATGCGCGTCGACGGCGCAATGAAGACGGTCACGCTCGGCCGCCGCGAATACCACGTCGGCACCGTGCACGGCGCGGCCTGCGTCGTCACGCTCGCACGGGTCGGCAAGGTCGCGGCCGCCGCGACGGTCAGCGCGCTGATCCACGTGTTCGGCGTCGCGGGCGTCGTGTTTACCGGCGTCGCGGGCGGCGTGTCGCGCACGGTGCGCGTCGGCGACGTCGTCGTGGCCGATACGCTGCTGCAGCACGATCTCGACGCGTCGCCGCTCTTTCCGCGCTACGAGGTGCCGCTGCTCGGCATCACGCGTTTCGCGACCGACGCGGCACTGACGGCCCGCCTCAGGGATGCCTGCACGCAATTCGTCGCGGAAGAGGGCGCGTTGTTCGCCGAGCGCTTCGGGCTCGCCGGCGCGGCGCTGCACGCAGGGCTCATCATCAGCGGCGACCGCTTCGTGTCGAGCGAGCGCGAGGTCGTCGCGCTGCGCGACGCGCTGCCGGACGCGCTCGCGGTCGAAATGGAAGGCGCCGCGATCGCGCAGGTGTGCGCGGAGCACGACGTGCCGTTCGCGCTCGTGCGCACGATTTCCGATACGGCCGACGATCACGCGACGCAGTCGTTCTCGCACTTCCTGTCGGCGATCGCGAGCAGCTATTCGTCCGGCATCCTCAAGCGTTTCCTGACGCTGCATGCGACGACGGCGGCCTGAAGCCGCCGTCGTTTTCTCCTTTCGAACCGATGGACCGGCCGCGGCGCGCACGCCGCGGCCGGCTCGTCACGCCTTCTTGCGCCGGCTGCTTTCGAGGTTCGGCAGGAACACCGTCAGCACGCCGATCAGCGGCAGGAACGAGCACACCTTGTAGACGAACGTGATGCTCGTCGCGTCGGCGAGCTGGCCGAGCACGGCCGCGCCGACGCCGCCGAGGCCGAACGCGAAGCCGAAGAACAGGCCCGCGACCATCCCGACCTTGCCGGGCATCAGCTCCGTCGCATAGACGAGGATCGCGGCGAACGCCGACGCCAGCACGATGCCGATGATCACGGTCAGCACGCTCGTCCAGAACAGGTTCGCGTACGGCAGCAGCAGCGTGAACGGCGCGACGCCGAGGATCGACACCCAGATCACGTACTTGCGGCCGATCCGGTCGCCGACCGGCCCGCCGATCAGCGTGCCGGCCGCCACGGCCGCGAGGAACACGAACAGGTGGATCTGCGCGGCCTGCACCGACAGGTGGAACTTGTCGATCAGGTAGAACGTGAAATAGCTGTTGATGCTCGCGAGGTAGAAGTACTTCGAGAACACGAGCAGCACCAGCACGCCCATCGCGCCGATCACGCGGCCGCGCGACAGCGTCGGGTGGCCGGCCGCCGCGGCCTTCTTCTTGATCGACGGATGCTTCTTGTACCAGTGGCCGATCTGCGTGAGCACGACCATCGCGACGAGCGCGGCCGCGGAGAACCACGCGATGCTGTGCTGGCCGTGCGGAATGATCACGAGCGCGGCGAGCAGCGGCCCGAGCGCGGAACCCGCGTTGCCGCCGACCTGGAACACCGACTGCGCGAGCCCGTGCTGGCCGCCCGACGCCATCCGCGCGACGCGCGACGATTCAGGATGGAACACCGACGAGCCGCAGCCGACCAGCGCCGCGGCCACCAGCAGCACGGGGAAGCTCGGGGCAACCGACATCAGCAGCAGCCCCGCGAGCGTGAAGCCCATGCCGACCGGCAGCGAATAGGGCTTCGGACGCTTGTCGGTATAGAGGCCGACGAGCGGCTGCAGCAGCGACGCGGTGATCTGGTAGGTGAGCGTGATCAGGCCGATCTGCGCGAACGACAGCGCGAACTGGCTCTTGAGCATCGGATAGATCGCGAGGATCAACGACTGGATCATGTCGTTGAGCATGTGCGAGAAGCTGATCGCGCCGAGCACCGGATAGACGGTGCGGGACGCGGGTGGCGCGGACGGCTGGACGGCGGCTGCGCCGGCGGCTCCTGTGTCGAGGCTGGTTTCCATGTGAGCTGAACGAGTTGAGGTGGCGGGCGCGCTCTGATGGGGATCGGCGCGTGTTGAATCGTTGATGCGTCAAAGAAGTGTAATGTGGCGCATCGGGAATGTCAGGCCAAGTTTTATCGCGAATCGGACATTCGTCCGACCGATCGGCCGTTGCCCGTTTTTTTGACCGGGTATAACGCTGGCGGCGCGTCTGCCTGACTGCGAGGCCGCGCCGGGGCCCGGTGCGTGTTTTACCGGACTCAAGAAACGGCGGTGGCGGCCGTAGAACGACCCAATGACCACAGGTGCGCCGCGCCCGGCACCGGCTACCCGCCGTGCAGGCGCAGGACGCACGGCATGGCCTGCCATCGCGGACCGCCGGAACCGACCTTTCCGGCAGCGTGATCCATACGGGGATATATCGATGAAAGCAGCATCATTGCATCCGCAGCCGGGTGCGGCCGCCGCCGCACCCGACGTTGCCGCCGGTCGCGCCGCACGGCGCCCGCGCACGGCGCGCCGCGAGCGCCGGCCGTGGACCGTCAAGGCGACCTTGCGCGCCGCGTTCGCGATCCTGCTGGCCGGGACGCTCGCGATCGGCGTGTTTTCGCTGTGGCAGATCAGCCGGCTGAACGCGTCGATCTCATCGGTCTACGAGCAGGGCCACGTCGCGAGCCGCGCGGCGCAGGAAGTCCGGGCCGAGGTGCTGCGGGCGAGCCGTGCACAGAAGATGCTGCTGACCGCGACCACCGCGAAGGAGCGCGACGAGCTGGGCGCCGAAGTCGGCGCGGGGCTCGCGTCGATCGGCCAGGCGCTCGGCACGCTGCAGCGTTACGCGGATCCGGCCGACGCCGACGATTCGGCGCGGCTGCGTGCGTTCTCGACGGCCGTCGGCACGTGGAGCGCGCATCTGCGCGATTTCGTCGCGCTCGTGCGCGCGCAGCCGCTCGACCTGTCGCAGATGAACTGGCAGGTCGGCACGCAGGACGTGTCGCTGCTGGTCGAAACCGGCAAGCTCGAAAAGCTCGTCGCCGTACTCGTGAAGACGCGCGGCGAGAAGTCGAAGGCGACGCTCGATGCATCCGCAACCATCTTCTCGTCGTCGTTTGCGATGATCGCGGTCATGACGGCCGCGCTGATCGTGCTCGCGATCGCGATCGCCGAACGCGTCGTACGGCGCCTCGCGTCGCAGCTCGGCGGCGAGCCCGCGCACGCGAAGGCGATTGCCGCCGACATCGCGCGCGGCGACCTGACGCGGCCGATCGCGCTCGGCCGGCACGACCGCGACAGCATGGTGCGCGCGCTGGCCGAAATGCAGACGGGGCTCGCGGCGACCGTCGGCGAGATCGCCGTCAGCGCCGAGGCCATCGCGGCCGCGTCCGGCGAGATCTCGACCGGCAATCTCGACCTGTCGCGTCGCACCGAGCAGCAGGCCGTCGCGCTCGAACGCACGGCGGCCAGCATGGAGCAGCTCACGTCGACCGTGCGGCAGAACGCCGAGAACGCGCGGCAGGCGAGCACGCTCGCGGCCAATGCGTCGGCCGTTGCGGAAACGGGCGGTGAAGTCGTCGGGCGCGTGGTCGCGACGATGAGCGAGATCGACGACAGCGCGAAGAACATTCGCGAGATCATCGGTACGATCGAAGGGATCGCGTTCCAGACCAACATTCTCGCGTTGAATGCGGCAGTCGAGGCCGCGCGCGCCGGCGAACAGGGGCGTGGCTTCTCGGTGGTCGCGGGCGAGGTGCGCCTGCTCGCGCAGCGCGCGGCGACCGCGGCGAAGGAGATCCGCGCGCTGATCGGCGCATCGGTCGAGCGCGTTGCGAACGGCGCGGCGCTCGCGCACGACGCGGGCCGCACGATGGGCGACGTCGTGCGCGCGGTCAAGCGCGTGACCGACATCATCGGCGAGATTTCGGCGGCATCGGACGAGCAGAGCGCCGGGATCGAAGAGATCGGCCGCGCGGTCACGCAGATGGACGCCGGCACGCAGCAGAATGCGGCGCTCGTCGAACAGGCTGCCGCTGCCGCGAACGCGCTCGATGAACAGGCGCAGGCGTTGAAGTCGCTGGTCGGGCGCTTTCGCATCGCGGCCTGAGCGCGCCCGGCCGTCCGGTCATTAAGACTTCTTCTGCTTGTCCGGATCGATGATGACCGTGCAGGTCGTGCCCGCCGACAGCACCACGTCGGCCGGCACTTCGTCGATCCGGATGCGCACCGGCACGCGCTGCGCGAGGCGCACCCAGTTGAAGGTCGGGTTCACGTCCGCGACGAGGTCGCGGCTTTGCGGGTTGTCGCGATCGTAGATGCCGCGCGAGATGCTTTCGACGTGGCCCTTCATCACGCCGCCGCTCATCAGCCGCATTTCGGCCGGCGCGCCGACCTTCACGCGCGGCAGCTTGGTTTCCTCGAAGTAGCCGTAGACCCAGAACGAGTGGCTGTCGACGATCGCGAGCTTCGCCTGGCCGGCCACCGCGTAATTGCCCTTGAACGTCTGCAGGTTCGTGATGTAGCCGTCGACCGGCGCGACGACGCGCGTGCGTTCGAGATTGAGCTTCGCGGCGTCGAGCGCGGCGATCGCCTGCTGGTACTGCGCATCGGCACTCGACGCGCTGTGCGCCGCGTTCTCGCGGTTTTCCTTCGACACGACGAGCGCATCGAGATCCGCGCGGCGGGCCGCGTCGTCGCGGCGCATCTGCAGTTCCGCGCGGCGGGCGGCGACGGCCGCCTGCGCCTGCTCGACCGCGATCTGGTAGTGCGACGGGTCGATCTGCATGATCAGGTCGCCCTTTTTCACGAGCTGGTTGTCATGCACGGGCAGCTCGACGATCGCGCCCGACACGTCCGGCGCGACGTTGACGATCTCGGCGCGCACGCGCCCGTCGCGCGTCCACGGATCGTCCATGTAGTGCACCCACAGCGAGCGCCCGATCAGGATCGCGACGAGAAGGATGACGGCGGTCGCGACGAAGCCGAAGAGTTTTCTGAGAATCATGATGGTTCGGAATCAACGGTAAACGGCAAGACTCAGTCCGCCGCAAATGCAGACGAGAAGGCAGGCCCGGAACAGCGACGGGTGCCAGACGAGACGGTAGAGGCCCGTGTAGGCGAGCAGGCGGTCGACGGCCCAGGTCGCGAGCGCGCCGAGGACGAACATCAGCACCACCGTGGGCATGTAGGCATCGAGAATGGCGATTTCACGCGGCATCATGACGAGGCTCCTGGTTGGGGACGCACGGGGCGGTTGCGGTTGAGCGGCTCGAGCGGCGATTCCGGATCGAGCAGCGCGGTGCGCACGAAATGCAGATGGCTCAGGATGCGCTGCAGCCGGTGGCGCTCGTCGCGCGTCGGTGCGAATACGTCGAGCGCTTGCCGGGTCGCGTCGATCGCCGCATCGGTCGCGGCGAGCGTCGCATCGAAACGTTCGGCGGTCGGTTTCGTGAACAGCGCGGAAAGGGCCGTGCGCATCGTCTCGATCGCATGACGCCACGGCATCGACGGCGCATAGCGCGGGTCGGGCGGCAGCGTCGCCAGCTCGTGGCGCAGGTCGATCGTCGCGTTGCCGGTTTCGAGCACCGCGAACATCCAGCGCAGCGCGTCGCGCTGTACGTCGGGCTGGTCGGCCGACAGCGTATGGGCCTGGTACATCAGGTCGCGCGCGCCGCTCTCGAAGCGCGTGCGCAAGCCGGCGAGCCGCGCGTGGCCGGCCGCGACGGCCTGGTGGCGCAGGTCGGCGAACAGCCGCTTCTTGAGCCACGGCGCGGTCGGCGGGAACAGCACCGCGAACGCGATCGCCGACACCAGCATCGACAGCACGAGCGCGAGCGCGTCGTTCATGAAGCTGGTCGGGTCGTAGTGCGTGATGTTGTCCGGGCCGGCGAGGAAGCTGAAGAAAATCAGGTAACCCATCCCGTAGCCCGCGAGCTTCGGCTTCAGCGTCATGAAGATGCCGATCGCGAGCAGCGGCGCGAGTGCGACGCACAGCAGCGGAAAGCCGTCGATGTGCGGATAGATGCCGAACGTCAGCAGGAAACCCGTGCAGACGGCGAGTGCCGTCCCCATGCCCATCTGCGCGGACATCGCGGTCGGGCGCGGCGTCGACGACGCGAGCGCACAGGTGGCCGCCGCAGTCAGCGTGAGCGTCACGCCGCTCGGCCACGCGGTCTCGATCCAGAACCAGCCGAGCACGAGGATCACGGTCGCGGTGCGAATCGCCGCGATCATCATCGCCGTCAGGTTGGTGCGCGGCTCGTAGCGTTCGATCCAGCGTTCGCGTTCGTGCGTTGCGGTCGACAGCGACGCGTAGGTCGCCGCGTACTCGTGCAGGTCGGTGATGAAGCGGTACAGCAGTTCGGCGGCCGTATCGAAGTCGAGCAGCGGAAAGTCCGGCTGCGTTTCGAGCGCCGCGCGCGTCGCGCGGATGCGGCGCGGCAGAGCATCGCGCCACGCGAGCAGTTGCTCGGCCGCGTGCCCCGCGTCGGTCGACGTCCGCACGGGTTCGCCGGCGTGCGTCATCAGCAGCGGCGCGATCTCGCGGAAGTACGGCTCGATCGCGTCGATCGCGGCCTGCGCGCCGGCCGCATGCAGCCGGTTCATCAACTGGTGCAGCGCATGGAAACGGCTCGACGCGCTCATGAACTCGCTGTTCAGCCGCGCGAGGCGGCCGCTGCGCATCCGCGTATCCGGATCCTCGAACACGGCCATGCTGCGCGCGGCCTCGAAACCGACCACGTCGGCGACGAAGCGCGTATGGATGGTTTCGATATGCGCGCGGTCGAGCTTGCCCGACAGCGCCGAAGCAACGTAGTCGACGAAGCTGCCGAAGCGCTTGCGCACCGTCGTGCGCATCTGCTCGCCCGTGTATTGCGGAAACACGAGCGCGCTGACCACGCCGGCCGACACGATCCCGACCATGATTTCGGCCACGCGCGTCATCGCGCTCATGAATGCGCTGTCCGGATGCAGTGCGGCGGGCAGCCCGATCAGCGCGGTCGTATAGCCGGCCAGCAGGAAGCCGTAGCTGCGGAAGTTGCGATTGCGCGCGGCGCCGGCCGTGCACAGCGCGACCCACAGCGCGACCGCCAGCAGGAACAGCTGCGGCTGCTGCGGGAACAGTCCGACGAACGTGAGCGTCGCGATGAGCCCGAAGATCGTGCCGGCGACGCGGTAGAAGCTCTTCGCAAGCACCGCGCCGCTTTGCGGCTGCATCACGATGAACACCGTGGTCATCGCCGTTTTCGGCGCGGGCAGGTCGAGCCGCATCGACACGCCGGTCGCGATGAACGCGGCGAGCAGTGCCTTGAACAGGTAGAGCCACGCGGCGCCGTCGCTGCGGGCCCAGTCGCCGAACGCGGCGGACCAGGCCGCGAGCGGACCGCCGGCGTGCGTGGAAGCGGGGGAGGAGGCTGACATGGCGGGCGCTCCGCGTTACCGTGCGGCCGGCACGCCGGACGCGCCGGCGGCGGCCACCTGCGCGGGCCGGGCGACCGCAGCCACGGGCTTCGCGCCCGACGCGGCGGCGCCCGCGGCGGGTACGTCGTCGGCAGGAACGTCCTTGCCCGTCTCGACGCCGCCGCCGAGCGCGGCCATCAACTGCGCGTGCGCGGCAAGGCGTTCCGCGTCGATGCGGGCTGCCGTCTCCTGCGCGCGCAGCAACTGCTGTTGCGCGATCAGCACGTTCACGTAATCGGTCAGCCCGCGGCGGAAGCCTTCGCGCGACAGCTGGTAGCTGCGGTCGTTGGCGGCCACCGAACGCGCGGCGTCCTTCTTCTGCGTATCGAGCGAGCGGATCCGCACGACCTGGTCGGCGATGTCCTTGAGCGCGCCGACGATCGTCTGGTTGTAGCGCTCGACCGCCTGGTCGTAGCCGGCATTCGCGGCGCCGAGCTGCGCGCGCAGCCGGCCGCCTTCGAAGATCGGCAGCGACAGCGCGGGGCCGGCCGTCCAGCCGCCGTTCATCGCGCGCAGGAAGTCGGTAAACGGCGCAGTCACGCCGAAGCCGCCGACCGTCGCGAGCAGGTCGATGTTCGGGTAGAACGAGGCCTTTGCGACATCGATGCCGCGCGCCTGCGCGTCGACCGTCCAGCGCGCCGCGACCACATCGGGGCGGCGGCCGAGCAGGTCGGCCGGCAGCGCCGACGGCAGGCCGGCCGGCGCATCGAGCGAAAGCTGCGGCCGCTTGATCGCGTCGCCGGCGCCCGGGCCCTTGCCGGCCAGCGCGGCGAGCTGGTGACGCGCGAGCTGGATCGCTTCTTCATAGCTGTCGATCTGGCGCTCGTAGTCGGGCAGCGTCGATTCCGCCTGGCTCACTTCGAGCTGCGTGCCGAGGCCGGCCTGCAGCCGCTTGCGCGCGAGATCGGCGAGCGAGTGCTGGCGTTCGAACGTTGCGTGCGCGAGGTCGAGCAGCGCATAGTTCATCGACATGCCGACATACGCGCGCACGACGTTGACTTCGAGCTCGAGCTTCGCCGCGCGCGCGTCGGCGGCGGTCGCATGCGCGGTGTCGAGCGCGCGCTCGGTTGCGTTCTTGTCCTTGCCCCACAGGTCGAGGTGATACGACAGGCCGAGCGTGCCGGTGTTGTTCCAGGTATCGGCGTTCGCGAGCGGGCCCGGGCCGTAGAACACGTTGTCGGGCCAGTGCTCGCGCATCAGCGACAGGTTGCCGTTGATCTGCGGCAGTTCGGCCGAGCGCGCGACGCGCGCCATCGCCTGCGCTTCGCGTACGCGTGCCTCGGCGGCTGCGAGCGTCGGGTTGCCGGCCTGGGCGGCGGCGATCCACGAATCGAGTTGCGGATCGCGGTAGGCGCGCCACCAGTCGGCCGCGGGCCAGCCCGCGTCGCGGTCTGCCGCGCGGATCGCGGCACCGGCGTCGAGCGCGTTCGCCTCGATGCGGGCCGACTGCGGCTTGTTGTCGCCCATGCTCGCGCATCCGGCCATTATTAATGAGACTGCAAGAACCGCCAGTGCGAGCGTCCCTTTTGTCGCCGGAGACTGCACGATTTTCTCCCTTTCGGATATAGATGAGTCGGATGCGATTATATTTTTCAGTGATTCCTGAATAAATGGACAACGGTGCAAGTCATTTTTACGAATCCTGAGACAATACTTGTTCGCCTCTGTGCAACAATCCGTTCGGATTCAAACGGGTAATGGGATGGATACGTTACAAAACATGCGGGTATTCGTCCGCGTGGTCGACGCGGGAAGCTTTACCGCGGCCGCCCAGCAGATGAATTCGACCACCGCCTATGCGTCGCGCGCGGTCTCGGATCTCGAGGCGCACCTGCGCACGCGCCTGCTGAACCGCACCACGCGGCGGATCGCGCTGACCGAAGCCGGCGAGCGCTACCTGCAGCGCTGCGAGCAGATCCTCGCGTATGTCGAGCAGGCCGAAGCCGAGGCCGGCGACGCGCACGCGCGCCCGTCGGGCAAGCTGAAGGTCCATTGCTTCACGAGCCTCGGCCAGCACTACCTGGTGCCGGCCATCGCGCGCTATCGCGAGCGCTATCCGGACGTGCACGTCGAGCTGACGCTCGCGCAGCGGATGCCCGACCTGCTCGACGAGGGGTACGACGTCGCGATCGTCGTCGGCCGGGACCTGCCCGATTCGGGGCTCGTGTCGCAGCGGCTCGGCGAGAGCTACAGCGTCGTGTGCGCATCGCCCGGCTACGTCGAGGTGCATGGCGTGCCGCAGCGGCCGGCGGATCTCGCGCAGCACGTGTGCCTCGGGATGGTCGCGCCGGGCTTCCACTACGACGAATGGGCGCTGTCGGGGCCGAATGGCGACGAGGTCGTCCCGATCACGGCGCCGCCGTTTCGCGTGAACGTCGCCGAGGCGCTCGCGGTGGCCGTGCGGGAGGGGATGGGGGTCGGCGGGCTGCCGCTCTATTCGGCGATCGGCTGGCTGCGCAGCGGGCACATCGTGCGCGTGATGCCCGAGTACCGGTCGCACGTGATGAACATCTACGCGCTGTATCCGTCGCGCCAGTACCTCGACGCGAAAATCCGTACCTGGGTCGATTTCCTGCGCGACGAGCTACCGTCCACGCTTGCGGCCGACGAGGCCGCGCTCGAGCAGTACACGCGTGCGACATGACCGCGCGGCTGACCGCAATCTGACGAGATTTGTCCTTCACGCAACATTTTTTTACGAACGCGTGTCGGACAGTTTGATACTGTTAAAGTTATCGAGATACATCACCCCGGAGTAGCAATGAATACGCACCTGATGATCGGCATTGGCGTCCTGCTTGGCGCGGCCGCGGCCGCCGCGGCGACCCGCGACCTGCTGCGTGCGATGAAGGCGAAGGCGCGGATGAAGCCGGTGCCGGTGCGCGTGCGCGCGGCGCAGCACGGATCGCGCCGCAACGACCGCTGATCGGGCCATATCGGCCCGGGTCGGAGAAGGCCGCGCAAAGCGGCCGGGCGGGCCGGCGTTCAGCCGAGCTCGACAACCTTGTCCCACGCGAACGCGGTATTTTCCAGTTCGCCGGTGCGCCGGTGGATGTAGCCGCGCGGATTGCACACCACGCGTGTGCCGCCGTCCGAAACGTAGTCGAATGACGTATGCGTGTGGCCGTGGATCCACACATCCACCGGCGGCCGCACGAGTTCCGCCATATCCGTGACGAACCCCGCCGACGCGAGGTCTTCCGCATAGCGTTCCGCCAGCGAGCGCCGGTGCGGCGCGTGGTGGGTGACGACGATCGTCCGCCCCGCGAACGGCACCGCGAGCTGCGCTTCCAGCCACGCACGGCCTTGCCGGTGCAGCGCGATCGCATCGGCCGGCGAGAAATCCCGTTCCGCCGCGCCCGGCGCCGCATGCAGCGCCGCGTCGTGCGGCCAGGTCACCTGGATCAATCCCTTGAAATCGAGCATCACGCGCAGCGCGGCTTCGATTGAAATGGCGATGCTGGCTTCGTCGCTGCCGAACAGCGAGAAATCGGTCCAGAGCGTCGTGCCGAGTACGCGGAAACGCTGCTCGGGATCGACGTAGGCGCCGTTGTTCAGGTAATGCACGTTGTCGAGCGCATGCGCCGCGTCGCGCATCGCCGCCTCCAGCGCGCCGAATTCCCCGTCGTAGTACTCGTGGTTGCCCGGCACGTAGATCACCGGCACAGCCGGGTCGAACGTCTCGGCGGCCCAGCGCAGGCCTTCCGCGTGATTGTGGATGTCGCCGGCCAGCACGACGAGATCCGCGTCGGCATGCGCGATCACGTCGGGCTGGTTGCTTTCGAGATGCAGGTCGGACAGTACGCGGACTTTCACGGGCTTCGCTCCGGAGTGGGCGGTTTCAGCGCAGGACCTTGCCGGGATTCATCAGGCCGCGCGGGTCGAGCGCGGTCTTCAGCGTGCGCATCAGCGTCGTTTCGACCTGCGACTTGTAGCGCTGCGCATCGTCGATCTTCAACTGGCCGATTCCGTGTTCCGCGCTGATCGTGCCGTGGTGACGGTGCACGTTGTCGTAGACGATCCGGTTGATCGGTGCCTGGAATGCGGCGAGGAACGCCTTCGGATCGCCGCCTTCGGGCATCTGCACGTTGTAGTGGAGGTTGCCGTCACCGAGGTGGCCGAACGTGACCATCCGCGCCCCCGGCGCGGCCTGCTGGATCGCCGCGTCGGTCTCGTCGATGAAGCGCGCGACCGACGAGATCGGCACCGCGATGTCGTGCTTGATGTTGAGCCCCTCGTCGGCCTGGGCGAGCGGGATGTGTTCGCGCAGGTCCCAGAACGCGCGCGACTGCGCGAGATTCTCCGCGACCACCGCGTCGACCACGAGCCCGGCCTCGAACGCTTCTTCCATCAGTTTCTCGAACAGCGCGCGCGCATGCGCTTCGCTTTCGTTGTCGGACAGTTCGAGCAGCACCGTCTGCGAATGCGTCTGCGCGAACGGGTAGCGCAGTTGCGGGTAGTGCTTGCCGACGAGCTGCATGCAGAAATCCGACATCAGCTCGAAGCCGGTCAGCAGCGGCCCGGCCGCGCGCTGCGCGAGCGCGAGGAAGTCGAGCGCCGCGTGCGGCGATTCGAGCGCGGCCAGTGCCGTGACCTGCGCGGCCGGCAGCGGATGCAGCTTCATCACGGCCGCCGTGATGATCCCGAGCGTGCCTTCCGCGCCGATGAACAGGTCGCGCAGGTCGTAGCCCGTGTTGTCCTTGCGCAGCCCGCGCAGGCCGTCCCAGATCTCGCCCTGCGGCGTCACGACCTCGAGACCGAGGCACAGCTCGCGCGCGTTGCCGTAGCGCAGCACCGCGGTCCCGCCCGCATTGGTCGACAGGTTGCCGCCGATCGTGCAGCTGCCTTCCGCCGCGAGGCTCAACGCGAACAGCCGGTCGCCTTCGCGGGCGCGTGCCTGCACGTCGGCGAGGATCACACCGGCTTCGACGGTGATCGTGTTGTTGTGCGGATCGAGTGCACGCACGCGGTTCAGGCGCGCGACGCTCAGCACGGCCTGGCTGCCGCTCGCGTCGGGCGTCGCGCCGCCGGCGAGGCCCGTGTTGCCGCCTTGCGGCACGAGCGCGATGCCGTGCGCGTTGGCCAGCTTGACGAGTGCGGCGACTTCGGCCGTGTTCGCGGGTTTCAGCACCGCGCATGCGGCACCCTTGTAACGGCGGCGCCAGTCGGTCAGGAACGGTTCGGTATCGTGCGGGTCGGTCAGCACGTGGTCGGCGCCGATCGCGTCACGGCACGCGGAAACGAAAGCTTCGGAGGACATCATCACCTTGTCGCGTAAGGGTCAGGACGCGGCGCGCGACTTTTTTGCCGCGCGCTTGAACGGCGCGACGTACGCCAGCGCCGCTACGAAGAAGCCGACGGCGAGCGCGGTCTCGCACCAGCCGAGCGTCGCGGACAACCCGCGATCGGACATGCCGCGCACGATGCCTTCGGCGAAATAGACGAGAATCAGCATGCTCGCCCACTGCATCGTATAGATGTTACGCCGCCAGACGCCGGGCAGCGCGAGCGCGAGCGGCACGGCCTTCAGCATCAGCGCGGAGCCGCCCGGGCGCAGCGGCGCGAGCCACAGCTCCCACGCGAGCGACAGCGCGATCAGCGCGACGAGGCACGCGGCGGCGGCCAGCGCGTAGCGCGGCCGGGCGGCGACGGCGGGGCGGGCGGGCGCGTTCATGCGGCGTCGGCGGCCTGGGCGTTGGAGAGGGCGGCCGCCGCGCGTGCGAGCCGCACGCCGAGCGCGGCCGCGAGCGCCTTTTCGTCGGCCGACAGCCCGCCGGGCGCGGCGCGATCATGCTGCGAGACGTGCGACGCGCCGTACGGCGTGCCGCCGGTGCGCGTCGTGCTGAGCGCGGATTCGGTGTACGGGATCCCGACGATCATCATCCCGTGATGGAGCAGCGGCAGCATCATCGACAGCAGCGTCGATTCCTGGCCGCCGTGCAGGCTGCCCGTCGACGTGAACACGCTCGCCGGCTTGCCGGTCAGCGCGCCCGACAGCCATTGCGGCGTCGTGCCGTCGAGGAAATACTTGAGCGAGGCGGCCATGTTGCCGAAACGGGTCGGCGAGCCGAGCGCGAGGCCCGCGCATTCCTCGAGGTCGCGCAGTTCCGCATAGGGCGGGCCGTCGGCGGGGATGTCGGGGGCGCTGGCTTCGCAGACGGTCGACACGGGCGGCACGGTGCGGATGCGTGCCTGCATGCCCGGCACGCTGTCGATGCCGTTGGCGATGGCGAGCGCGAGATCGCGCGTGGCGCCGTGACGGCTGTAATAGAGAACGAGGATGTCTTTCATGGGCGACGGAGCCGCGTGCGGCCGCGCGCGTGCCCGGTGCAGTCGGCCCCTGCTGGATCGAGCGGCTATTATAGGGGCTGAAGCCGTCGCGCAGCGCGGCGGCGGCGCGCCGTGAGGCGCGCGGCATCAGGAAGGAGAAGCAGTTTGCCGAAGTTGAGCGTCGATCTCGACACCCTCAAGCGCCTCGCGCAGTTCGCGGCCCGGCGCAGCGCCGAGGATCGCATCCCGCAAGTGGCGGGCAGCCTGACTTTCACGACGATGCTGGCGCTCGTGCCGCTCGTGACGGTCGCGTTCGCGCTGTTCACCGCGTTCCCGATGTTCGCGTCGTTCCAGATCTCGCTGCAGGGGTTCCTCGCGGATCACCTGATGCCCGCGCAGTTCAACGTCCAGATCTTCAAGTACCTGAACCAGTTCGCGTCGAAGGCCAAGGGGCTGACGACGGCCGGCCTGATCGTGCTCGTCGTCACGTCGGTGATGACGATGATGACGATCGAATCGGCCTTCAACCTGATCTGGCGGGTGCGCAAGCCGCGGCCGTTCGCGCAGCGCGTGCTCGCGTACTGGGCGCTGATCACGCTTGGGCCCTTGCTGTTCGGCGTGAGCCTGTCGATCTCGTCGTACCTGTTCACGCAGTCGCTCGCGTTCACCGGCGCGGGGCCGTCCACGTCGATCGTCGAGTGGCTGCTCGCGCTCGCGTCGCTGCCGCTGACGGTGCTCGCGTTCACGCTGCTGTACGTGTACCTGCCGAACTGCACGGTCGCATGGCGCGACGCGGTGATCGGCGGGCTGTTCGCGGCCGTCGCGTTCGAGTTCGCGAAACGCGGTTTCGGCTACTACGTGCGGCGCATTCCGACCTATACGGCCGTCTACGGCGCGTTCGCGGCGCTGCCGGTGTTCCTGCTGTGGGTGTATCTCAGCTGGTTCGTCGCGCTGCTCGGCGCGATGGTGGCGTCCGCGCTGCCGGCGATCCGCGTCGGTCAGTTCCATCGCATCCACTATCCGGGCAGCGACCTGCTCGATGCGCTCGAACTGCTCGCGCGGCTTGCCGAGGCACGCGCGGCCGGCAAGCCCGGGTACGCGGCGGTGCGGCTCGCGACCATGCTGCGGTGCGACATGGAAACCGCGCAGCGGTTGCTGACGACGATGGAGGAGCGGGAATGGATTGCGAGGCTGGACGTCGGCGGCGATGCCGCGCCGCGCTACGTCCTGCTCGCGAACCCGGAGCAGCTGACGCTCGCGCAACTGTTCGACGTGCTGGTGATCGACCGCACGGAGCTGACCTACCAGTTGCAGCGGCGGCGCAGCCATGTCGACGGCGCGGCGCTGCTCGAGGTGCTGTCGAACGAGCGGTTCGACGTGTCGCTCGCGTCGCTGATCGCCGCCCACCGGCTTGCGGGAGCACAGCCGGCGGGTATCCCGGGGCAGGCGCCGGAAGGCGTACCCGACCCGCACGCGCGGCCGCCGCGGCCCGCGTGAATGCGGCGCCCGGCCACCCGGTGACTACAGCGGAATCTTGCCGGTGCAGATGTCCTTGAACATCACCCAGTCGCCCATCAGGCTGTAGATCGGGTGCCGGAACGTGGCCGGGCGATTCTTCTCGAAGAAGAAGTGTCCGACCCATGCGAACCCGTAGCCGCAGACGACAGCTGCCGGCAGCCACAGCCAGTGGCCGGTCGCGATCGCCATCGCGACGCAGCCGATCACGCCGAGCGAGCCGATGAAGTGCAGCCGCCGCGACGTCAGGTTCTGGTGTTCGTTCAGGTAATACGGGTAGAAATCAGCGAAGCTGGCGAATTGCTCCGAATGCGTATGCGCCATGGCCATCTCCTCGGGCCGCTGTTCATGGGGCCATTGTGCGGCCGGCAGCCGGTGTCCGCAAGCGGGGGCGGCCCGCCGCGCCGGCCCGCGCTTTCCTTTTGACAGGCTTTCCGATAGGATCGAAAGAGGTTTTGCATTCAAGCATGAGGGGACTACGATGCGCGTCAGCGATATTCTGAAAGTGAAGGGCAACACGTTGTTTACGGTGACGCCCGATAAACCGCTGCGCGAAGCGGTCGATACGATGGCCGAGCACGACATCGGTTCGCTCGTCGTGATGGAGTACGGCGATCTCGTCGGGATGCTGACGTTCCGCGAGATCATCCTGCGCCTGCACGTCAACGGCGGCGCGATCGGCGACGTGCAGGTGCGCAAGGTGATGGACGAGCCGCTCACCTGCACGCCGGAAACGGACGTCAACGAAGTGCGCCGGATGATGCTCGAGCGCCACGCGCGCTACATGCCCGTGCTCGACAAGAAGGTGCTGATGGGCGTCATTTCGTTCTACGACGTCGCGAAGACGGTCGTCGAGGCGCAGAGCTTCGAGAACCGGATGCTGAAGGCGTACATTCGCGACTGGCCGGAATCGGAAGCCGAAGCGCACAAGCCGTGAACCACGCCGCGCCCTGCGCCCTGACGCGCGGGCGTCGCCATCCGGCACGCGGCGGCGCAGGTTTGTCCTGCGCCGCCGTTTTTTCAACGACAACACGACAAGGCCCGCGCAGCTTCGCCAAGACGACGCGCGCGTATTCCGCATGAGCGATCAAACGCAAGCCACATCGGGGCAGCGCGACGAAAGGCGCGCCCACGCGTCGCAGTTCGACCTGCTGCGCGAGCGCCGTTTCGCACCGTTCTTCACGACCCAGTTCCTCGGCGCGCTGAACGACAACGTCTTCAAGATCGGCTTCACGTCGCTCGTCACCTATCACACCGCGCGGTTCTCCGGCGTCGATGCGAAGACTGCCGCATTCCTGATTTCCGCGATCTTCATCCTGCCGTTCGTGCTGTTCTCGGCGACGTCCGGCCAGATCGCCGACAAGTACGACAAGGCGACCCTCACGCGCTTCGTGAAGACCTTCGAGATCGTGCTGATGCTGGTCGGCGCGGCCGGCTTCGTCACGCACAGCGCGACCCTGCTGTATCTGTGCACGTTCATGATGGGGATGCACTCGACGCTGTTCGGGCCCGTCAAGTATTCGTATCTGCCGCAGCATCTCGGCGAGCACGAACTGGTCGGCGGCAACGGTCTCGTCGAGATGGGCACGTTCATCGCGATCCTGATCGGCACGATCATCGGCGGCGCGGCCGCGGGTATCGAAGGCAGCGGCGAGCGCGTGCTCGCGGTGAGCGTCGTCGTCATCGCGATCGCGGGGCGGCTCGTCTCGCAGCGCGTGCCGTCCACGCCGGCGCCGCAGCCCGATCTCGTGATCAACTGGAATCCGTTCAGCGAGACCTGGCGCAACCTCGGGCTCGCGCGGCAGAACCGCACCGTGTTCCTGAGCCTGCTCGGCATCTCGTGGCTGTGGTTCGTCGGTGCGACGTTCCTCACGTCGTTCTTCAATTTCGCGAAGGACGTGCTGTCCGCGAGCCCCGACGTCGTCACGATCCTGCTCGCGACGTTCTCGGTCGGCATCGGCCTCGGCTCGCTGCTGTGCGAACGGCTGTCGCAGCGGCGCGTCGAGATCGGCCTCGTACCGCTCGGCTCGATCGGCATCAGCGTGTTCGCGATCGAGCTGTACTTCGCGAGCCACGCGCTGCCGTCGCCCGGCCATCTGCTGTCGGTCGGCGAATTCCTGGCCGGCGCGCGCCACTGGCGCATCCTGGCCGACCTGTTCCTGCTCGCGATGTTCGGCGGCTTCTACAGCGTGCCGCTGTACGCGCTGATCCAGAGCCGCAGCGCGCCGACGCACCGCGCGCGGATCATCGCCGCGAACAACATCCTGAACGCGCTGTTCATGATCCTGTCGGCCGTGATGGCGATGGGGCTGACCAAGGCCGGCGTCGACATCCCGGGCCTGTTCCTCGTCACCGCGCTGCTGAACGTGATCGTCGCGACGTATATCTACCTGCTCGTGCCGGAGTTCCTGCTGCGCTTCGTTGCGTGGGTGCTCGTGCACACCTTCTACCGGATTCGCCTCGTGCACGCGGAGCGGATCCCGGCGGAAGGGGCGGCCGTGCTCGTCTGCAACCATGTCAGCTACGTCGATGCGCTCGTGCTGGCCGCCGCGAGCCCGCGCCCGATCCGTTTCGTGATGGATCACCGGATCTTCAAGACGCGCTTCGCGAGCTGGGTGTTCCGGCATGCGAAGGCGATCCCGATCGCGCCGCGCCACGAGGATCCCGAGATGCTCACGCGCGCGTACGACGCGTGCGAGGCCGCGCTGAAGGACGGCGAACTCGTGTGCATCTTCCCCGAGGGCAAGCTGACGAAGACGGGCGACATCAATACGTTCCATCACGGCATCACCGAGATCCTGAGCCGCACGCCGGCGCCGGTGATTCCGATGGCGCTGCGCGGGCTTTGGGGCAGCTATTTCTCACGGCATTCCGATGCGCGGATGCCGCGGCCCATCAAGCGCGGCGTGATGAGCCGGCTGACGCTGGCGGTCGGCGAGCCGATCCCGGCGTCGGTTGCAACGCCCGAGTCGCTGCAGGCCGCGGTGACCGAACTGCGCGGCGCGCGGAAGTAGGCGGGCGCCCGCGGGCATCGCGCGGGCAGGCATTCGGCTGCAAGCCGGCCGGAACGGGCTTCCGGCCGCACCATCCGGGCCGCGTATGCGCGCACCGTGCGCCCGGCCGACGTTTCATGCGGCCCGCGGGCCCGGGACGGCTGGCATAATAGCGGTTTACCTCTTTTCTCGACCGGCAAACGATCGATCTGCCTGCTGCCCGGGCAGCGCATCGGTTTGCCCATTTCTCTTTGGGCGGTTCCATCATGTCCGGCAATACCCTCGGCACGCTTTTCACTGTCACGACCTTCGGCGAATCGCACGGTCCCGCGATCGGCTGCGTGATCGACGGCTGCCCGCCGGGGATGGGGCTGACCGAAGCCGACATCCAGATCGAGCTCGATCGCCGCAAGCCCGGCACGTCGCGGCACGTGACGCAACGGCAGGAGGCCGACGAGGTCGAGATCCTGTCGGGCGTGTTCGAAGGCGTGACGACCGGCACGCCGATCGCGCTGCTGATCCGCAATACCGACCAGCGCAGCAAGGACTACGGCAACATCGTCGAGACGTTCCGTCCCGGCCATGCCGATTACACCTACTGGCAGAAGTACGGCATCCGCGACTATCGCGGCGGCGGCCGCTCGTCCGCGCGCCTGACCGCGCCGATCGTCGGCGCGGGTGCGGTCGCGAAGAAGTGGCTGCGCGAGCGCTTCGGCGTCGAGGTGCGCGGCTACATGAGCGGCCTCGGCGAGATCGACGTGCCGTTCGTCGACTGGTCGCATGTGCGCGAGAATCCGTTCTTCTCGCCGAACGCGGCGGTCGTTCCGGAACTCGAGGCCTACATGGATGCGCTGCGCAAGGACGGCGATTCGATCGGCGCGCGCATCGACGTCGTCGCGTCGGGGGTGCCGGTCGGCTGGGGCGAACCCGTGTTCGACCGCCTCGATGCGGACATCGCGAAGGCGATGATGAGCATCAACGCGGTGAAGGGCGTCGAGATCGGCGCGGGCTTCGACAGCGTCGCGCAACGCGGCTCGGTGCACGGCGACGAGCTGACGCCGGGCGGCTTCGTCGGCAACCATGCGGGCGGTGTGCTCGGCGGGATTTCGACGGGGCAGGACATCACCGTGTCGATCGCGATCAAGCCGACGTCGAGCATCCGCACGCCGCGCCGTTCGATCACGAAGGCCGGCGAGGAGGCCACGGTGGAAACCTTCGGCCGCCACGACCCGTGCGTCGGCATCCGCGCGACGCCGATCGCCGAGTCGATGCTCGCACTGGTGCTGATCGATCATGCACTGCGCCATCGCGCGCAGTGCGGCGACGTCGAGACGCCGACGCCGAAGATCGCGGGCAGCGCGACCTGACGCAAGCGGGCGGGGCGCGGTGCGCCTCGTCTCGACCGTCGAGCGATGAATGCAAACGGGGCGCTGCGTGATGCGGCGCCCCGTTTCGTTTGCTGCAGATTGCAGCGCGGCCCGCCAAAAAACGCGACGCTCGTGGCGGCGCGTTCCGGCAGGTTACATGTTCGGGTAATTCGGCCCGCCGCCGCCTTCGGGCGTGACCCACACGATGTTCTGCGTCGGGTCCTTGATGTCGCAGGTCTTGCAGTGCACGCAGTTCTGCGCGTTGATCACCAGCCGATCGCTGCCGTCGTCGTTCTTCACGAATTCGTACACGGCCGCCGGGCAGAAGCGCCCCTCCGGCCCCGCGTACGTGCGCAGGTTCACGTTCACCGGCACGTTCGCATCCTTCAGCGTCAGGTGCGCCGGCTGGTTCTCCTCGTGGTTCGTGTTCGAGATGAACACCGACGACAGCCGGTCGAACGTCAGCTTGCCGTCCGGCTTCGGATACTCGATCGGCTCGCACTGCGACGCCGGCTTCAGCGTCTCGTGGTCCGCGTGCTGGTGATGCAGCGTCCACGGCACGTTGCCGCCCATCACCTTCTGCTCGAGCCCGACCATCAGCGTGCCGAGATACAGCCCCTTGGCCATCCACTGCTTGAAGTTGCGCGCGCGGTACAGCTCCGTGTACAGCCACGACTGCTTGAAGGCGTCCGGGTACGCGTTGAGCTCGTCCGACTGACGGCCGGCCTGCAACGCGTCGAACGCGGCGTCGGCCGCCAGCATGCCGGTCTTGATCGCCGCGTGGCTGCCCTTGATCCGCGATGCGTTCAGGAAACCCGCGTCGTCGCCGATCAATGCGCCGCCCGGGAACACCGTCTTCGGCAGCGACAGCAGCCCGCCCGCGGTGATCGCACGTGCACCGTACGACACGCGCTTGCCGCCTTCGAGGAACGCGCGGATCGACGGATGCGTCTTGTAGCGCTGGAATTCCTCGAACGGCGACAGGTACGGGTTCGTGTAGCCGAGGCCGACCACGAAGCCGACCACGACCTGGTTGTTGTCCATGTGATACAGGAACGAGCCGCCGTAGGTATCCGACTTCAGCGGCCAGCCGGCCGTGTGGATCACGAGGCCCGGCTTGTGCTTCGCGGGATCGATTTCCCACAGTTCCTTGATGCCGATCCCGTACGCCTGCGGATCGGCGTTCGCGTCGAGCTTGAACTTCGAGATCAGCTGGCGGCCGAGGTGGCCGCGGCAGCCTTCGGCGAACAGCGTGTACTTCGCGTGCAGCTCCATGCCGAGCTGGAAGTTCTCGGTCGGCTCGCCGTCCTTGCCCACGCCCATGTTGCCGGTCGCGACGCCCTTCACCGAGCCGTCGTCGTTATAGAGAATCTCGGCAGCCGGGAAGCCCGGGAAGATCTCGACGCCGAGCGCTTCCGCCTGCGTGCCGAGCCAGCGCGTGACGTTGCCCAGCGAGATCACGTAGTTGCCGTGGTTCTTGAAGTTCTCGGGCAACGCCCAGTTCGGCGTCGTCACCGCGCTCTTCTCGGACAGGAACAGGAAGCGGTCCTCGCTCACCTCGACGGTCAGCGGTGCGCCCTGTTCCTTCCAGTCAGGGAACAGCTCGGTGATCGCGCGCGGGTCCATCACCGCGCCCGACAGGATGTGCGCGCCGATCTCGGAACCCTTCTCGAGCACGCACACGCCGATCTCGGTGCCTTTCTCGGCGGCCAGCTGCTTGAGCCGGATCGCCGCCGACAGCCCGGCGGGGCCGCCGCCGACGATCACGACGTCGTATTCCATCGATTCGCGCGGGCCGTATTGCTCGATGAGGCTTGCGGGGGTCATTGGCGTTCCTCTAACCGTTAGAATGCTTTTATTCGGGAGCGTATTGTCTGCGAAACGAAACGCTTGCCGCAACAGCAGGTGGCTAGATTAGCACGATCGTTCTATTTTTATGCTAGGGTTATGCCGCACGGGCTGCGCTGTCCGGGGCGGCGAAACGACATCGAAAGGGGTATGCAATGGGTCGGTCGATCAATCTGGAAGGCAAGGTTGCGCTGGTCACGGGCGCGTCGAGCGGTCTCGGGCAACGCTTTGCGCAGGTACTGTCGCAGGCCGGTGCGAAGGTCGTGCTCGCGAGCCGCCGCGTCGAGCGCCTGAAGGAACTGCGCGCGGAGATCGAAGCGGAGGGGGGCGCCGCGCACGTGGTGTCGCTCGACGTCACGGACGTCCAGAGCATCAAGGCGGCGGTCGCGCACGCGGAGACGGAAGCCGGCACGATCGACATCCTCGTGAACAATTCGGGCGTGTCGACGATGCAGAAGCTCGTCGACGTGACGCCGGCCGACTTCGAATTCGTGTTCGATACCAATACGCGCGGCGCGTTTTTCGTCGCGCAGGAAGTCGCGAAGCGGATGATCATGCGCGCGAACGGCAGCGGTAACGGCAAGCCGCCGTGCCGGATCATCAACATCGCGTCGGTGGCCGGCTTGCGCGTGTTTCCGCAGATCGGGCTGTACGCGATGAGCAAGGCCGCGGTCGTGCAGATGACGCGCGCGATGGCGCTCGAATGGGGGCGCCACGGGATCAACGTCAACGCGATCTGTCCGGGCTATATCGATACCGAAATCAATCATTACCTGTGGGAAACCGAGCAGGGCCAGAAGCTGCAGTCGATGCTGCCGCGCCGGCGCGTCGGCAAGCCGCAGGATCTCGACGGGCTGTTGTTGCTGCTCGCGGCCGACGAGTCGCAGTTCATCAATGGCTCGATTATCTCCGCCGACGACGGCTTCGGCCTCGCGTGAGCGGATGACATACCGCAACAAAGAAGACTGCAATGAGCGCAACAAGCGATTACTCACCCGTTTTTGAGATGTCGATGCCGATCCGCTGGGGCGACATGGACGCGTTCGGCCACGTGAACAACACGGTCTATTTCCGCTACATGGAGCAGGCGCGGATCTCGTGGTTCGAGGAACTCGGCATCGCCGGCGGCAACGGCGAGGGGCAGGGGCCCGTCATCGTCACGGCGTCGATGGAATTCCTCAAGCAACTGCACTATCCGGGCGACGTGATCGCGAAGATGTCGGCCGCGAAACCTGGCCGAAGCAGCTTCGATACCGGTTTCGAGCTCACGCGTGCGGACGATCCGCAGCACGTCTATGCGCGCGGCAACGCGCGCTGCGTGTGGGTCGACTACGCGCTCGGCAAGTCGGTGCCGCTGCCGCAACTGCTGCGCGACACGATCGAACGCGCGCTCGCGACGAATATCGGCTGAGGGCCGATACGGCGAGGCCGGCGCCGGCGTGCCGGTGAGTCGCCATGCCCGTTGTCGTTACCCGAATCGGCCGCCATGCGCGGCCGATTGTCATCCGGGCGCTGCCATTTGCTGCCCGTTCACTGCCCGAGCAGGCGCTGCAGCAGCTCCGGCGTGTTGTTCGTCCCGTACTTGCGCATCAGCCGTGCGCGGTAGATGTCGACCGTGCGCGAGCTGATGTCGAGCACGCGCCCGATCTGCTTGCTGGTCTTGCCGGTCGCGAGTTGTGCGGCGATCTCGCGCTCGCGCGGGGTCAACTCGACGGCGACGCGGCGCGTCGCGCTCAAATCCTCGAAGGTCCAGACGCCGGCGGCGAGCGGCGCGGTGCGGTCGAGCGCGCGGCCCGTCACGTGGCACCAGAACAACTCGCCGTCGGCCCGTTTCATGATTCTGTCATCCGAGTAGATGCCGTTCGCGGCCATCACGCGCGCGATGCGCTCGCCGATTCGCTGGAATTCGTCCGTCGACGGGTAGAGCACCTCGTACGATTTTCCGATCAGGTCGGCCCGCGCGCAGCGGAAGATCGACGCGAGCGCGTCGTTGCAGTCCTCGATTACGCGGTCGCGCGACATCACGAGGCCGAGCGGCGCGAGGTGGAAGGCAGTCTGGTAATCGAGAGCGGTCATGGCGCAGGTAACCGGAGGCAAACGCTTATGTATTTTTGCGTATTGTGCCGCATCCGCGCCGCATCGTACCCTTTCAGGCATCTCGCGGCGCTTTGCCGCGACATAAAAACAGCGCGCCTCGACGCAGGCATCGCCGCGCATGCATAGAATGATGCGGCGGGCTTGCGGCCCACATGGGCGCGTGAACCGGTTTTGCTGGTTTCCATAGAGGAAGGGACAACAGATGAACAAAGTCTATCCAAGCGCGGCTGCCGCGCTGGAAGGGATCGTCCGTGACGGACAGACCTTCGCGGTGGGCGGCTTCGGCCTGTGCGGGATTCCGGAGGCGCTGATCGCGGCGTTGCGCGATTCGGCCGTCAAGGGCATCACGTGCATCAGCAACAACGCAGGCGTTGACGGTTTCGGTCTCGGCCTGTTGCTGGAAACGCGCCAGATCAAGAAGATGATCTCGTCGTACGTCGGCGAGAACAAGGAGTTCGAGCGCCAGTACCTGGCCGGGGAACTCGAGCTCGAATTCACGCCGCAAGGCACGCTGGCCGAAAAGCTGCGCGCGGGCGGCGCGGGCATCCCCGCGTTCTTCACGAATACCGGCTACGGCACCGTGATCGCGGAAGGCAAGGAAACGCGCCAGTTCGGCGATCGTCACTACGTGCTCGAGCCGTCGCTGACGGCCGATGTCGCGCTCGTGAAGGCGTGGAAGGCCGACAAGTCCGGGAACCTGATCTATCGCCGCACCGCGCGCAACTTCAACCCGATGTGCGCGATGGCCGGCAAGATCACCGTGGTGGAGGTCGAGGAGATCGTCGAGAACGGCACACTCGATCCGGACCAGGTCCATACGCCGGGGATTTTCGTGCAGCGCATCGTGCTGAACGCGACGCCGGAAAAACGCATCGAACAACGCGTCGTACGCGCGAAAGGAGACTGACATGGCCTGGAATCGTGACCAGATGGCCGCGCGCGCGGCGAAGGAACTGCAGGACGGCTTCTACGTGAACCTCGGCATCGGCCTGCCGACGCTCGTCGCGAACCACGTGCCGGAAGGCGTCGAGGTGTGGCTGCAGTCGGAGAACGGCCTGCTGGGCATCGGCCCGTCGCCGACCGAGGACGAAGTCGACGCCGATCTCATCAACGCCGGCAAGCAGACCGTCACGACGCTGCCGGGCTCGTCGATCTTCTCGTCGGCCGACTCGTTCGCGATGATTCGCGGCGGCCACATCAACCTCGCGATCCTCGGCGCGATGCAGGTCAGCAAGCAGGGCGACCTCGCGAACTGGATGATCCCCGGCAAGATGATCAAGGGGATGGGCGGTGCGATGGACCTCGTCG
The DNA here is from genome assembly GCF_001028665.1 of Burkholderia pyrrocinia. Classification (NCBI taxonomy): domain Bacteria; kingdom Pseudomonadati; phylum Pseudomonadota; class Betaproteobacteria; order Burkholderiales; family Burkholderiaceae; genus Burkholderia; species Burkholderia pyrrocinia. The sequence goes on from NZ_CP011503.1 coordinate 2,875,527, forward strand.
CCGGCGTGAAGCGCGTCGTCGTGCTGATGGAGCACGTCGCGAAGGGCGACCAGCACAAGATCCTCGACGAGTGCAACCTGCCGTTGACCGGTGTCGGCGTGGTCGACCTGATCATCACCGATCTCGGCGTGATCGAAGTGACGCCGGCCGGCCTGAAGGTCCTCGAGCTCGCCGACGGCGTGAGCGCCGACGAGATCCAGGCGAAGACGGGCGCGCCGCTCGACGTCAGCGCGGTCGCCTAAGTTCTCCGCGCGCAAGCGCCGTTTCGACGCCCCGCATGCCGGACGACGGCATGCGGGGCGTTTGTCATTGCGTGCGGCCGCGCCGCCTGCCCGGTGCACGGTGCCCGGTGGGCGGACCCGTGCGGCGGAAGCGGTTTACAATCGTTTGCATCGGGCGTCGCAAGCGTTGCCCCGCGCGTCGCCCCCCGATCGACAGGATGCCAACGATGCCAACGACCCCAGCGAATCCGGCGGTTCCTCGCCAGCGGCGCGTGCAGTGTGCGAGCGCTGCCGGCCTTCACCACGTCGCCTATACCGAGTGGGGCGATCCCGCCAACCCTCGCGTGCTGGTCTGCGTGCATGGCCTGACCCGTTCCGGGCGCGATTTCGACCGGCTCGCCGCCGCGCTGTCCGATACGTATCGCGTCGTTTGCCCCGATGTCGTCGGGCGCGGCCGGTCCGACCGGCTGGCCGATCCGCGGCTCTATGCGATTCCGCAATACGTGGCCGACATGGTGACGCTGATCGCGCGGCTCGACGTCGAATCGGTCGACTGGTTCGGCACGTCGATGGGCGGCCTGATCGGCATGGCGCTCGCGGGGCTGCCCGGTTCGCCGCTGCGCCGGATGATCGTCAACGACGTCGGCCCGCGCATCGAGCCCGATTCGCTGACGCGCATCGGCGAATATCTCGGCGTGCAGCCGCGCTTTGCGACCGAACAGGAGGGCATCGACTACCTGACGTCGCTGTCGTTGCCGTTCGGCGCGCTGACTGGCGACGAGTGGCGCGAGATCAACGGACCGCTGCTGCGCGAGCTGCCCGAAGGCGGCTGGACGATGCGCTACGATCCGCGCATTGCCGAACCCTTCAAGGCGACGACGCCCGAGCTGGCCGCGCTCGGCGAGGCCGCGCTGTGGCGCGCCATCGAGACGACGGACGCGGCGCTGCTCGTCGTGCGCGGCGAGACGTCCGACCTGCTGTCGCGCGAGACGGTGGCCGAGATGATGCGCCGCGGCCGGCATGTGACGCAGGCCGAGATTCCGGGTGCGGGCCACGCGCCGGCGTTCATCAGCGCCGACCAGATTGCGCTCGCGCGGCGGTTTTTCGTCGAAGGCGACGCATAAACGCGTCATAATATGCGGTTCGGCGGCACGCGGGCCGTGTCGTCGTCCGATTCTTCACCCACTCACGACCGGAACATTCCATGGCAGTCATTCGTCACCACGTCGGGGCCCGTCTCTCCGAAACCGCGATCCACAACGGTACCGTGTATCTGGCAGGCCAGATCGCCGAAGACACCACGCAGGACATCAAGGGCCAGACGCGCGAAGTGCTCGGCCACATCGACCGCCTGCTCGCCGAAGCGAACAGCGACAAGGCGCATCTGCTGTCGGTGCAGATCTACATCTCGGACCTGGCGAATTTCGAAGGCATGAATGCGGAGTGGGACGCGTGGGTCGCGCAGGGCAACACGCCGCCGCGCGCCACCGTCGAGGCGAAGCTCGCGGATCCGGCGCTGCTCGTCGAGATCGTGGTCGTCGCCGCGCAGCGGAGCTGAGCGGGGCAAAGCATCAACCGACGATGACCGCATTCCGTCAGGCCGTGCAATGACCGAGTCTGTTTCCACTTCCCCCGTCGCGGCACCGTCTTTCGACGACGTGCTCGCGTTCGTGCGCGAGCGGGCCGGCGACGCGCGCCTGTCGTCCGGCGAACTGCTTGCCGATCACTCGGCGGGCACGGCGTCGATCATGCGTACGCTGAACGTCGATCCGTCGGCGATGCAGGCCGCCGCGCTGTTCGTACTGACGCCGCACCTGAGCAATCCCGAGCGCGAGCTCGCCGAGCGTTTCGGCGACGAAGTGGCGCGGCTCGTATCCGACGTGCGCAAGCTGTTGCGGCTCGGCACCGTCAGCCTGCGTGCCGCGCAGAATGCGGTGCCCGACGCGGGGCGCGACGCGGCGGAAGAGCGGCGCACGCAGATCGAGGCGCTGCGCAAGATGCTCCTCGCGTTCGCGCAGGACATCCGGGTGGTGCTGATCCGGCTCGCGTCGCGGTTGCAGTCGCTGCGCTACTACGCGGCCGCGAAGATCGATCCGCCGCCCGACGTCGCGCGCGAGACGCTCGAGATCTATGCGCCGCTCGCGAACCGTCTCGGGATCTGGCAACTGAAGTGGGAGCTCGAGGATCTCGCGTTCCGCTTCGAGGATCCCGTCACCTACAAGCGGATCGCGAAGCTGCTCGACGAGAAGCGCATCGAACGCGAGGCGTACGTCACGCAGGCGATCGCGCGGCTGCAGCAAGAGCTGGCGGACGCGAACATCCAGGCCGACGTGAGCGGCCGGCCGAAGCATATCTACAGCATCTGGCGCAAGATGCGCGGCAAGGAGCTCGATTTCTCCGAGCTGTACGACGTACGCGCGTTTCGGGTGATCGTGCCCGACATCAAGGATTGCTACACGGTGCTCGGCATCGTGCATCACCTGTGGCAGCCGGTGCCGAAGGAGTTCGACGACTACATCTCGCGACCGAAGCCGAACGGCTACAAGTCGCTGCATACGGTCGTGATCGGCGACGACGGCCGCGCGTTCGAAGTGCAGATCCGCACGCAGGAAATGCACCGCTTCGCCGAGTATGGCGTTGCCGCGCACTGGCGCTACAAGGAGGCCGGCGCGCGCGGTTATGGCGGCCAGTTCTCGGCGAGCGACAAGTACGACGAGAAGATCGCGTGGCTGCGCCAGTTGCTCGCGTGGAAGGACGACGTCGAGGACGGCCCCGGGGTATCGGGCGACCAGGCGTGGGCGCAATTGCGCGAGACGTCGCTCGACGACGACCACATCTACGTGCTGACGCCGCAGGCGCGCGTGATCGCGCTGCCGCAGGGTGCGACGCCGGTCGATTTCGCGTACCACCTGCACAGCGAGCTCGGCCATCGTTGCCGCGGCGCGCGCGTCGACGGCGCGATGGTGCCGCTGAACACGCCGCTCGCGAACGGCCAGACGGTCGAGATCGTCGCGGTGAAGGAGGGCGGGCCGTCGCGCGACTGGCTGAACCTGCAGCTCGGTTACCTGAAGAGCCCGCGCGCGCGTCAGAAGGTGCGCGCGTGGTTCAACTCGATCGAGCAGGAAGAAAACGTCGCACACGGCCGGGCGCTCGTCGAAAAGACGCTGCAGCGCGAAGGCAAGACGTCGGTCAACCTGGACAACCTCGCCGCGAAGCTCGGCTTCAAGTCGCCCGAGGAGTTGTTCTCGGTCGTCGGCAAGGAAGAATTCAGCCTGCGCAATGTCGAGCACGCGCTGTCCGATGCGCCGCCGCCTGAGCCGACGCCCGAGGCGCCGGCCGATTTCGAGAAGCGCAGCAGCGGCGCGAGCGTCGCGCACGGCGCGTCGACCGGCGTGCTGGTGGTGGGCGTCGACGCGCTGCTGACCCAGCTCGCGCGTTGCTGCCGGCCGGCGCCGCCCGATCCGATCAGCGGCTTCGTTACGCGCGGCAAGGGGATGTCGATCCACCGCAGCGACTGCCCGACGTTTCGCCGGATGGTCGAGCGCGCACCGGAGCGCGTGCTGCAGACGACCTGGTCCGCCGACGTGCTGGGCGGGCGCGGCGCGTCCGTTTATCCGGTCGACCTGATGATCGAGGCGAGCGACCGGCAAGGGTTGCTGCGCGACATTTCCGAAGTGTTCGCACGCGAAAAGATCAACGTCGTGGGCGTGAAGACGCAGAGCCGCCGCAATGCGGCATTCATGCAATTCACGGTCGAGGTGTCGAACTCGGCGCAAGTCCAGCGCGCCTGCACGCTGCTCGGCGAGGTGCAGGGCGTCGTGCGGGCCGGTCGCAAGGCGTGATGGGGTTGGAACACCGTTATTTTGCTGCGACCGCATAAAAACGCTTGCCAAACCGATAACGGCTCCATATAATTTCAGCTTCTCTAGGCTCGTAGCTCAGCTGGTTAGAGCACCACCTTGACATGGTGGGGGTCGTTGGTTCGAGTCCAATCGAGCCTACCAACGAATTGAGAATGCCCGGTCTCCGGGTGTTCGATGCAGTAAATTGCTCAACGCAAACAAGGCGAATACGGTTATGACACCGCGAACGTTGACCGAAACCACTTCGGAGCGACGCTAGTCGAGGAACGTTTTCGCCCTTTCAGTTTGAATGAAGTATCGAATGCGGCCCCTCGAAAGCGGGGCCGCATTTTTTTTGTCGCGAATATTCCGCGCGTGACTTTTACATCGCGTGCCTGGTCTGCCGCCCACTGTCGGCATCACGGAGATTGCTATGGTTTCGATACGCTTGCCTGACGGCTCAGTTCGACAATACGAGCATCCGGTGACAGTTGCCGAGGTTGCAGCCTCGATCGGTCCCGGCCTTGCGAAGGCTGCGCTTGGTGGCAAGCTCGACGGCGAGCTCGTCGATACGTCCACGGTGATCGACCGCGACGCGTCGCTCGCCATCGTCACGGACAAGGATGCCGACGGCCTCGACATCATCCGCCACTCGACCGCCCACTTGCTTGCGTACGCAGTGAAGGATCTGTATCCGGATGCGCAGGTGACGATCGGCCCCGTGATCGACAACGGCTTCTATTACGACTTCTCGTATAACCGTCCGTTTACGCCGGAAGATCTGGAAAAGATCGAAAGGCGAATGCAGGAACTCGTGAAGAAGGACGAGCCCGTGACGCGCCGCGTCGTGTCGCGCGACGAGGCTGCGGGTTATTTCCGCAGCCTCGGCGAGAAGTACAAGGCCGAGATCATCGAATCGATTCCGCAGAGCGACGAAATCAAGCTGTATTCGCACGGCGGCTTCACCGATCTGTGCCGCGGCCCGCACGTGCCGTCGACGGGCAAGCTGAAGGTCTTCAAGCTGATGAAGGTCGCGGGCGCGTACTGGCGCGGCGATTCGAAGAACGAGCAGCTGCAGCGCATCTACGGCACGGCCTGGACGAAGAAGGAAGACCAGGACCAATACCTGCACATGCTCGAGGAAGCGGAAAAGCGCGACCACCGCAAGCTCGGCAAGCAGCTCGACCTGTTCCACATGCAGGAAGAGTCGCCGGGCATGGTGTTCTGGCATCCGAAGGGCTGGGCGCTGTGGCAGCAGGTCGAGCAGTACATGCGCCGCCGCGTGAACGAAGCCGGCTACCTCGAGATCAAGACGCCGATGATCATGGACCGCTCGCTGTGGGAAGCGTCCGGCCACTGGCAGAACTACCGCGAGAACATGTTCACGACGGAGTCGGAGAAGCGCGACTACGCGATCAAGCCGATGAACTGCCCGGGGCACGTCCAGGTGTTCAACCACGGCCTGCGTTCGTACCGCGACCTGCCGCTGCGTTACGCGGAATTCGGCTCGTGCCACCGCAACGAGGCGTCGGGTGCGCTGCACGGCCTGATGCGCGTGCGCGGCTTCGTGCAGGACGATGCGCACATCTTCTGTACGGAAGACCAGATCATTGCCGAGTCGATCGCGTTCAACAAGCTCGCGATGAGCGTATACGGCGATTTCGGCTTCGACCACATCGACATCAAGCTGTCGCTGCGTCCGGAGCAGCGCATGGGTTCCGACGAAACGTGGGACCGTGCCGAGCAGGGCCTGCGTGAAGCGCTGACGGCGTGCGGCCTCCAGTGGCAAGAGCTGCCGGGCGAGGGTGCGTTCTACGGTCCGAAGATCGAGTACCACATCAAGGACGCGCTCGGCCGTTCGTGGCAGTGCGGCACGCTGCAGCTCGACATGATGCTGCCGGAGCGCCTCGGCGCCGAGTACGTGGCGGAAGACAACAGCCGTCGCCGGCCCGTGATGCTGCACCGTGCGATCGTCGGTTCGATGGAGCGATTCCTCGGCATTTTGATCGAGCACCATGCTGGGGCAATGCCGGTCTGGCTCGCGCCGATGCAGGCTGTTGTGCTCAATATCGCCGAAAGTCAGGTCGAATATGCGCAATCTCTGGCCCAATCGTTGCAAAAACAAGGGGTTAGAGTGACGGCCGATTTGCGCAACGAGAAGATTAGCTATAAAATACGCGAGCACACGCTGGAAAAGGTGCCTTATCTCCTCGTCGTGGGCGATAAGGAGCGTGATGCGCAAACGGTAGCCGTGCGTGCCCGTGGCGGCGTCGATCTTGGCGTGATGCCGATCGATGCCTTCGTTGAGCGTCTGCAGGAAGACCTGCGCTCGTTCAAGTAACCGCCCTGGCAGCGCGGCTCGTTTTTTTAATTTTTAGAGGAAACGTAACATCGCTACTGATAAGTCGTCGCATCGCATCAACGGTGAAATCACTGCGCCGGAAGTGCGTCTGGTCGGGATCGAGAACGAACCGCTCGGTATCGTAAAACTCGCTGATGCTTTCCGTAAATCGGAAGAACTGGATGTTGACCTGGTGGAAATCGCGCCGCAAGCGGTTCCCCCGGTTTGCCGTCTGATGGATTACGGCAAGTTCAAGTACCAGGAATCGAAGAAGCAGCACGAAGCGAAGCTGAAGCAGAAGGTCATCCAGGTCAAGGAAGTCAAGTTCCGCCCGGGTACCGATGACGGGGATTACAACGTCAAGCTCCGCAATCTCGTGCGCTTCCTCGAAGAGGGCGACAAGACGAAGATCACGTTGCGTTTCCGTGGCCGTGAAATGGCTCACCAGGAAATCGGTATGCGGATGCTTGAGCGTCTGCGCACGGATCTCGAGGAAGTCGGCCAGGTCGAGCAGATGCCGAAGATGGAAGGGCGCCAGATGATCATGGTGCTCTCGCCGAAGAAAAAGAAGTAACGGGCCCGCGCGCTTCGCGCGCAGGTTCGACAGTGGTTCGGCGCGTTGCCCGGTCAGGGCGGCGCGCCAGCAATGACGGCGGCTGCGCAAGCGGTTTGCCGTACACAAGTGGACTGGGTTTCGAAGGGCGGGTCAAGGGCGCAAGCCAACCGCACACCCATCGCCATCTAATAAACTGGAGTTGTTCGTCATGCCTAAGATGAAGACCAAGAAGAGCGCTGCAAAGCGCTTCGTGGTGCGTCCGGGCGGTACCGTCAAGCGCGGTCAAGCCTTCAAGCGTCACATCCTGACCAAGAAAACCACGAAGAACAAGCGCCACCTGCGCGGCGCAACGGCAGTTCATGATTCCGATCTGAACTCCGTCCGCGCGATGCTGCCGTTCGCGTAACCCCTCAATCGATACTCTAAGGAGAGAAACATGCCTCGAGTCAAACGTGGGGTAACCGCACGGGCCCGCCACAAGAAGATCATCAACCTGGCCAAGGGTTATCGCGGCCGCCGCAATAACGTCTACCGCATCGCCAAGCAGGCGGTGATGCGCGCTGGTCAGTACGCGTACCGCGATCGCCGCAACAAGAAGCGTGTGTTCCGCGCACTGTGGATCACGCGTATCAACGCGGCAGTTCGCCAGCACGACATGACCTACAGCGTGTTCATCAACGGCCTGAAGAAGGCGTCGATCGAACTCGACCGTAAGGTGCTGGCCGACATGGCGGTGTTCGACAAGGCTGCTTTTGCTGCGATCGTCAAGCAAGTGAAAGCCGCCGTTGCAGCCTAATTGCGAAATTAGCACTGCGTGGTTAGTTGCAGCGATGATCCGGTAGTCTCGGCCGCTGCAGCGAAAACGGGGCTCTTCCGAGCCCCTTTTTTGTTTGGTGGAGCAGTTTCGCTCACCAAGACCGAATGACGTTGGAAATGATGGGATCTATGGATCTGGACCAGATTGTCGCCGACGCGCAGCAGTCCTTCGAACAGGCTGCCGACATCACCACGCTCGAAAACGAGAAAGCACGATTTCTCGGCAAGTCGGGTGCGCTGACCGAGTTGCTGAAAGGCCTCGGCAAGCTCGATCCCGAAGCACGCAAGACCGAAGGCGCACGCATCAACGTCGTGAAGCAGCAGGTCGAAGCCGCGCTGACCGCACGTCGCCAGGCGCTGGCCGACGCGCTGTTGAACCAGCGCCTCGCCACCGAGGCGATCGACGTGACGTTGCCGGGCCGCGGCGCCGGCGCAGGCAGCCTGCACCCCGTAATGCGCACGTGGGAGCGCGTCGAACAGATTTTCGGCTCGATCGGTTTCGACGTGGCCGACGGTCCCGAAATCGAGACCGACTGGTACAACTTCACGTCGCTGAACAGCCCGGAGAACCATCCGGCGCGTTCGATGCAGGACACCTTCTACGTCGAAGGCAAGGACGCCGACGGCCGCCAGTTGCTGCTGCGCACGCACACGAGCCCGATGCAGGTGCGTTACGCGCGCATGAACCGTCCGCCGATCAAGGTGATCGCGCCGGGCCGCACGTATCGCGTCGACAGCGATGCGACCCACTCGCCGATGTTCAATCAGGTCGAGGGGCTGTGGATCGACGAAAACATCAGCTTCGCCGACCTCAAGGGCGTCTATACCGACTTCCTGAAAAAATTCTTCGAGCGCGACGACATCCTCGTGCGCTTCCGTCCGTCGTATTTCCCGTTTACGGAACCGTCGGCCGAAATCGACATGATGTTCGAGCAAGGCAAGAACGCCGGCAAGTGGCTCGAGATCTCCGGCTCGGGGCAGGTACATCCGACCGTGATTCGCAACATGGGCCTCGATCCCGAGCGCTACATCGGCTTCGCGTTCGGCAGCGGCCTCGAGCGCCTGACGATGCTGCGCTACGGCGTCCAGGATCTCCGGCTGTTCTTCGAGAACGACCTGCGTTTCCTGCGCCAGTTCGCATAACGCCGCTCGCCGCGCCGACCTGTGCCCGCGCACGCCCCGACGGATGATCCGATGGGGCCCGGGCGTCGATCTAACCTGTTTCGAACGTAGACATCCATGCAATTCCCTGAATCCTGGTTGAGAACCTTTGTCGACCCGCAGCTCACGACCGACGAACTGTCGCATGCGCTGACGATGGCGGGGCTCGAAGTCGAATCGCTGAGCAAGGCTGCGCCGCCGACGTCGAAGATCGTCGTCGGCCGCGTGCTCGAAGTCGTCAAGCATCCGGATGCGGACAAGCTCAATGTCTGCCAGGTCGACGCCGGCACCGGCGCGACGCTGAATATCGTCTGCGGTGCGCCGAACGTGGCGCCCGGCATCAAGGTGCCGGTCGCGCTGGTCGGCGCGGAACTGCCGCCGGCAGAAGAGGGCGGCAAGCCGTTCGCGATCAAGCTGTCGAAGCTGCGCGGCGTGGAGAGCCAGGGGATGCTGTGCTCGGCGCGCGAGCTGAAGCTGTCCGAGGACCACAGCGGCCTGCTGATCCTGCCGGAAGACACGCCGGTCGGTCAGGACATCCGCGAGACGCTCAATCTCGACGACACGATCTTCGAAATCAAGCTGACGCCGAACAAGGCCGACTGCCTGTCCGTGTTCGGTATCGCGCGCGAGACGGCCGCGATCACCGGCGCGCCGCTGACGCCGGTCGACATCCGCCCGGTGCGCGTCGAGCTCGACGAAACGCTGCCGGTGCGCATTGCCGCGCCGGATCTGTGCGGCCGTTTCTCGGGTCGCGTGATCCGTGGCGTGAACGCGCACGCGAAGACGCCGCAGTGGATGGTCGAGCGCCTCGAGCGTTCGGGCCAGCGCAGCGTGTCCGCGCTCGTCGACATCTCGAACTACGTGATGTTCGAGCTCGGCCGCCCGTCGCACGTGTTCGATCTCGACAAGATCCACGGCGGCATCGAGGTGCGCTGGGGCAAGCGCGGCGAATCGCTGAAGCTGCTCAATGGCAACACGGTCGAGCTGGACGAAACGGTCGGCGTGATTTCGGATGACCGCCAGGTCGAAAGCCTGGCCGGCATCATGGGCGGCGACAGCACCGCCGTCACGCTCGACACGACCAACATCTACCTGGAAGCCGCGTTCTGGTGGCCGGACAGCGTCCGCGGCCGCGCGCGCAAGTACAACTTCTCGACCGATGCGGCGCATCGCTTCGAGCGCGGCGTCGATTACGCGACGACCGTCGAGCACGTCGAACGCATCACGCAACTGATTCTCGAGATCTGCGGCGGCAAGGCCGGCCCGGTCGACGATCAGTCCGTGAACCTGCCGCAGCGCGTGCCGGTGAAGATGCGCGTGTCGCGCGCGAACCGCATCATCGGCGTGAAGATCGGCGCCGACGAAATCGCCAGCATTTTCACGCGCCTCGGCCTGCCGTTCGAGCTTGAAGACGACGCGTTCCTCGTCACGCCGCCGTCGCACCGCTTCGACATCGAGATCGAGGAAGACCTGATCGAGGAAGTGGCGCGTATCTACGGCTTCGAGAAGATCCCCGCGCGTCCGCCGGTTGCGACGAGCGAAATGCGTGCGACCAACGAGACGCGGCGCTCGATCCACGACATCCGTCACGCGCTTGCCGCGCGCGACTATGCGGAAACCGTCAACTTCAGCTTCGTCGATGCGGAGTGGGAGCACGATTTCGCGGGCAACGACAACCCCATCCGGCTGCTGAACCCGATCGCGAGCCAGCTTTCGGTGATGCGCACGACGCTGTTCGGCAGCCTGATCGCCGTGCTGCGCCACAACCTGAACCGCCGCGCCGATCGCGTGCGGGTGTTCGAGTCGGGCCGGGTGTTCGTCGCCGATCCGTCGGTGAAGGCCGGCGAGCTGGCTGTCGAGGGTCATGCGCAGCCGAAGCGTGTCGGCGCGCTTGCGTACGGTCCGGCACTCGACGAGCAGTGGGGCGCAGCGACCCGCGCGGTCGATTTCTTCGACGTGAAGGGCGATCTCGAGGCGCTGCTCGCGCCCGCGGCCGCACGTTTCGTGAAGGCAGAGCATCCGGCCCTCCATCCGGGTCGCAGCGCGCGGATCGAGGTCGATGGCCGCGCGGTCGGCTGGATCGGCGAGCTGCACCCGCGCCTGATGCAGAAGTACGAGCTGCCGCACGCGCCGGTGATGTTCGAGATCGATGCGGACGCGCTGATTGCGCGTGCGCTGCCCGCGCCGACCGACGTGTCGAAATTCCCTCCGGTACGTCGCGATATCGCCGTTGTCGTCGATCAGGCGGTCGAGGTTCAGGCACTTTTCGACGAAATGAAGAAGGCGCTTGCAGAAGAGGCCTGCCGATTCGTTCAGAAGGTTGTACTCTTCGACGAATTTCGTGCAAAATCAAATACTTCCGGTGGTCTTGCCGCGCACGAGAAGAGCCTTGCCTTCCGCGTGACGCTGCAGGACGCGGCTGGCACGCTACAGGACGAGGTCGTCGATCAGGCGATCCAGACGCTGGTCGAGCGGATGGCTCGCGCCGGTGCGCGCCTGCGCGGCTAAGGAGAGGGCCCGCCCGTTCGCGGGCGGCTTTTTCCCATCGTAAGTTTTGATTCAACGCGCTGTATGGCAGATATGAACGACATGACCTCGAGTGAATTCGAAGCCCTCCTGACGGCGCAACGCAGCGCCATGAACCGCGACGCTTCGGCGCCGGCGTCCACCGAGACGCCCACGCTGACGAAAGCGGAACTGGCGGAGCTGCTGTTCGACAGCGTCGGGCTGAACAAGCGTGAAGCGAAGGACATGGTCGAGGCGTTTTTCGAAGTGATCCGCGACGCGCTCGAAAACGGCGAAAGCGTCAAGCTGTCGGGATTCGGCAATTTCCAGTTGCGCGACAAGCCGCAGCGTCCGGGCCGCAATCCGAAGACGGGCGAGGCGATTCCGATCGCGGCCCGCCGGGTAGTAACCTTCCACGCGAGCCAGAAGCTGAAGGCGCTGGTCGAAAACGGCACGGAGTAACGTCCCGCGCGCTGACGTCCCCGCGCGGCCGCCGCGCACCCTTACCGACGGTTAACCGACGATGACCACCACGGTTGAGAAAGTCGTTTTGCCTCCGATTCCCGCGAAGCGCTACTTCACGATTGGTGAAGTCAGCGAACTGTGCGGGGTCAAGCCGCACGTGCTGCGTTACTGGGAACAGGAATTCACTCAGCTTCGGCCGGTGAAGCGGCGCGGCAATCGTCGGTATTACCAGCATCACGAAGTGCTGCTGATCCGGCGGATTCGCGAGCTGCTGTACGAGCAGGGGTTCACGATCAACGGCGCGCGCAACCGGCTCGATTCGCCGGGCGGCGAGCGGGCCGCGGCGGAGCCGGTCGAACCCGACGAGGTGCAGGCCGCCGACACGCGCGTGTCGGGCAAGACGGGCGCAACGGTCGACGTCGTCGCGTTGCGGCAGGCGCTGCTCGACGTGATCGACGGACTGAAGCACGACTGAGCGCACAGCGCGAAGGATGAAATGAAAAGCCCGGTTGGCGACGCGCCACCGGGCTTTTTTCATGCATGTCGCGCACACGGATCAGCGCGACGCGAGCGGATTCTTCTGTCCCATGTCGACGACCAGCGTGCCGTCCGGCAGCATCCGCACCGAGCCCTGCGCGACCTGGCTGCGGTAGCCGTACAGGTCGAAGCGCATCGGGCCGGCCTCGGCCGAATTCCGGATCAGCGCGCGCACGTTCAGTTCGAGCACGTTGAACATCTTCATGTCGCCGCCTTCCATCCACATGTAGCTCGGTGCATCGATCTGCGGCCGCTTCGGCGCGGGCGTGCCCGCCGCACGCCGGAACGTGAGGCGCAGCCCGTCGCGCTCGACCGTTGCCTGCCCGAGCTTGCCGTTCAGCACCGGCGGCGGGAATACGGTGTACTGGTCGAGCACCAGCGTGTCGCCGCGCAGTTCCGCGCCGCGACGCTGCAGCGGCGTCAACGAAGCGAGCTCGATGCCGAGCGAGCGCAGCAGCTTCGCCTGCGGAATGCCGAGCACCGACACCTGGGACGGCTTGAACGCGAGGTGCCGGTCATCCAGCACCGTCAGAGAGCCCTTCATGTCGGTCGGTAGCCAGACGCCCGGCACGTGATTCCACAGCTTGATGCCGCCCTGGACGCGCAGGTTCTGGCCATCCGCGCTCAGCTGCAGGTTGTTCAGCGAGCGCGGCGAGTAGTCGAGCAAATAGTTGTTGAAGAGCGCGGACATCGCCTTCCACGACTCGACGACCGTGCCGCCGAGAATGCGGATGTCGTACTGGTTCGGATCGTCGAGATCGACGGGCTCGCCGGGACGCTTCGACACGAGTTCGACGTCGAGATCCTCGACATGGAAGCCGATATCGCCGGACAGGTTGAAGTCGACGTTGCGCAGATGGATCGTCGGGTTGCGGTTCGACACGTGACGTTCGTTGAACGGCGTGGTCGACGCGCGCCGCATCGCGACCTTCTGCATGCCGGGTCGCGCCGTGTCCGCCGCGAGCGCGTAGGCTTCCCAGTGCTGGCGCACGTCGCGCAGCGCATTCTGCTGCACGGCGAGGAAGCTGTCGTTCAGGCGCGCTGCCGCATTGCCGAGCGGCGCGCCGCTGGTCGGGCCCGTGTACGAAGGCATGCGGATTGCCATCGCACCGTTTTCGTCGAAATTGAAGTAGCCGGCCGACACCTGGTCGCGATAGTGATACAGGTCGAACACGAAATTCTGGTCGCGTTTCGTCGGATCGACCGGCCCGATCAGGATGTCCGCATTCATCGGCATCGAGCGCATGAACTTCACGTCGCCGCCGCGGATGACCATCGCCTGCTGAGGCGCGTTCGCAGGCATCGCGAAGCCTGCATGCGTGCCGTCGTCGAGCGCGAGGTCGAGGCCGGCCGGCGTCACGCGCAGCGCGGTGATCGTGAGCTTCAGGCGCGGCGGCGGCATCAGCTTGTCGACCGACATCACGAGATCGTCGCCGGCGAGCTGCGCGATCGGCGTCCGGACCTTCAGCAGGTCGGCCATTTTCACATTGGCCGCGCGCATCACCGGCTGCGCGTTGATGCCCGACACGCGCACGCCGGTCGGGTGGAACACGAGCTGGCTGCCGTCGCGGATCGCGAGCGTGCCGGTCAGCGAGAACGGCACCCAGCCGTCGCGCTGCATCTCGCCTTGCAGATGGATCACGCCATCGCCGGCCGACACGGCGAGCTTGCGCAGCGGTGCGTTGCGGTAACCGAAGATGTAGGTGTCGAAGAGGGCGGTCAGCTTCGCGTTGTCGAGCGTGACCGTGCCTTCGTGCACGTCGATCTCGAAGCTCGTCGGATCGTCGAACACGATCGGCGCGCCGGTCTGCGTCGGCACGAGCGTGGCCGACAACTGATGGATGAAGAAGCCGAGGTTGTTGACGATGCGGAAATCGACGTCGCGCAGGAACGTCATCGCGCCGTTCTGGCCCGAGTCGCGCAGCGTGAACGGGCGCGGTTGCGTGAGGCTGATCGATGCGAGCGACGGCACGGTGCGCGCGATCTGCTGCTCGCGGGCGAGGCGTTCGGCTTTGGTGCGCTCGATCTTCGTCGACGCGACCGACGTGTTGCCGTCGCGCTGCGCGGACGATTCCGCACAGCCGGTGCAGAGCAGCGCGAGCGCCAGCGCGCCGCAGCCGAACACGCGGGATGTCTTGTGCGAGACCGGGGCGGCCGCGCGTCGCGGGCCGGAAATCCAGTCGAAAATTGCCAAAGGCGAGCGATGGCCGCGCCGGACCGCATTCCGCATCGTCTGTCTCCATGTCTTGTCGTGATCGACGGCGGCGCGCGCCACTGCACGGCGCGAGCGTCGATGCCGTGCAGTGTGTCATAGCGCGCTAGAGCGGCGTTACCAAACAACGGGCGCACGGGCGCGGCGAGCCGGCGGGCTGCGGGACAACGGATTCGGCGTGGCGGGGCGGCCGGATCAAACGGCTGTTTGGTTTGTGCGGGCCCTGCGCCAACGTATTTTCCGGCGAACCGACAAACCCGCTGCCAGCCTTGGCCGGCGCGGGTTTACCGGATTCGCGATGCGGCGGCCGATGCGGTCGGAACGAGCGTGCGATCCGGCACCGTCGTGGCCGCCCGCAGGGCCGATCAGACCAGCATGCGCTGCCGGATGGCGTTCAGCGTCGCCTGGTCGAGTTGCAGGCCGTTCACGATGTACGACGTCATCGAGCCGTACGACGCGGTGACCTGATCGAATGCCGCCTGCAGATAATCGGCGTGCGCGCCTTGCAGCGCGGTCATCATGTCTGCCGCATTTTGCCCGCCGGCTTTTTGAGCCTGGGCGACAGACGCGGCAATTCCGGATGCGCTATACACGTTGGTCAGCAGGTAGTCCGCGAAAATCGTTTGCTGAGAGAGGCCGAGGATCGTGTGCAGAATCGCGGTCGCCCAGCCGGTACGATCCTTCCCGGCCGTGCAGTGTAAGACCAGGTTTTCGCCGGCATCGGCGAAGCCGGTGAACAGCGCGTGATAGCTTGCATGTGCGGTGTCCGATGTCACGAACGCCCGGTACATGCTTAGCATGAATGCCGTTGCGGTCGCGCCGGTGGTCGGAATCGGGCCGATACTGGCAGCCCCGAGCACGTTGAGGTTTTGCCAGGTGGCGCCGGCCAGCGGCACATCCGGCTGCGCCTTGATCTCGGCGGGCGTGCGCAGATCGCAGACCTGCCTGATGCCCAGCGTGCCGATGGTCGCGACGTCGTCGGCGGACAATGCGAGCGCGGATGAGCGATAGATCACGCCTTTCTTCATCGTCGCGCCGCTGGTCGCTACATAACCGGTTCCGTCGGGTCCGGCCGTGTCGCGAAAGTTCGACGCCGAACCCAGCCGCGGCGTCGTGACCGGCGCGACCGAAATCGAGTCGCCGCCGCATGCCGACAGGAGCGATGCGCTTCCCAGTGCCATGCCTATCGTGCCGGCGCCCAACCGGAGAAAATGTCGACGGGATATTTCGTTTTTCTGATGCATTCGATGCCCTGTGTCGGAGACGGGTACAAGACGTCGCGACCGCGGCGGCGACCGGAGCCGCCTGCCGCATCGCGGGCGACGCGGCACAGCCGGGGCGGCCCGGATCGATCGGCTTGCAGTCGGACGGTTCGCCGTGCGCATCAATCTCGCGCCGGGTTACCGCACGGTAGCGATCCGCGGCGAAACAGCCATCGTCCTTTTCGATTAGGGAGGAATGCGGGTTGCCGGTGCGGGTCGTGCTGCGTCGACAAGTACGATCGATGGCGACGGCGAGGTAAGATCGGCGTCATGGCTGTATGGATCAAAACACTTGGCCATCACGGGGAAGCGTCATGGATCTGAAGGAAGTCGACGTATTGGGTGCGGGTGTGGGCAATCACTGGTACTACGCGTCGAAGGCGAGCGCGATCCGTCGGTTCCTGGGCGCGTCGGGTGCGAACCGGATACTCGACGTCGGTGCAGGCTCCGGTTTCTTCTCGAAGCACTTGCTCGAACGCACGCAGGCGACGGAAGCGTGGTGCGTCGATACGAGCTACGCCGACGATACCGATGAGGAGACGGCCGGCAAGCCCATCCACTTCCGGCGGTCCGTCGAGCGATTCGATGCCGATCTCGTTCTGCTGATGGACGTGCTCGAGCATGTCGACGACGATGTCGGGCTGCTGACGCAGTACGTGAAGGGAGCGCCTCCGGGCAGCCGGTTCCTGATCACGGTTCCCGCGTTCCAGTTCCTCTGGAGCGGCCATGACGATTTTCTCGAGCACAAACGCAGGTATACGCTCGGCGGTCTCGAGGATGTGGTTCGTCGTGCAGGGCTCGACGTCGAGCGCGGCGCCTATTACTTCGGCCTCACGTTTCCGCTCGCGGCAGCGCTGCGGCTGGGCGAGCGGGTGCGTCGGCATCCGCGCGAGCCGGCGTCGCAATTGCGCCGGCACCATCCGCTCGTCAACGGCTTGCTCAAGGCGATCTGTCGCGTCGAGTTGCCGATGTTCCGGTTCAATCGCGTTGTTGGCCTGACGGTCATCTGCGTTGCGCGCAAGCGGTGAATGCGATGCGGGCACCGTGTGGTCGGGGCGTGTATTGCGCCGGGATGTGCGTCGCCACCCGTAGCGGTGCCGTTGCGCCAAAAAATTTCACAAGAACATGCACAAAATGCATGCGACCCGATTCTAAATCGGAAAAGTGTCTGTTATACTTTTCTTCTTTCGGGGCGTAGCGCAGCCTGGTAGCGTACCTGCATGGGGTGCAGGTGGTCGGAGGTTCAAATCCTCTCGCCCCGACCAGACAAGAACCCGCGTCGGCTTAGGCTGACGCGGGTTTTTTCTTGCCGGTCGCTTTTTTGCACATCGCGGCGCGGCCCCGGTAAAATGCAAGGTTGATCCACGGAAAGCGCCGTGATTTAGCGGAAGAGGATTCCCCGAACATGACTGATCTTCGTCTTACCATGCGGTTCGCTGCAGTGCTCGCCACCGGCGCGCTCGTTGCCGGTTGCGGTACGTCGTCGCCCACGAAAGTGGACTACAAGAGCGATTCGAAATCGAAGGAAGCGTCGCTCGCAGTGCCGCCCAACATGCTCGACGAGACGGCCGATCAGCGTTCGCTGCCGCCCCAGGGCGGCGCGACTTCCCTGTCTGCGCTTCAGCAGGTCCAGCAGGCGGCGCCTGCGCTGGACACCGTCGCTCCGGCCGTGACCGGCATGCATATCCAGCGCGACGGCACCGAAAGTTGGCTCGTGATCGACGGCAAGCAGCCGGCCGACATCTGGCCGCAGGTGCGTCGTTTCTGGCAGGAGCAGGGCTTCCTGCTCGTCGTCGACCAGCGCGACAAGGGCGTGATGGAAACCGACTGGAACGAAACCCATCCGCAGATCAACGACGGCCTGATCCGTAGCGTGATCTCGAAGGCGATGGGCAACTCGTACGTGACGGCCGAGCGCAACAAGTACCGCACGCGTCTCGACTCGGCGCCGAACGGCGGCACCTACGTGTTCATCAGCCAGAAGGGGATGCGCGAGGCGATCACCGGCTCGAACAACGATTCGAGCAAGTGGGAGGCGAAGCCGAACGATCCGGCGCTCGAGACCGAATACCTGAAGCGGCTGATGGCCGTGCTCGCGCAGAACGAGCAGCGCGCGAAGAACGGCGAGCCGCCGATCGCGAACATCAAGGACAACGCGGTGCCGAAGGACAAGAAGGCCGACGCCGACGCATCGTCGAAGGCTGCCGCCGCGATCGCCGCGCAGAACGTCTCGCGCACGTCGGCGCAAGGCAATGATGCGGCCGACGCGGCCGTGCCGTCCGAAGTCACGCTTGGCGAGCCGTACGACCGGTCGTGGCTGCACGTCGGTCTGGCGCTCGATCGAGCGAACTTCACGGTCGACGATCGCGATCGCTCGAAGGGGCTGTATTTCGTGCGCTACGTCGATCCGAAGGATCTGAGTTCGGCCGAGCAGGGCTTCTGGAGCCAGTTGTTCCACGGCAAGAAGGAAAAGCAGGCGAAGCAGTACCGTGTCAACGTGAAGGCGCTCACGTCGGACCAGACGCGCGTCGCGGTCGTCGACGATTCGGGCGCGATCGACTCGTCGTCGCCGGCTCGCCAGATCATGGGGCTGCTCGTGAATCAGCTTCGCTGATCCCGACGTTTCTCCATATCAGTGAAAAGCCCGCCATTCGGCGGGCTTTTTTCATGGCCGCTCGCCTGCGAGCAGCTTGCGCGCGCATGTGCGAAAGGTTCGGTCCCTCCTCGTGACGTTACGTAACATCCGTGCGTTACGGCGGCAGAACGCGTGTCACATTGTCGACGACGGAAAAATTATCCTTATAAATCAATGACGTGATCGGCATTCGATGCCTGGCACGCAACCTGCTTTATATGTTGGAATCGTTAGAGCAGGGAGGCTGGCGTCAGATACCGGGTGTGCGCTGCGAGCGCCCGATCAACGGTATCGACGCCTTCAAATGCCGGCGCGACAAGCGCTGGCGCAACTGATGACGATCCGCGCCAACGTGCGGATCTCGATGGCCCCGTCGCCTATCCTCGTAGGGCGACGGTTTCGCCCGCGCTTCTCCGAAGCGCGGGCTATTTTTTTGGGGCCGTCGTGCAGTGTCGCATCGGCGCGGGCGATGCGTGACTCGCGTATCCTCGGACTTTTCTGGATGAAGGAGTCGGGAATGGCGGAAATTGCAGTCGTGGCGCTGATCGTCGCGAAGCCGGGCGCCGAGGAAAAGCTGCGCACCATGCTCGAAGGGATCGTCGAGCCGACCCGCAACGAAGTCGGTGCGTTGCAGTACGACCTGCACCGGGACCTGAAGGAGCCCGCGCGGTTCGTATTCGTCGAGCGTTGGGAGAGCGAGGAGGCGCTGGTCGCCCATGCGCGTTCCGCGCACATTCTCGCGTATCGAGAAGCGGCCGCGGACTGGATCGAAAGTTCCGAAATCCGCGTGCTGTCGAAGCTCGTCTGAGCAGGGTGGGGCGACCGGACGTGTCCGGTCGCAGCGGCGCGTCAGTGCGACGTGCCGGGTACGTCGAGGATCAGGATGATCGTCCAGTCGGCGTCGCCGTCGTGATGATACTGGCGCTCGGCGACGATGAACGGTTGCTGCTTGCCTTGCGGGCCAAGGAAAAGCACGTCGCCCTCCATCGGCAGGCACTCGATCGGCGGCAGCGCGAGAAACGCGTCGGCCGAGCCGCGGGGCATCAGTTGCTTGATCTGGCGAGTGGCGGCTTCGGTCCACTCGATGTCGAGTTGAATGTTGCTCATGCTGTCCTCCGCACCGGGGTGCGCACGGGTGGAAAATTTCGGTGCGCGACTTTAGCACAGCGCGCGGGCGCCGCAACCAAAAAAGCCGAACCCGGTTGCCCGGATTCGGCTTTTTACTTGTGCGGTGCGGCCGAACTTACTGGCTGGCAGCGTCTGCGGCCTTGGCAGCCTTCTTGCCGGCCTTCTTCGCAGCAGCCTTGTGGTGAGCAGCCTTCTTGCCGTGGTGATGCTCTTCCTGCATCGCCGGCTGAGCGGCTTCGGCCGCTTGCTGCTGCTGCAGCGCCTGTGCGCGCTGCTCGATCTCGGAGATCTTGGCCGGATCGGTAATGGTCTTGATTTCCGTGCTCTCTTGCGCATACGCTGCGCCAGTCAGCGCCGACATCGCTACCAGGATAGCCAGGGACGTCTTCTTCATTGCTTTACCTCCGCTAAGTGGTGATGAACCCGAATGTTGCCGTTTTGTCTGGCGACTGCAAACGAGTGCGTGTCGAGTGTAACAAAAGTGACGGATCAATGTGCACCGGATCTTGGCGCAACGCAAGGCCGCGTTGAAGTCGCGCAACACTCCGCGCACTTCGCACGCGCCTGCCATCCCGGGCGGCGCTGCCATTCCGCTCCCGTATCCGCGCGGCCGTCAGAACCACCCGAGCCATCGGTAGACGTGGAATTGCGCGATGCCGACCAGTTCGTGCAGCGCCTGCTCGGCGTTGGCCACGTTGCGCCAGCGTGGCAGCCAGCCCGTTTGCGCGCGCCGGCGATTCGCATAAACGGGCTGCGGATCGATGCCGAATCGGCGGAAATCGAGCAGGGCGCGGCGCATCTGATAGGACGAGGTGACGAGAATGCGTGCGTCGTCATACTGTGGGCGTAGTATAGACGCAGTGAATTTCGCGTTTTCGTAGGTTGTGCGGCTGTTCGGTTCAAGAACGAGGTCGCCGGGAGCGACGCCTTCCGCGACGAGCCGGCGTCCATATACGGCCGCCTCGGTTTCACCGTGATGCTGCGGGTCGCCGCCCGACATCACCACGGTGCAGCGTTCGGCCTGCTGCCGGCACACGCGATAGAGCGCCGCAACCTTGTGGATGCGCGCGACGCCATCGGGTGGCGGCTGCAGCCCGGAGTCGGTGCGATGCGTGCCGGCGCCGATGAGAATCAGCGTGGTCCGCCCATGCATGGTGGGGTGCTCGACCGGCACGACGCCTGCCTCGGTCCACGCGATCAGCGGTGCGGCGAGCCAGCCTGTCGCGAGCAGCCAGAACACCGCAACGGCGGCGATCGAGATGAATCGTCGCAGCTTGCGGCAGAGCATGAAACAGATGAAGAGAAGTACAAATGAATCGAACAGAATCAATTTGATTGGGGTATGGTGTCTTTTTATGGACGGCTGACGATCCGGCCCTGAAGCGACGCCGAACGTCGGCCTCCAGAATCGGTGGCGGTATCGGCGGGCGGAGACCCTGCCCGGCGCGCCGCTTCGCATTGTCGCTGCACTTTAAGAAAGAATCGAGATGGCCACGTATTCCAACGAAGCGGTGCTCGACGCATTGAGACGAGTGCAGTACCGCCAGGTACCGTGGGCACGCCGCCCGGGCGTGTTCGAGTATCTCCGTTCGCTCGGGCTGATGGACACGGTCAGGCAGAAGACCGTCGCCCCCGCACCGGGTTTCCACGCGCCGGTGGATATCGCGGTGCTGACCGACAGCGGTCGAGCCGAATTTTCCCGCCTCGAGCGCGACGAGAAATTACTTTCCTGGACCGATCGCCGCATGGACGACTACGCATTGAGCGAAGCGAGCGCCGTGGCGATTCTCGAAAGCCGCCTGTAGCGGCGGGCCATCCCGCCTGGTGGGTCGCCGCGCGAGCCGGCGATGCCAAAAAAAAGCCCGTATCGCGAGGATACGGGCGTACCGGATACTTTTGCTGTTGCCACGCTGTGCTCATGGCAACGATGTGACTCGCCGCATGCGGCGCAGTTCCCGAAAGCGGGCATTTTCTTTGACGAAATCCTGATATTGGCGGGACTACGGATGACGCGGCATGTCGGACGGCTGCGAGCCGATGCGCGCACGCGCATTGCTGGCGATGTCGCCGCGCAGGTCGCCGCGCGGCACGGTTTGCCGGCCGGACTGGGCGGCAGGCGGCGGCTGGCGGAGGGTGTTGCCGTGATCCTGCTGGCGATGGGGCGGTTTCGTGCGATCGTCGGCGTGAGCTGGAGCGGTCAGCGCCAGGGAAATGACAATGCCGCATGCGACGAGCAGTGACATTGGTTTCATGGCGGGGGCTCCCTTCAAGCCGTCGATGCGGCCTGTTGATATATCGCTAAGGTAAGCGCGGGAGTGCAGGCTTGCTGTAAATATTGGTAAATAGATGTATCGCGGCACGACAGCGGTAATCGACGGCAACGCAGGCGTCGCGAAAAGGTCGCGTCGCAGAAAGAAACCGGGCGGCCGAAGCCGCCCGATCGAGCATTCGTTACGCCATCTTGACGGGCGCGCGCCAGGATTCCGGATTGGTCCAGAAGGCGCCGCGCAACCGGTCGCGGCTCGGCGGTGCGGGCGGCTTCGCGGCGCTCGCGCCGATGCGCCCGCGCAGCGAGATCTGCCGGCCGCTCGTGCCGAGTCGCTTCACGATTTCGGCGAGCGTGCCGTCCGCCTGCCATTCGTCGAAGCGACGGCGGCAGGTCGGCGGTGACGGATAGCGGCCCGGCAGCTTCGACCAGCCTTCACCCGTCGACAGCACCCACAACACGGCGTTCACCACCGACCGGGCTTCCACGCGGGGACGGCCGCGCCGTTCACTCCGTGCGGGTTCCGAGCAAAACAGACCCTCGACCAGCGCCCACTCGTTATCTCTCAAATCGTCGAACAGCATCATGTCCTCACCTCAGCGAAGCTAACTCCGGTGCGCTGCCCTGCGCCGCGCACTCTTCAAGCACTCGATCGTCGAGTGCCGGGTGGGGGCGTCCGGTTGGCCGGCAGCGGCGTTTCTGCCTTTCCATCCGACGAAACCTACGCCCTGTGCGCCAGGTTATGCACGAAGCGTGCCACGTCGGAGGCGAATCCCTCGAGAGCCGCTTGGCAGCGAGCTAACGGCTAAGTCAGCTAGGGGCGTATAAGACGCCAAAATAACCCGCCAGCAAATCGGGACAATCACCAATCTTGTGCAGTTCGCCCGTGCTGCGTGCGTATGCGTGTGTATTGCACCGCAGCGAAACATGACCGGCCGGTGCCGCATTCGCACATCGAAGCCGGATTCGTGCATTAAAATCGCGCATCGATATCGACGATTGATGAGGTCAGGAGATGAACGTCACGCTGCGCCAGCTTCGCGTATTCATCGAGGTAGCGCGGCTCAAGAGCTTCAGTCGCGCGGGTGACGAGATAGGGCTCACGCAGTCCGCGGTCAGCCGCTGCGTGCGCGAGCTCGAGGCCGAGCTCGGGCTGAAGCTGATCGACCGCACGACGCGCGACGTGCAACTGACCGACGTCGGCGCGAACCTGATCGCGAGCGTGTCGCGTCTGATCGACGATCTCGACGATACGCTGCGCGAGATTCGCGAGATCGGCGAGCAGCGCCGCGGGCGGGTGATCGTCGCGGCGAGCCCGACGATCGCCTGCAGGCTGATGCCGCGCGTGGTTGCATCGTGCGAGCGCCAGTTCCCGTTCGTGACGCTCGGCCTGCGCGACGACGTGCAGAGTGACGTGTTGCGCAAGGTGAAGTCGAGCGAGGTCGATTTCGGCGTCGTGATCGGGCCGCTTACGGTCGCCGATCTCGTCTGCGAGCCGTTGATGACCGATTCGTTCTGCCTCGTCGCGCGTGCCGACCATCCGCTCGCGGCGCGTGCCGAGGTGCCGTGGACGGCGCTGGACGGCGAGCGCCTCGTGCTCCTCGATCATGCGTCGGGCAGCCGGCCGCTGATCGATGCCGCGCTGGCCGCCCACCACGTCAACGCGACGGTCATGCAGGAGCTCGGGCATTCGGCGACCGTATTCGGGCTCGTCGAGGCCGGCGTCGGCGTAAGCGTGCAGCCGTGGCTGTCGTTGCCGCTGCCGGCCGGCTCGACGCTCGTCGCGCGGCCGCTCACGCCGCGTACCGAGCGCACGGTCGAACTGGTGCGCCGCCGCGACAGGTCGTTGTCGCCTGCGGCGCAGGCGATCTGGGAACTGGTGCGGCAGATGCCGGCGAGGGCGGAAGACCTCGACTGACGCGCGCGGACGCGCGACAGCCCGGCTTGCGGGTCGGTACACTACGCGGATCGTGTTCCTCGACGGTGGTTCTCGATGGTGCATTCCTCGGATTTTTCCCTGACGACCGGCGAGCCGGCGGCGCGCGCCGCGGTGCACGCGCTGCGGCCGTCGCTGATCCGGGAGGTGGCGAACGCCGGCTTCGGCGTGCCGGACATGCTGCCGTTCTGGTTCGGCGAGTCGGACCGCGTGACACCGGATTTCATCCGCGATGGCGCAACGGCGGCGCTGCGCGATGGTGCGACCTTCTACACGCACAACCTCGGCACTGCGCCGCTGCGCGATGCGATTGCGGCTTACGTGAGCGCGCGTCACGGCGCGACGGCGGCCGACACGGTGGCCGTGACGAGTTCGGGCGTGAACGCGCTGATGCTGGCCGCGCAGATGCTGGTCGGCCCGGGCGAGCGCGTCGTCGCGGTCACGCCGCTCTGGCCGAATCTCGTCGAGATTCCGAAAATCCTCGGCGCGCAGGTCGAATGCGTGCCGCTCGGTTATGGCGACGCGGGCTGGCGGCTCGATGTCGATCGGCTGCTTGCCGCGCTGACGCCCGATACGCGGATGCTGCTGGTCAACTCGCCGAACAATCCGACCGGCTGGACGATGTCGCGCGAGGATCAGCAGGCCGTGCTGGCCCATTGCCGCCGTCACGGCATCTGGCTGGTAGCCGACGAGGTGTACGAACGGCTCGCGTTCGGCGAGGGCGGCGCGCCGTCGTTCCTCGATATCGCCTCGCGAGACGAGCGGGTCGTTGTCGTGAATTCGTTCTCGAAGGCATGGGCGATGACGGGCTGGCGGCTGGGGTGGCTCGTTGCGCCGGCATCGGTGATGGGCGACCTGTCGAAGCTCGTCGAATACAACACGTCGTGTGCACCGGGCTTCGTGCAGGCCGCGGGCGAAGTCGCGCTGCGCGACGGCGAACCGTTCGTGCAGTCGTTCGTCGCGGCGCTGCGCGACGCGCGCGATCACCTGGTCGCCGCGCTGCGGACGCTGCCGGGCGTCGAAGTGCCGCCCCCGCCGGGCGCGATGTACCTGTTCCTGCGATTGCCGGGCGCGGCCGACAGTCTCGCGTTCTGCAAGACACTGGTGCGCGACGCGGGGCTCGGGCTTGCGCCCGGGCGGGCATTCGGCCCGGAGGGGGAAGGATTCGTGCGCTGGTGCTACGCATGCGATCCGGCGCGACTCGACGCGGGCGTCGAGCGGCTGCGCCGGTTTCTCGCGCACGGCGCGGCCGCCAGCTGAAGCGGGGTCGGAGCGGGCGCGGCGTACTGGCGGCGAGCCAATCTGCTCATCTTTACGCACCGGGCAATTTTGCGTAATATGGCGCTCAGTCACGCGGTTCCGTCGTTGAGCCGTGCTGTTCCGTCCGGTTTGGGCCTGGCCTGAAGTTGGTTCGCCGCCCCCGGTTCGTGCTCCCATCAATATGACCGATCAGAATCGGGCGAGCGCGTCTTCCGTTCCTTTCGTCTGTTTGTTGATCCGGTTCGTTTGACCACAGGGTCTGGCCTAGCTGCATGAATACCCAAGAGGCGAAGATCGTCCTCGAGACTGCTTTGATCTGCGCGCAGGAACCGCTGAAGCTCGGCGATTTGCGCAAGCTCTTTGCCGACGGCGTGTCGGCTGACACGGTCCGCACGTTGCTCGAAGATCTGAAACAGGATTGGTCCGGCCGCGGCGTCGAACTGGTGGCGCTGGCGACCGGATGGCGCTTCCAGAGCAAGCCGGCGATGCGTCACTATCTGGATCGCCTGCATCCCGAGAAGCCGCCGAAATATTCGCGCGCGGTGCTCGAAACGCTCGCGATCATCGCGTACAGGCAGCCGGTCACGCGCGGCGACATCGAAGAGATTCGCGGCGTCACGGTCAATACGCAGGTGGTCAAGCAGCTCGAGGATCGCAGCTGGATCGAAGTGATCGGTCATCGTGACGTGCCGGGACGTCCGGCGCTGTATGCGACGACCAAGCAGTTCCTCGACGATCTCGGCCTGAAGGCGCTCGACGACCTGCCCGCGCTCGAAGAGCCGGCCGCGAACATCGAGGCCGCGCTGCTTGCGCAGCAGGCAATGGACTTCGACGGCGACGTACCGGTTGCCGACGACGCGCCGCAAGCCGGCGACGCAGCGGCTGACGTGCTGCAAGCGCACGCGGATGAAGCATCCGCCGGATTGCCGGGCGATGCCGCGTCGATGCAGGAAATGCCGAACCGCGCTACGCTCGATGGTGATCTCGGGCAAGCGGAGCAAACGGAACAGGTTGGTGCCGAAGCAGTGCCGACCAATGTGCAGCCCGAGCCGCTGCGCGCGGATTGGAGCGAGGAAGATCGCAAGCCGGCCGCCGAAGTGGCTGCCGGAGACGGAGCGGAAGCGGCCGGCGACATGCCCGGCGAGGCTGGCCAGGCCGACGCCTTCCGTTCCCGTCCCGCGGACGGCGAGATGCTGGACGACACGTCCGACAGTCTCGCCGATGCCGTACGAAGCGCCAGTGCGCCCATCGGCGCCGACGCGCTGCCGGACGACGAAGCAGAACCCGAACAGCGTCGCGCCTGAACGCGGCCAACTTCTTGCCGCGCCCGCGCCGGGCGCGAGACCTGACATTTTGAGGTTGTTTTGACAGATATCCACGATATTGAATCGTCCGCGCCTGCCGTGCAGGCAGCGCGTGCCGACGATGCACCGGAGCAGGATGCTTCGGCCGAGGGTGGCGACGAGCGTCCCCGCCGCGGTCTGCGGCGAGGCCCGCGCAGCCTGATCGCGCGGCGTCGCGCGGCGGCCAAGTCGAAGGGCGCCGAAGGCGAGTCGCAGGGCGGTGAGGGCGCGGACGCGCAGCCGGCCGAGGCCGCCGAAGCGCAGCCCGCGCGCGCGCCGCGCAAGGAAGGTGCGGCCAAGGGCGGCCGCAAGCCGGCCGGCAAGCGCGAAGGCGCGGCCAAGGGCGCCGCCCAGGGTGCGCAGGGCGGCCAAGGCCGCCGTGGCGGCGCGCCGAAGGCTGAAGGCGGTCCGGCGAAGGCGGAAGGCGATGCGTCCCAGGACGAACTGTTCGCATACGTGACGTCGCCCGCATTCGACGCGGACAACTCCGCGGGGGGCAGCGGCGTGCGTGCGCCGATGCTGCGTCGCGGCCGCAGCCAGCCGGCGAGCAAGCGCGTGCTGTCGCCGGACGACGACGCACCGAAGCTGCACAAGGTGCTGGCGGAAGCGGGCATGGGCTCGCGCCGCGAAATGGAAGAGCTGATCGTCGCCGGCCGCGTGTCGGTGAACGGCGAGCCCGCGCACATCGGCCAGCGCATCATGCCGACCGACCAGGTGCGGATCAATGGCAAGCCGGTCAAGCGCAAGCTGCCGAACAAGCCGCCGCGCGTGCTGCTGTACCACAAGCCGACGGGTGAAATCGTCAGTCACGCGGATCCGGAAGGACGTCCGTCGGTGTTCGATCGCCTGCCGCCGATGAAGACGGCGAAATGGCTTGCGGTGGGTCGCCTTGACTTCAATACCGAAGGCCTGCTGATGCTGACGACTTCGGGTGACCTCGCGAACCGCTTCATGCATCCGCGCTACAGCGTGGAGCGCGAGTACGCGGTGCGGGTGGTCGGCGAGCTCACTGAAGGCAACCGGCAAAAGCTGCTGCACGGCGTCGAGCTGGATGACGGTCCGGCTAACTTCCTGCGTATCCGCGACGGCGGTGGCGAAGGCACGAATCACTGGTATCACGTCGCGCTGGCCGAAGGCCGCAACCGCGAAGTGCGCCGGATGTTCGAGGCGGCCGGCCTGATGGTGAGCCGGCTGATCCGTACGCGTCACGGCCCGATCCCGCTGCCTCGCGGCCTGAAGCGCGGCCGCTGGGAGGAGCTCGACGATGCGCAGGTGCGCAAGCTGATGGCGACGGTCGGCCTGAAGGCGCCGTCCGAGGAGAAGGGCAAGCGCGGCGGTGCCGACCAGGCCGAGCGTCGCCAGCCCGATCCGATGCAGACGTCGATGGGCTTCATCAGTCGCGAGCCGGTGCTGACGACGCACGGGCAGCTCGACCAGCCGCGTCGCGGCGGTGGCCGTCGCGGCGGGCCGGGCCTGCCGGGCCTGAGCGGCTACGGTAGCCTGCCGGTCGCGCCGTCGGGCTATGGCAACCGTGCTGGCGGCGCCCGCGATGGCAACCGCTCGGGCGGCGGCGGCCGAGATGGGAACCGCGCTGGCGGCGGCCGTGATGTCGATGGCAACCGCGCGTCATACGGCGCAGGCCCCAAGCGCGAGAGCGCGGGCGCCAAGCGCGGTGGTGCCAAGGGCGGCAATCGTAATCCGAACGGCAATCGTCCCGAAGGCGGCGGCAACAGCGGCGGCCCGCGTGGCGGCCAGCGTCCGCAACGCAGTCGCACGCGCAGCCGCTGAGCGTGCGGGCACGCGGCGGCGCAAGGCCGCCGGCGTGCCGGCAGAATCGGCATCCGTCCGCTTTTTGTCGGCACGACGCATTGCGTTGATTGCTTTCGACTGTATATATATGCCGCGTGCCGCTGGATGGCCGCCGGCATGGCCGATTTCCGGCGCGGCAGGATTGCGCCGGTTGATCCGGCAGCCCGATTTCGCATTTTCGGTCCGTAAAAGCAGTCGATACGCTGCTTTTACCGGCTGGCTTGGCGTTTGCGCCAAAAATCGCTATAATCGCGGAGTCGCTGGGCGTACGGATTCAATGTGCGGCTCAGGTGCGACCACCAGTAAGAAGATGGGCGTTCCGCCCATTTTTTTTTGCTGAAACGGTTAGGCATCTCGGGTAGCGCTTCCTGCGCCGGCTAAGGCGCGCGCCCGCGGGTGTAATCGCGAGCGGCGGGCGCGAACACCTGAGAGGACACTGTGCAACTGACGGAACTGATAGAAACCACGGTCACCGGGCTCGGCTACGAGCTGGTGGATCTCGAGCGCACCGGGCGCGGCATGCTTTGCATCTATATCGATCAGCCTGCCGGCATCTCGCTCGAAGATTGCGAAAAGGTCACGCGTCAGCTCCAGCACGTCTTGACGGTCGAAAACATCGATTACGAACGGCTCGAAGTCTCGTCCCCGGGGCTCGACCGCCCGTTGAAGAAGCTGGCCGACTTCGAGCGCTTCGCCGGCAGCGAAGTTTCCGTGACCTTGAAAAAGCCGCTGGACGGGCGCAAGACGTACCGGGGCATTCTGCACGCGCCGAATGGCGAAACGATCGGTTTGGAATTTGAGGGGAAGAAGGGCGAGGCAGCCATGCTGGATTTCACGCTGGCCGATATCGATAAAGCCCGCCTGATTCCGCAAGTTGACTTTAGGAGCCGCAAATAATGAGTCGCGAAGTGTTGATGCTGGTGGATGCGCTGGCGCGCGAGAAAAACGTCGACAAGGATGTGGTGCTGGGCGCCCTCGAGGCTGCGCTCGCGTCCGCTTCCAAGAAGCTGTTCGACGAAGGCGCCGAAATCCGCGTCCATATCGATCGCGAAAGCGGCGAGCACGAAACCTTCCGTCGCTGGCTCGTCGTGCCCGATGAGGCTGGCTTGCAGGAGCCGGATCGCGAGATCCTGCTGTTTGAAGCACGTGAGCAGAAGCCCGACGTCGAAGTCGGCGAATATGTCGAGGAACCCGTTCCGTCGATCGAGTTCGGCCGCATCGGCGCGCAGGCCGCGAAGCAGGTGATCCTGCAGAAGGTGCGCGACGCGGAGCGCGAGCAGATCCTGAACGACTACCTCGAGCGCGGCGAAAAGATCATGACGGGTACGGTGAAGCGCCTCGACAAGGGCAACTTCATCGTCGAATCGGGGCGTGTCGAGGCGCTGCTGCGCCGCGACCAACTGATTCCGAAGGAAAACCTGCGCGTGGGCGACCGCGTGCGCGCGTACATCGCGAAGGTCGATCGCACCGCGCGCGGCCCGCAGATCGAGCTGTCGCGCACGGCGCCCGAGTTCCTGATGAAGTTGTTCGAGATGGAAGTGCCGGAAATCGAGCAGGGCCTGCTCGAGATCAAGGCGGCAGCCCGCGACCCGGGCGTGCGCGCGAAGATCGGCGTCATCGCGTACGACAAGCGGATCGATCCGATCGGCACCTGTGTCGGCATTCGCGGCTCGCGCGTGCAGGCCGTGCGCAACGAGCTCGGTGGCGAAAACATCGACATCGTGCTATGGTCGGAGGATCCCGCCCAGTTCGTGATCGGCGCGCTCGCGCCGGCCGCAGTCCAGTCGATCGTCGTCGATGAAGAAAAGCACTCGATGGACGTCGTCGTCGACGAGAACGAGCTGGCTGTCGCGATCGGCCGCAGCGGTCAGAACGTTCGCCTTGCCGGCGAACTGACCGGCTGGCAGATCAACATCATGACGCCGGACGAATCCGCCCTGAAGCAGGGTGAAGAGCGCGACCGGCTGCGTTCGCTGTTCATGGCGCGTCTCGACGTCGACGAAGAAGTTGCCGACATCCTGATCGACGAAGGCTTCACGAGCCTCGAAGAGATCGCTTACGTGCCGCTCAACGAAATGCTCGAAATCGAGGCGTTCGACGAGGACACCGTGCACGAGCTGCGCAACCGCGCACGCGATGCGCTGTTGACGATGGCCATCGCGAACGAAGAAAAGGTCGAGAACGCAGCGCTGGATCTGAAGAGCCTCGACGGCATCACGCCGGAGTTGCTCGCGAAGCTGGCCGAACACGGTGTGCAGACGCGAGACGATCTCGCCGAGCTTGCAGTGGATGAACTGGTCGACCTGACCGGGATGGAAGAGGATGCCGCTAAGGCGTTGATCATGAAAGCACGTGAACACTGGTTCCAGTGAGAAATGACCATGGCGCACTGATTTGATGGCGGCCGTATGGCCTGACCCGATGCTAACCGCAAGGAATCGGTCCTTGCACTAAGAGGAATGAATGGCGAGTAACAACGTAGCCCAATTTGCCGCGGAACTGAAAATGCCTGCTGGTGTGCTGCTCGAACAGCTGCAGGCAGCGGGCGTCCAGAAAGCGAGTGAAGACGATGCGCTGTCCGAAGCGGACAAGGCGCGTCTGCTCGATCATTTGCGCAAGTCGCACGGCGCAACCGACGGCGACAAGCGCAAGATCACGCTGACCCGCAAGCATACGTCGGAGATCAAGCAATCTGACGCGACGGGCAAGGCTCGCACCATTCAGGTCGAGGTCCGCAAGAAGCGCACGTTCGTCAAGCGCGACGACGTGAGCGATGGTGCGGAACAGGGTCAGGCGCAGGTCGCCGAAGCGGACGACGATGCAGAACTGAAGCGTCGCGAGGAAGAAGCGCGCCGCGAGGCCGAGCTGCTCGAGAAGCAGGCGCAGGAACTGCGCGAGCGCCAGGAGCGCCTCGAACGCGAGGAAGCCGAGCGCCGCGCCCGCGAGGAAGCGGCTGAAGCCGAGCGCCGTCGCGCCGAGGAAGAAGCTGCGGCGAAGCGTGCCGCGGCCGAAGCCGCTGCGGCGCAGCAGCAGGTGGCAGCGCAGCAGGCCGCCGCGGCCGAGCCGGAAGCGCCGAGCGCGCAGTCCGCGCAGGACGAAGCGCGAGCAGCCGCCGAAGCCCGCGCGGCTGCCGAACGTGCGGCGCAGCGCGAAGCGGCGAAGAAGGCCGAGGATGCTGCCCGCGAGGCGGCGGACAAGGCACGCGCCGAGCAGGAAGAGATCAGCAAGCGCCGTGCGGCCGCCGAGGCCGAAGCGCGCGCGATCCGCGAAATGATGAACACGCCGCGCAAGGCCGTGGTCAAGGCAGTCGAGCCGCCGAAGCCGGTCGAGCCGCCGAAGCCGGCTGAAGCGAAGGGCACGCTGCACAAGCCGGCGAAGCCGGAAGGCGCGCAGGCGCGTCCGGCGGTGAAGAAGCCGGCCGGCGCTGCCGCTCCGGCAACGACGCAGGCACCGGCAGGCGCGGGCGACCGCAACAAGAAGCCGGGCGCAGGCAAGGGCGGCTGGCAGGACGACGCGGCGAAGCGTCGCGGCATCAAGACGCGCGGCGATTCGAGCGGCGGCGTTGACCGCGGCTGGCGCGGCGGCCCGAAGGGTCGCGGCCGTCACCAGGACAGCGCATCGTCGTTCCAGGCACCGACCGAGCCGATCGTGCGTGAAGTGCACGTGCCGGAAACCGTGTCGGTTGCCGATCTCGCGCACAAGATGTCGATCAAGGCCTCCGAAGTCATCAAGGTGATGATGAAGATGGGCCAGATGGTCACGATCAACCAGGTGCTGGACCAGGAAACGGCGATGATCGTCGTCGAGGAACTGGGCCACCGCGCGGTTGCCGCGAAGCTGGACGATCCGGAAGCGCTGCTCGTCGAAGGCGAAACGACCACCGATGCGGAGCAGCTGCCGCGTCCGCCGGTCGTTACGGTGATGGGTCACGTCGACCACGGCAAGACCTCGCTGCTCGACCACATTCGCCGCGCGAAGGTTGCGGCGGGCGAAGCGGGCGGCATTACGCAGCACATCGGCGCTTATCACGTCGATACGCCGCGCGGCGTCATCACGTTCCTCGATACGCCGGGTCACGAGGCGTTCACGGCAATGCGTGCACGCGGCGCGAAGGCGACCGACATTGTGGTGCTGGTGGTGGCGGCCGACGACGGCGTGATGCCGCAGACGAAGGAAGCTATCGCCCACGCGAAGGCGGGTGGCGTGCCGATCGTCGTCGCGATCAACAAGATCGACAAGCCGGAAGCGAATCCCGATCGCGTGAAGCAGGAGCTGGTCACGGAAGGCGTCGTGCCGGAAGAATACGGTGGTGATTCGCCGTTCGTGCCGGTGTCGGCGAAGACGGGTGCGGGCATCGACGATCTGCTCGAGAACGTGCTGCTGCAGGCCGAAGTGCTGGAACTGAAGGCACCGGTCGAAGCACCGGCCAAGGGCATCGTGATCGAAGCGAAGCTCGACAAGGGCAAGGGCCCGGTCGCGACGATCCTCGTGCAGTCCGGTACGCTGAATCGTGGTGACATCGTGCTCGCGGGCTCGGCCTACGGCCGCGTGCGCGCGATGCTCGACGAGAACGGCAAGCCGACGAAGGAAGCCGGCCCGTCGATCCCGGTCGAAATCCAGGGTCTGTCGGAAGTGCCGGGCGCGGGCGAGGAAGTGATCGTGCTGCCGGACGAGCGCAAGGCACGTGAAATCGCGCTGTTCCGTCAGGGCAAGTTCCGTGACGTGAAGCTCGCGAAGCAGCAGGCCGCGAAGCTGGAAAGCATGCTCGAGCAGATGGGCGAAGGCGAAGTTCAGAACCTGCCGCTTATCGTCAAGGCCGACGTGCAGGGTTCGCAGGAAGCACTCGTGCAGTCGCTGCTCAAGCTGTCGACCGACGAAGTGCGCGTGCAGATCGTGCACGGCGCGGTGGGTGGCATCAGCGAAAACGACGTCAACCTTGCAACGGCATCGAAGGCAGTCATCATCGGCTTCAACACGCGTGCGGATGCGCAGGCGCGCAAGCTCGCGGAAGCCAATGGTGTCGATATCCGCTACTACAACATCATCTATGACGCAGTGGATGAGGTGAAGGCGGCGATGTCGGGCATGCTGGCGCCGGAGAAGCGCGAAGTCATTACCGGTACGGTCGAGGTGCGCCAGGTGTTCAAGGTGCCGAAGATCGGCGCGGTCGCAGGCTGTATGGTCACGGACGGTATCGTCAAGCGCTCGTCGTCGGTTCGCGTGCTGCGCAACAACGTCGTGATCTTCACGGGCGAGCTCGAATCGCTGAAGCGCTTCAAGGACGACGTGAAGGAAGTCAAGCAAGGCTTCGAGTGCGGCATGTCGGTGAAGAACTTCAACGACATCGTGGAAGGCGACCAGTTCGAAGTCTTCGAAGTGACCGAAGTCGCGCGTACGCTGTAATCGTCGCGTATCGGCTCATGGGCGGGGCAGGCTTGGGCTTGTCCCGCCCATTTTTCATGGCGGCCCGCCAAAAGGCGGCCGCATTATCCTGATAAACGAATCAGGGATCGATCATGTCCAGGAAACGTACTTCCCCCAATCGCAACGTTCAGATCGCCGACCAGATTCAGCGAGATCTGTCCGAACTCATCATGCGCGAGGTCAAAGACCCGCGCATCGGCATCGTGACCATCCAGAGCGTGGAGCTCACGCCGGACTACGCACACGCGAAGGTCTACTTCACGGCGCTCACCGGCGATCCGGAAAAGACGCAGGAGGCGCTGAACCATGCGTCGGGTCACCTGCACAACCTGCTGTTCAAGCGCCTGCACATTCATACGGTGCCGACGCTGCATTTCCACTACGACCAGACGATCGAGAAGGCCGTGGAAATGTCGCGCCTGATCAAGGAAGCGAACTCGACGCGTGCGAAGGACGACGACGAGGCCGACGCGCCCGCCAAGGACGACTGAGCTCGACCGGCCTATGACGAATGCAGCATCCCAACGTCCGCGCGTGCCCCGGCGCGCGCTGGATGGCGTCCTCCTGCTCGACAAGCCGGTCGGCCTGTCGAGCAACGACGCGCTGATTCGCGCGAAGCGGCTGCTTCTCGCGAAGAAAGCCGGTCACACCGGCACGCTCGATCCGCTGGCTTCGGGGCTGCTGCCGCTGTGTTTCGGCGAGGCGACGAAGTTTTCGCAGGATCTGCTCGAGGCCGACAAGACCTACGAAGCGACGATGCGTCTCGGCCTGCGCACGACCACCGGCGACGCGGAAGGCGAAGTGATCGACACGCGGCCGGTCGAATGCGACCGCGCAGCGGTGGAAGCCGCGCTCGTGCGCTTCACCGGCGAGATCGTGCAGGTCCCGCCGATGTATTCGGCGCTCAAGCGCGACGGCAAGCCGCTGTACGAATATGCGCGCGCGGGCCAGACCGTCGAGCGCGAAGGCCGCAACGTGACGATCCATGCGCTCGACGTGCTCGCCTGCGAACTGCCCGACGTGACGTTTCGCGTGACCTGCAGCAAGGGCACTTATGTGCGCACGCTGGCGGAGGATATCGGCGAGGCGCTCGGTTGCGGTGCGCATCTGACGATGCTGCGCCGCACGGGCGTCGGCGCGCTGACGCTCGAGCATGCGGTGACGCTCGATGCGCTGTCGGACGCAGACGAATCGGCGCGCGATGCGTGGCTTCAGCCGGTCGATGCATTGCTGTCGACGTTTCCGTCGGTTCGTCTTGACGACGCGAGCGCGAAGCGGTTCCTGCACGGCCAGCGCCTGCCGCTGTCGGAGCTCGGGCCGATCGATGCGACCGACGGCGAGCGCGTGCGCGTCTACGACGCGACGCGGCTGCTCGGCGTGGCGCGCAAGGCGAATGGTGTGCTTGCGCCGGAACGGCTCGTCGTGACGGCCGCCTGACGCAGCGGCGCGAGCGCGCCATCGGAGCAAGAAAAAGCCCGGTCGATTTCGACCGGGCTTTTCGTTTGGCGCGCGGTGGCGCGGTGTCGGGTGGCGTTCAGTGTGCCGCCGATGCCGCCGCACCGGCATCGCCGCCGCCCGCGCGTTCGGGCTTCGTGATCCAGATCAGCGCAATCAGCAGCACGAAGATCGCCGCCGAGATGTAGAACAGGTCGTTCACGCCGAGCTGCGCGGCCTGCTGCGTGGCCAGGTTGTTGATGAGGCCATGCGCCTGGTCCTGCGTCAGCCCGAGATTGCCCATCTGCGTGACGGCCTGGTTGAACGTCGGGTTGTACACGTTCGTCTGCTCGACCAGCTGCGCGTGGTGGAAGTTGTTGCGATGATCCCACGCAGTCTGGAAGATCGACGTGCCGATGCCGCCGCACATGATACGCACGAAGTTCGACAGACCGGACGCCGCCGGGATGCGGTGGCCGGGGAGGCCGGACAGTGTGATCGACACCAGCGGAATGAAGAAGCCGGCCATCGCGACGCCCTGCACGAGCGTCGGCAGCGTGAGCGACCACTCGTCGACGCCCGTCGTGTAGCCCGATCGCATCCAGAAGCACAGTGCGAATATGAGAAACGCGGCGGTCGCGATGTAGCGCGGGTCGGTGCGCGGCAGGAACTTGCCGGTCAGCGGCGACAGCAGGATCGCGAACAGCCCGACCGGCGCCATCACGAGGCCGGCGTCGGTTGCCGTGTAGCCGATCTGGGTCTGCAGCCACAGCGGCAGCAGCACGAGGTTGCCGAAGTAGAGCCCGTAACCGACCGCCAGCGCGATCGTGCCGCCCGTAAAGTTGCGCCGGCGGAACAGCGACAGGTCGACGACGGGGTGCTCGGCGGTCAGTTCCCAGATCACGAAGAACGCGAACGAGATGATCGCAATCAACGCGAGCGCGACGATCGTCGTCGACGCGAACCAGTCGAGATCCTTGCCCTTGTCGAGCATGATCTGCAGCGAGCCGACCCACAGCACGAGCAGCGCAAGGCCGACGCCGTCGATCGGCGCGCGGCGCACCGTCGATTCGCGCGTGCGATAGATCGACCACGTGGCGAGCGCGGCGGCGATGCCGACCGGGATGTTCACGTAGAAGATCCACGGCCACGAGTAGTTGTCCGAGATCCAGCCGCCGAGGATCGGGCCCGCGACCGGCGCGATCAGTGTCGTCATCGACCACAACGCGAGCGCCATCGGCGCCTTCGCGCGCGGATAGCTCGACAGCAGCAGCGATTGCGACAGCGGAATCATCGGCCCCGCGACCGCACCCTGGAGGACGCGCGACGCGAGCAGGAACGGCAGGCTCGGCGCGAGCCCGCACATCCACGACGAGATGACGAACAGGATGATCGACGCGAGGAACAGGCGGACCTGCCCGAAACGGTCGGTCAGCCAGCCCGTCAGCGGCACCGAGATCGCGTTCGCGACCGCGAACGACGTGATGACCCACGTGCCCTGGTCGGACGACACGCCGAGGTCGCCCGAGATGGTCGGGATCGCGACGTTCGCGATGGACGTGTCGAGCACGTTCATGAACACCGCGAGCGACACGGCGATCGTCCCGAGCACGAGTTTCCCGCCCTGCAAGGGCGGGTAGGAGACAGGAGCTTGAGCCATGTCGGTTGTTTTTCCGGAGTCGGAGCGGTTACATCATCTTCGCGGCGCTGCCTTGCTTCGCCGCGACCGGCGCCGACGCATTGCCGCCTGCGTTCTCGGTGATGATGCGCGCGATTTCGGCGTCGGCTTCGTCGCCGTACTTCGCGAACACGCTGGTCTCGTAGACGGTGTTCGGTGCGTTGACGAGCTGGTTGCCGCGTTCGTCCTTGATGTCCACGTCGACCTGCATCGACAGGCCGATGCGCAGCGGATGCTTGTCGAGATCCTTCGGATCGAGTTCGATACGCACCGGCAGGCGCTGCACGACCTTGATCCAGTTGCCGGTCGCGTTCTGCGCCGGCAGCAGCGAGAACGCCGAGCCCGTGCCGGCCGAGAAGCCGACGACCTTGCCGTGATACACGGCCGACGAGCCGTAGATGTCGGCCGTCAGTTCGACCGGCTGGCCGATGCGCATGTGCTTGAGCTGGACTTCCTTGAAGTTCGCGTCGACCCACACGGCATTCAGCGGCACCACCGACATCAGCGGCGTGCCCGGCGACACGCGCTGGCCGACCTGCACCGAGCGCTTCGCGACATAGCCGGTGACCGGCGCGGGCAGCACGTTACGCGCGTTCGCGAGGTAGGCGTCGCGAACCTTCGCCGCTGCGGCGAGCACGTTCGGGTGCGATGCGATCGTCGTGTTCGCGGTCAGCGCGCGGTTCGATGCGAGCTGCTGCTGCGCGCCATCGAGCGACGCTTGCGCGGCCTTCACGGCGTCACGTGCGTGCGAGATCTCTTCCTGCGACACGGCGCCCGTCTGCGCAACGGCCATGCGGCGGCGCAGGTCGTCGTCGGCCTTCGACAGGTCGGACTGGCGCAGCGCGACCTGCGCGCGGTACTGGTCGTCGTTGACGAACAGGCCGCGCACCTGGCGCACGGTCTGCGCGAGGTTGGCTTCCGCCTGCTGCAGCGCGACCTGCGAGTCGGCCGGGTCGAGCACGACCAGCGGGTCGCCGGCCTTGACCGTCTGCGTATCGTCGGCCTTCACGGCGATCACGGTGCCGGTGACCTGCGGCGTGATCTGCACGACGTTGCCGTTCACGTACGCATCGTCGGTCCCTTCATGGAAGCGGGCAACGAGGAAGTAGTACAGGCCGTACGCGATGGCCGCGATCACGATGACCGCGACGAGCAGCGTCATCATCCGTTTGCGCTTCCCGTTGTTCTGCGACTGTGCGCTGGCGGCGTTTTGTTGAGGGTCGCTCATGGCGATTTTCTCCGTCCGTTATTTCGAGTGTCTGCGTAGTGGTGGCGCCGGATCAGTTGGCGGCCTGTTTTGTCGGCTTGTCGGCGTCAGGCGCGGCGAGCGGCGTGCCGGTCGCGTCGAATCCGCCGCCCAGCGCCTTGATCAGCGCGAGCTGCATGTCGCGCCGGCGCATCTTCAGGTTGGTCACCGTCTGCTCCGAGGCGAGGCGGTTGCTGTCCGCGGTCAGCACCTGCAGTTGCGGCGACAGGCCGGCCTTGTAGCGGATCACGGCGAGATCGTAGGCGCGCGTCGACGCGTCGAGCGCGCGTTGCGCGTCGCCCATCTGGCGATCGACCGCGCGGATCGACGCGACCTGCGTCGCGACGTCGTTCAGCGCGCCGATCAGCGTCTGGTTGTAGTTCGCCACCGACAGGTCGAAGTCCGCATAGCGGCCCTTGAGCTGGGCGCGCAGCGCGCCGCCGTCGAAGATCGGCAGGTGGATAGCCGGGCCGAACTGCGCCTGGCGGCTCGCGAAGTTCAGGAATTTGCCCCAGCCGAACGCATCGAAGCCGAAGCCGGCCGCGAGGTTCACGTCGGGGTAGAACTCGGCCTTCGCTTCCTTCACGTCGTGCATCGCGGCCTCGACCTGCCAGCGCGCGGCGACGATGTCGGGGCGGCGCGAAACGAGGTCGGCCGGCAGGTTGCCGGGCAGTGCGACCTCGCCGCTCGGGTTCACCACGGGCGCTGCGATCTGCAGTCCGCGATCCGGGCCCTTGCCGAGCAGCGCGGCGAGCTGGTAGCGCACCGTCGTGATCTGGCCGTCGAGATCCGACAGCGAAGCCTGGGTCGTCGCGATATTGCCGCGGGCCGTCTGGCGTTCGACGTTGGTGTCGAGGCCGGCCGAGACGCGGCCGTCGGTGATCTTGCCGACCGTCTCGCGGTTGGAGATCTCGCGTTGCGCGATGTCGCGCAGCGCATAGAGCTGCGCGAGCGAGTTATAGGTACGCGCGACCGACGACGCGAGCGTGATGCGCGCCTGCTGCATGTCGGCTTCGGCGGCCTTTTCCTGCGACACGGCGGTGTGCAGGCGTTCGCGGTTCTTGCCCCACAGGTCGAGTTCCCACGATGCGCTCGCAAGCGCGTTGTTCTCGCTGTACCACTGGCCGCCGAACGGGGGCGGGAACAGCGCGTTCGACGAATACAGCTCGCGCGTCCACGAATAGCTGGCTTCGGCCTTCGGCAGCAGGTTCGAACGCGACGATTCGATGTACGACGATGCCTTCGCGATACGCGCCTGCGCCTGCGCGATCGACGGATTGCCCTGGAGAGCTTCGTCGATCAGCTTCGGCAATTGCGGATCGCCGAACTGGTTGGCCCAGTCGAGCGCCGGCCACTGGCCGCCCTGGGCCGGCAGGCTCTGCGCGGATTCGAATTGCGACGCGGGGGCGATCTGCTTGTCGCTCTTGATGCCGATGTAATTTGCGCAGCCCGCCAGCGCCAGTGCGGCGACCGCCGCGGCGACGGCGGCGCGGCACGACCCGGCGCGCACGGACAACGGGGAGGATTTCATCGCGCTGACCCCTGACTCGGAATGAATGATGGACACTGCAAGGATTTCCTTACATTAATCTGTCAAAAGTAATTGTTATGGCAACTATTACGTGAGGCTGCCGCCGGCCGTCTCGCAATAGTTGCTGAGAATGCGGCGCAGCATGCTCTTCAGGAACCCGACTTCTTCCGGCGTAAACCCGTCGAGCACCTGGTCGAGCACGCTGCGGAAAATGGGCGGCAGCCGCTCGGCCAGCGCGCGGCCTTCGTCGGTCAGTTCGAGGCGCACGACCCGCCGATCCTCGATGCTGCGCACGCGGGACAGCAGGCCGCGTTTCTCGACCCGGTCGAGCAGGCGCGTGACCGCGCTCGCGTCGATCCCGTATTCGCGCGCGAGCTCGGCGGCCGTCGAGCACTTGCCGACCGCGATCATGAACAGCATGCTCGCCTGCGTGCCCGTGATGCCGAGCTCTTCCTGCGTGCGTTGCGTGACGAGGTTGGTCATCACGGACTTCACGCGCGACATCAGATAACCGACGCTGTCGTTCATCTGATACGTGGACAGCGGTGAAACGGGCGGTTGAGTAGGAGAATCCGACATAAAACCCTGAAGCTGCAATAGTTGACTAGGCAGCAGTATAGGCACAATTGCTTGCCGCGGCAAATGTTAATCGAACGGCAAGGGGCGCGCTTCGTGTTGCAAGAATCCCTTGTGCCGATAAGGTTTTTCGGCCTGCCGGCGACAGGGCCGTCGGCCGACGTGTGCGTTCGCGGAGAGGGCAGGGATGCCCGGCTGGCTGCGTCGCAACGTGCCGGTCAGCTCTCGACACTCTCACGTGCTATAATTTGAGGCTTTCCAAGCTGCAATGTGCGCGCGCCCGTGAAAAACACGAGCGGGCGCGTTTGCGCGTTCAAACGATTTCCAGGTTTCTATGACCCGCGCCCTTCGCAATATCGCCATCATCGCCCACGTCGACCACGGCAAGACTACGCTCGTCGACCAACTGCTCCGCCAGTCCGGCACCTTCCGCGAGAACCAGCAGATTGCGGAGCGGGTGATGGATTCGAACGACATCGAAAAGGAGCGCGGGATCACGATTCTCGCGAAGAACTGCGCGGTCGAGTACGAAGGCACGCACATCAACATCGTCGACACGCCGGGGCACGCGGACTTCGGTGGCGAGGTGGAGCGCGTGCTGTCGATGGTCGACTCGGTGCTGCTGCTCGTCGACGCGGTTGAGGGCCCGATGCCGCAGACGCGCTTCGTCACGAAGAAGGCGCTCGCGCTCGGCCTGAAGCCGATCGTCGTCGTCAACAAGATCGACCGTCCGGGCGCGCGGATCGACTGGGTCATCAACCAGACGTTCGACCTGTTCGACAAGCTCGGCGCGACCGAAGAGCAGCTCGACTTCCCGATCGTCTACGCATCGGGCCTGAACGGCTATGCGTCGCTCGACCCGGCCGCGCGCGAAGGCGACATGCGTCCGCTGTTCGAGGCGATCCTCGCGCACGTGCCGGTCCGCCCGGCCGACCCGGAAGCGCCGCTGCAGCTCCAGATCACGTCGCTCGATTATTCGACGTACGTCGGCCGGATCGGCGTCGGCCGCATCACGCGCGGCCGCATCAAGCCGGGCCAGCCGGTCGTGATGCGCTTCGGCCCGGAAGGCGACGTGCTGAACCGCAAGATCAACCAGGTGCTGTCGTTCAAGGGCCTCGAGCGCGTGCAGGTCGACTCGGCCGAAGCGGGCGACATCGTGCTGATCAACGGTATTGAAGATGTCGGCATCGGCGCAACGATCTGCGCGGTGGATACGCCGGAAGCGTTGC
Source organism: Burkholderia pyrrocinia (assembly GCF_001028665.1). NCBI lineage: Bacteria > Pseudomonadati > Pseudomonadota > Betaproteobacteria > Burkholderiales > Burkholderiaceae > Burkholderia > Burkholderia pyrrocinia. The sequence continues at coordinate 2,916,940 of NZ_CP011503.1, forward strand.
CGATGATCACGGTCGACGAGCCGACGCTGACGATGAACTTCCTCGTCAACTCGTCGCCGCTCGCAGGCCGCGAAGGCAAGTTCGTGACGAGCCGCCAGATCCGCGATCGCCTGATGAAGGAACTGAACCACAACGTCGCGCTGCGCGTGAAGGACACCGGCGACGAAACGGTGTTCGAAGTGTCGGGCCGCGGCGAGCTGCACCTGACGATTCTCGTCGAGAACATGCGCCGCGAAGGCTACGAGCTGGCCGTGTCGCGTCCGCGCGTCGTGATGCAGGAAATCGACGGCGCGAAGCACGAGCCGTACGAACTGCTGACGGTCGACCTCGAGGACGAACACCAGGGCGGCGTGATGGAAGAGCTCGGTCGCCGCAAGGGCGAGATGCTCGACATGGCGTCGGACGGCCGCGGCCGCACGCGTCTGGAATACAAGATCTCGGCACGCGGCCTGATCGGCTTCCAGAGCGAATTCCTGACGCTCACGCGCGGCACGGGCCTGATGAGCCACATCTTCGACTCGTACGCACCGGTCAAGGACGGCTCGGTCGGCGAGCGCCGCAACGGCGTGCTGATCTCGCAGGACGATGGCGCCGCCGTGGCATACGCACTGTGGAAGCTGCAGGATCGCGGCCGCATGTTCGTGAAGCCGGGCGACGCGCTGTATGAGGGCATGATCATCGGCATCCACAGCCGCGACAACGACCTCGTCGTGAACCCGATCAAGGGCAAGCAGCTGACCAACGTGCGTGCGTCGGGCACCGACGAAGCCGTGCGTCTGGTGCCGCCGGTCCAGATGTCGCTGGAATACGCGGTCGAGTTCATCGACGACGACGAGCTCGTCGAGGTGACGCCGCAGTCGATCCGCCTGCGCAAGCGCTTCCTGAAGGAGCACGAGCGTCGTCGCGCGAGCCGCGAAGGCGCGGTCGACTGAGCGTTTCGACCGTTCCCGTGCATCACGGAAAAGGCTGCCTCCGGGCAGCCTTTTTTGCATCCGCGCTATGCGCAATCGGGCCGTCTGCAAAACACTGTTCCTGCGGCCGGTGGCAATCCGGCAAAACCCCGTCGCGCGGTGCTTTCAGGCACATTTCGCCGTGAACTCCGGTATCGGTTCTGTGATATGCTGCGCGCACGCAAGTTTTAGGTCCTTCCAAGCAAGACTTGATTCGCAATCCGCTAAACGGTCAGGCCGTGTCGCGGAAGGTTGAGTAACCCGCTATTTCTCGAGAAGCTCGAAGAAAGGTGAGCGTAAAATGTCAGATGTAATGAAGCAGTTTCAGCTGAACTCCTATCTGTTCGGCGGCAATGCTTCGTACGTTGAAGAACTGTACGATGCATATCTCAACAATCCGGCGTCAGTGCCAGAGAACTGGCGAGAGTATTTCGACGCGCTGCAGAATGTGCCTGCAACGGACGGTTCGAATGCCAATGACGTCGCGCATTTCCCGATCGTCGAGTCGTTTGCCGAGCGTGCGAAGGCCAATGCCTTCATCCCGCGCGAAAGCGGCACCAATCTGGCTGCAGCGCGCAAGCAGGTTCACGTCCAGTCCCTCATCAGCGCTTATCGCTTCCTTGGTTCGCAATGGGCCAATCTGGATCCGCTGAAGCGTCGCGAACGTCCCGCCATTCCCGAACTCGAACCCGCGTTCTACGACTTCTCCGAAGGCGACCTCGACCAGACGTACAGCGCGAGCAATCTGTATTTCGGTTTCGACCAGGCTTCGCTGCGCGACATCGTCAAGGGTCTGCGCGACACGTACTGCGGCACGATCGGCGCCGAGTACATGTACATCAGCGATCCGGAGCAGAAGCGCTGGTGGCAGGAACGCCTGGAATCGACCCGTGCGACGCCGAACTTCTCGACGGGCGAGAAGAAGCACATCCTGAATCGCCTCACGGCCGCTGAAGGCCTCGAGCGCTACCTGCATACCAAGTACGTCGGCCAGAAGCGCTTCTCGCTCGAAGGCGGCGAAAGCTTCATCGCGGCGATGGACGAAGTCGTCCAGCATGCGGGCAAGCGCGGCGTGCAGGAAATCATCATCGGCATGGCCCACCGCGGCCGTCTGAACGTGCTGGTCAACACGCTGGGCAAGATGCCGGCCGACCTGTTCGCCGAATTCGAAGGCAAGCACGTCGACGACCTGCCGGCCGGCGACGTGAAGTACCACAAGGGCTTCTCGTCGGACGTGTCGACGCAAGGCGGCCCGGTTCACCTGTCGCTCGCGTTCAACCCGTCGCACCTCGAAATCGTCAACCCGGTGGTCGAAGGTTCCGCGAAGGCGCGGATGGACCGTCGCGGCGACGAAGACGGCCTGCAGGTGCTGCCGGTGCAGATCCACGGCGACGCGGCCTTCGCGGGCCAGGGCGTCGTGATGGAAACGCTGAACCTCGCCCAGACGCGCGGTTACGGCACGCACGGCACGCTGCACATCGTCATCAACAACCAGATCGGCTTCACGACGTCCGACCCGCGCGATGCGCGTTCGACGCTGTACTGTACCGACGTCGTCAAGATGATCGAGGCGCCGGTGCTGCACGTGAACGGCGACGATCCGGAAGCCGTGATCCTTGCGACGCAAATCGCGATCGACTACCGGATGCAGTTCCACAAGGATGTCGTGATCGACATCGTCTGCTTCCGCAAGCTGGGTCACAACGAGCAGGACACGCCGGCCGTCACGCAGCCGCTGATGTACAAGAAGATCGCGCAGCACCCGGGCACCCGTGCGCTGTACGCCGAGAAGCTCGTGCAGCAGGGCGTGATCACCGCGGAAGACGCCGACAACTTCGTGAAGGCGTACCGCAAGGCGATGGACGACGGTCACCACACGGTCGACCCGGTCCTGTCGAACTACAAGAGCAAGTACGCGGTCGACTGGGTTCCGTTCCTGAACCGCAAGTGGACGGATGCAGCCGACACGGCCGTGCCGCTCGCCGAACTGAAGCGCCTCGGCGAACGCATCACGACGGTCCCGGAAAACTTCAAGGTCCACCCGCTCGTCGAGCGCGTGATCAACGACCGCCGCAACATGGCGCGCGGCGACCAGCCGCTCGACTGGGGCATGGGCGAGCACCTCGCGTTCGCGTCGCTCGTCGCATCGGGCTACTCGGTGCGCCTGACGGGCCAGGACTCGGGCCGCGGCACGTTCACGCACCGTCACGCGGTGCTGCACGACCAGAACCGCGAGCGCTGGAACGACGGCACGTACGTGCCGCTGCAGAACATCGCCGAAGGCCAGGCGAAGTTCACGGTGATCGACTCGGTGCTGTCGGAAGAAGCGGTGCTGGGCTTCGAATACGGTTACTCGACCGCCGAGCCGAACACGCTCGTGCTGTGGGAAGCGCAGTTCGGCGACTTCGTCAACGGCGCGCAGGTCGTGATCGACCAGTTCATCTCGTCGGGCGAAGTGAAGTGGGGCCGCGTGTCGGGTCTCACGATGCTGCTGCCGCACGGCTACGAAGGCCAGGGTCCGGAGCACTCGTCGACCCGTATCGAGCGTTTCCTGCAACTGTGCGCGGATCACAACATGCAGGTCGTCCAGCCGACGACGCCGGCGCAGATCTTCCACCTGCTGCGTCGCCAGATGATCCGCCTGTTCCGCAAGCCGCTGATCGTCGCAACGCCGAAGTCGCTGCTGCGTCACAAGGAAGCGGTGTCGGACCTGTCGGAACTGGCGAAGGGTTCGTTCCAGCCGGTGATCGGCGAAACCGACGGCGGCATCGACGCGAAGAAGGTCAAGCGCGTGCTGGCATGCTCGGGCCGCGTGTATTACGACCTCGTCGCACATCGCCGCGAAGCGAAGGCGAACGACGTCGCGATCATCCGTATCGAGCAGCTGTATCCGTTCGCGCACAAGCAGTTCGAAGCCGAAATGAAGAAGTACGAGAACGCGACTGAAGTGGTCTGGGTGCAGGACGAGCCGCAGAACCAGGGCCCCTGGTTCTACGTCGAGCACCATCTGAAGGAAGGCATGAAGGAAGGGCAGAAGCTGGCATACAGCGGCCGTCCGGCTTCGGCCTCGCCGGCGGTTGGCTACTACGCGAAGCACTACGAGCAGCAGAAGGCCCTGATCGAAGGTGCTTTCGGCCGCCTGAAGAGCGCATCGATCGCGAAATAACCGACGGAAGCGAAACGGGAAGGCGCGCTGCGCTTTCCCGTCTCTTTTGGCCTGCCGGGCGCGTCGCGCGCCGCATCGGCCGAAGGAATCGCACGAACCTCGTCATACCCCAGATTAAGCATCCAGGAAAATCACATGGCTATCGTAGAAGTCAAAGTCCCCCAGCTTTCGGAGTCGGTTTCGGAAGCCACCATGCTGCAGTGGAAGAAGAAGCCGGGCGAAGCAGTCGCGCAGGACGAAATCCTGATCGAACTCGAGACCGACAAGGTCGTGCTCGAAGTGCCGGCACCGGCCGCGGGCGTGCTCGCGCAAGTGCTGCAGAACGACGGTGACACGGTGGTTGCCGATCAGCTGATCGCGACGATCGACACCGAAGCGAAGGCAGGCGCAGCCGAAGCAGCGGCGGGCGCTGCCGAAGTCCAGCCGGCAGCAGCGCCTGCTGCAGCCGCGCCGGCAGCGCAGCCGGTCGCCGCAGCGGCATCGTCGGCCACCGCATCGCCGGCCGCATCGAAGCTGCTGGCCGAGAAGGGCCTGTCGGCGGGCGACGTCGCAGGTTCGGGCCGCGACGGCCGCGTCACGAAGGGCGACGCGCTGGCTGCAGGCAGCGCACCGAAGGCCGCTCCGGCCGCCGCACCGGCCAAGGCCGCTGCGAAGCCGTCGCTGCCGGACGTGAAGGTGCCGGCGTCGGCGACGACCTGGCTGAACGACCGTCCGGAACAGCGCGTGCCGATGTCGCGCCTGCGTGCGCGTATCGCCGAGCGTCTGCTCGAGTCGCAGCAGACCAACGCGATCCTGACGACGTTCAACGAAGTCAACATGGCTCCGGTCATGGAGCTGCGCAACAAGTACAAGGACAAGTTCGAGAAGGAACATGGCGTGAAGCTCGGCTTCATGTCGTTCTTCGTGAAGGCGGCCGTGCATGCGCTGAAGAAGTTCCCGCTCGTGAACGCGTCGATCGACGGTAACGACATCGTCTACCACGGCTATTTCGACATCGGTATCGCCGTCGGCTCGCCGCGCGGCCTCGTGGTGCCGATCCTGCGCAATGCGGATCAACTGAGCCTCGCCGACATCGAGAAGAAGATCGCCGAATTCGGCCAGAAGGCGAAGGACGGCAAGCTGTCGATCGAGGAAATGACGGGCGGTACGTTCTCGATCTCGAACGGCGGCGTGTTCGGCTCGATGCTGTCGACCCCGATCATCAACCCGCCGCAGTCGGCCATCCTCGGCGTGCACGCGACGAAGGAGCGTCCGGTCGTCGAAAACGGCCAGATCGTGATCCGTCCGATCAACTACCTCGCGCTGTCGTACGACCACCGCATCATCGACGGCCGCGAAGCCGTGCTGTCGCTCGTCGCGATGAAGGATGCGCTCGAGGATCCGGCACGCCTGCTGCTCGATCTGTAAGCCAGGTTCACTGCATTGACCCGCTCCGCACGGGTGCGCGAAACGCGCGCCCGTGCGGATGCACAAGAAGAAAGGATTGTCATGTCCAAGGAATTTGACGTCGTCGTGATCGGCGCCGGCCCCGGCGGCTACATCGCAGCGATCCGCGCCGCACAGCTCGGCAAGACCGTTGCCTGTATCGAGAAGTGGAAGAACCCGGCCGGCGCGCTGAAGCTCGGCGGCACCTGCCTGAACGTCGGTTGCATCCCGTCGAAGGCGCTGCTCGCGTCGTCGGAAGAGTTCGAGAACACGTCGCATCACCTGGCCGATCACGGCATCGAAGTCGAAGGCGTGAAGCTCGACATCGCGAAGATGCTCGGCCGCAAGGATGCGATCGTCGAGAAGATGACGAGCGGGATCGAGTTCCTGTTCAAGAAGAACAAGATCACCTGGCTGAAGGGCCATGGCAAGTTCACCGGCAAGACCGACGCCGGCGTGCAGATCGAAGTGAGCGGCGAGGGTGAATCCGAAGTCGTCACCGCGAAGAACGTGATCATCGCGACGGGCTCGAAGGCGCGTCACCTGCCGGGCGTCCCGGTCGACAACAAGATCGTGTCGGACAACGAAGGCGCACTGACGTTCGACTCGGTGCCGAAGAAGCTCGCCGTGATCGGCGCAGGCGTGATCGGCCTCGAACTCGGCTCAGTGTGGCGTCGCCTGGGCGCCGAAGTGACGGTGCTCGAAGCGCTGCCGGCGTTCCTCGGCGCAGCCGACGAAGCGCTCGCGAAGGAAGCGGCCAAGCTGTTCAAGAAGCAAGGCCTCGACATCAATCTCGGCGTGAAGATCGACGAAGTGAAGACGACCGCGGACAGCGTGTCGATCGCCTACACGGACAAGGACGGCAACGCGCAGACGCTCGACGCCGACCGCCTGATCGTGTCGGTCGGCCGCGTGCCGAACACCGACAACCTCGGCCTCGAGGCGATCGGCCTGAAGGCGAACGAGCGCGGCTTCATCGACGTCGACGACCACTGCCGCACGGCGGTGCCGAACGTGTATGCGATCGGCGACGTGGTGCGCGGCCCGATGCTCGCGCACAAGGCGGAAGACGAAGGCGTGCTGGTCGCGGAAGTGATCGACGGCCAGAAGCCGCACATCGACTACAACTGCATTCCGTGGGTGATCTACACGTACCCGGAAATCGCGTGGGTCGGCAAGACGGAGCAGCAACTGAAGGCGGAAGGCCGCGAGATCAAGTCGGGCAAGTTCCCGTTCTCGATCAACGGCCGTGCGCTCGGCATGAACGCACCGGACGGCTTCGTGAAGATGATCGCGGACGCGAAGACGGACGAACTGCTCGGCGTGCACGTGATCGCTGCGAACGCGTCGGACCTGATCGCGGAAGCCGTGGTGGCGATGGAATTCAAGGCGGCGTCGGAAGACATCGCCCGCATCTGCCATCCGCACCCGTCGATGTCGGAAGTGATGCGCGAAGCGGCGCTCGCCGTCGACAAGCGCTCGCTGAACAGCTAACGCGCACTGACCGACGCGCCGGCCCGTTCCGTGGCCGGCGCCGCGGTTCTACGACGAAGGCGGGCGGGATTTCCCGCTCGCCTTCGTCATTTCCGGTTTGCCCCGATGAACGTCACCGAATACTACACGCGCGAGCTGACCACGCGCGGCTATCAGTCCGATCCCGCGCAGCGCGCGGCCGTCGATCGCCTGCAGCGCTGTTTCGACGAGTGGGTCGAATACAAGTCGCGCCGATCGAACGCGTTCAAGAAGCTCATCATTCATCCGGACCTCCCGCGCGGCGTCTACATGTGGGGCGGCGTCGGTCGCGGCAAGAGCTTCCTGATGGACAGCTTCTACGCGGTCGTACCCGTGCAGCGCAAGACGCGCCTGCATTTCCACGAATTCATGCGCGAAGTGCACCGCGAGCTCGAGGAGCTGAAAGGGCAGGCCGATCCGCTCGACGAACTCGCGCGGCGCATCGCGAAGCGCTACCGGCTGATCTGCTTCGACGAGTTCCACGTGTCGGACATCGCCGACGCGATGATCCTGTACCGTCTGCTCGATCGCCTGTTCAACAACGGCGTGCAGTTCGTGATGACGTCCAACTACGATCCCGACGACCTGTATCCGGACGGGCTGCATCGCGATCGCATGCTGCCGGCGATCGCGCTGATCAAGGACAAGCTCGACGTGCTCAACGTCGACGCGGGTGTCGACTATCGCCAGCGCACGCTCGCGCAGGTGAAGATGTATCACACGCCGCTCGGTGCCGACGCCGATCGAGAATTGCGCCATGCATTCGGAAAGCTCGCCGCGGTACCCGACGAGAGCCCGATCCTGCATATCGAGAAGCGCGAGCTGAAGGCGCTGCGCAAGGCGGACGGCGTCGTATGGTTCGACTTCGCGACGCTGTGCGGCGGCCCGCGATCGCAGAACGACTATCTCGAACTCGCGAGCCGTTTCCACGCGATCGTGCTGTCCGAGGTGCCGCAGATGTCGCCGCGGATGGCGTCCGAGGCGCGCCGCTTCACCTGGCTGATCGACGTGCTGTACGACCACAAGGTCAAGCTGCTGATGTCCGCGGCGGTGCCGGCGGAGCAGTTGTACGTCGAAGGCCCGATGGCCAACGAATTTGCGCGCACGGTCTCGCGTATCGTCGAGATGCAGTCGAAGGAGTATCTTGAAACGCCGCGCCGTATCGTCGATACTTCGCTGACCTGATTGCGATTCTCGTTAATTGGCGCGATTCAAACGTCAATTCCGGTCAAATCCATGCAATCTCGGGGTATTTTCGGATTTGTCTTATATTCATCGTTGAGGTGAGCCGATATCGTTGTGTCATGGTTACCAAGGCTGGAGATGTCCATGACACCGTATCGCGATCTGACCGACCACGAGTGGCGCTGCGTCGCGCCGCTTCTGCCCGAAATGCAGCCGCGCACCGAGTTGCGCGGCCGACCGCTGGCCAATACGCGTGCCGTACTGAACGGCGTGCTCTGGGTGATCTACAGCGGCGCAACGTGGTCCGCCATGCCGCGCCGTTACCCTTCGTATCAGACATGTCATCGCCGCTTCAAGGTCTGGCACGAGACGGGCACGTTGTTGAACGTGATGCGTGAGCTCTATGGCGATTCGGGCGTGAGTCTGTGCAACGAATTGTCCACACGGATGCGCAAGCACGCGCAATCGAAGGCAGCGGAGGCGCGTAGCAACGTGGCGCCCGCGTGTCGCACACCGGGCGGCTATGCGCCGGACGCGCTGAAGCACGCGGCATGATGTCCGTCGCTTGCTTCTACGCACGCACCAAAAGAAAATCGGCCTGACGACTCCGTCGCAGGCCGATTTTTTCATTGAGTCGCGCGTTTCAGCGCGTGCTGCGTTATTGCTGGCGAACCCAGGTCTGTGAACGGCCGAGCAGCGACACGCCGATGTAACCGCGCACGACGAGCTTCTGGCCGCCGTCTTCAAGCGTCATCTTGCACTTGTAGACCTTGCCGTTCTCAGGGTCGAGAATGTTGCCGCCGTCCCAGTGGTCGCCTTCCTTCTTCATCGCCTTGATGATCGTCATGCCCTTGATGAGCTGATCCTTGCGCTCGTCCGTGCAGGCGGTGCAGCGGCGATCGGGCGTATCGTTCGCGCCGAGACCCTTGACGACCTTGCCCGTCAGCGCACCGTCGCCGTCCTCGGCGATCTGCACGAGTGCCTTCGGTTGATGGGTGTTGTCGTCGATCGTCTGCCACATGCCGAGCGGGCTGTCGGCTTGAGCGAACGTGGGTGCTGCGCAGGCGAGCAGTGCGCCGGCGATGGCCATTGCACGCAACGGGCGGGTCAGTTGAATCATTGTCATCCTCCTTGTTTTGCATGTCGTGTTCGATTCGCTCGCACGACCGTCTGCATGGGGCGGGCATGTTGCGAGCTTCGCCAGAATACGTGAATCCGCGCGCCACGTTTGATAGAGGGGACTCTAATCGAAACAGCCCGCGTGACGCGGGCTGTGTGCCGACCGATCAGTTGAGCTGATACGAGAATGCGGCGTTGATGCGCGGGCTGCGCGATGCGCTTTCGACGGGGGCGTCGCCCACCGGTTTCGCGACGTTCAGGTCGAGGCTGTAGTAGCGGCTGTCCGTGAACCGCACGCCGATGCCGACCGACGACAGGCGGCTCGGCGACGGCGTGCCCGCGTGCAGGTACACGCGCGCCATGTCGTACGCGATGTACGGCGTGACGGATTTCAGATACGTCCAGCCCGGCGTGAAGCCGCGGTTGACCTCCAGCGACATCCCCCAGCCCGAGTCGCCCGACGTTTCGCCGGGCTGGTAGCCGAGCGCGTAGCGGGTCGAGCCGAACGAGATCTGCTCGGACGTCGGCAGCGAATCGGGGCTGTATTGCCCGGTCAGCGAAACCGACGTGCCGATCCGGAACGGCCATTCGTTCGTTTGCGTGAAGGTCGCACCGGTGCGGACGAAGGTCAGCGAAATCGGGTCTGCATAGGTAGTCGTGGTGCCGCCATTCGTGCCGATCTGCGATTTTGACGCACCGAGGATGTCGAATGCCTTGGCGACGTTGACACTCAGTTTCCGCACCTGCTTCGGCTCGACGCTCGTGTAGTCGAGTTGCAGTTGCATCACGCGCACTTGCGATCGGTTATCGAGGGTCGCGCCGTTGATTTTGTTCTGGTAGCGGTCTTCGTTGTGCGATGCATAACCCGACACGGTGCCGAGCAGGCTGCGCTGGTTGTTCAGCAGCAACGGATAGGATGCCGAAAGACCGAGTTTTTCGTTCTTGACGGTCCGCTCGACGGTCGACGGCAAGCCCGGGTTGTCGGTCGGCTTGCCGCGATACGTGCTTGCGTCGAGGCGCGTGATCAGGCCGCTGCTGCCGACGGGTACCGCGCCGCTGAACGCGAAGTAGGTCTGCTTGTCACGCCCCGGCGGCGCCAGCGCGGAGATGCTCAATTGCTCGCCGAACGACGTGAGGCCGTTTTCGGTCGCGGTGATGAGGCCCTGGACGCCCGGGTGGTTGAAGTCGATACCGGTGCTGACGTTGAACGGCTTGCGGTCGACCGCGAGTTCGAGCGTCGTTGCACCGTCGGTGGTTTGCGGCGGCGGCACATTCGCTTTCACCGTGAGGCCGGGCAGCAGGCCGAAGGTATTCACGTAGCGCTCGAACGTCGCGCGGCGCAGCGGGCGATCGGCAGTGATATGCGCGGCGATCGCGCGAATCTTCGGTTCCATCGCGCCGGGTTTGCCGGTGACCTTGACGTCCGACACATAACCTTCGACAACCGTGATACGCACGACGCCGTTCTCGAATGTCTGCGCGGGAACGAACGCGAACGACAGCGCGTAGCCGCGATCCTGGTACAGCTTCGTCACGCCGTTGGCGGTTTCGATCAACTGGCCGATCGTGATGTCCTTGCCGACGAGGGGCGTGAAGCGCTGCGAGATTTCCTCGAACGGTACCGACTTGACGCCTTCGACCTGGAACGTCGTCGGCGTCAGGTGTCGCGACAGCAACTCCTGCAGTTGCGGCGCCTGGGGTGCGACCTGCACGGTGACGTTAGGGCCCGTCTTCGGTGCGTTGATCTGGGGAAGGGAGTCGAGCGGGTTACCCGCGACGCGCGTTTGTGCATGTGCCGTGCTTGCTGCCGCGATGGCGAGCAGCATCATCCATCTGTCGAGTCTGGATTGCATTGTTCTTCCTCGTAGGCCTTTTTTCATCTTCTTTCTAATGCCGTCGCGCGACACAAAGGTGTCGCGCGACGCGTGCCGCAATGCCGGTTGTATTTGTACGGCCGCGCCACTCGCTCCGGCTGCGAAGGTGCGACCGTCCTTCTTACTTGCCAACGCTACCCAGCGTACCCAGCAACCCCGTTACCGGCGCCAGCAGCCCCGTCGAACCGCCGCCCGACGATGCCGTACCCGACACGCCGCCGACCAGCGACGTGACCGGCGCGAGCGGGCTCGCGCCCCCGGATCCCGCTGCACCGCCGACTGCTCCGGTGACAGTATTCAGCAAACCGGTGACAGGCGCGAGAGGGTTTGCACTGCCTGCGCCACCCGTTGCGCCGCCGAGCGTGCCCGTGACCGTCGACACGAGATTCGTGACGGGGGCGAGCGGGCCGCCGCTGCCGCCTGCCGCGCCACCGAGTGCACCGGTGACCGTCGACACGAGGCCGGTGACGGGAGCGAGCGGGCCGCTGCTCGTGCCACCGGTTGCGCCGCCGAGTGCGCCCGTGAGCGAGCCGAGCGGCGTCGAGCCGAGACCCGACAGCAGGCCGCCGAGCGGGTTCGTCGAACCGGAGCCCGACGACGTGCCGTTCTGGACGCCAGCGGTCGAGCCGCCGACGAGGCTCGTGATCAGGCCGGGGATCGGTGCCGCACCGTTCGGGCCGTTCGGGTTGACGAGACCGCCCGCGTTGGTCACGGTGTTGCCGACCGCGGTCACGAGTTGACCGACATCGCCGACGAGCGGCTGGTTCGACGTGCTGCCGACCTGCTTGCCCGCCGAGCTGATCGCGCCGCCGACCTGGCCGAGCAGGCCCGAGACGGGTTGGCCGAGGCCGGTCGTCGTGCCGACCTGTTGCGTGACCTGGCCGGCGGTGATTACGAGCGGCGTGATCGCCGAGCTGAGCGGCTGCGTGACCTGCTGCACGGCACCCGACGACAGCGTCGAGCCGATCGTCGTGCCGGCGGCCGTCAGGCCGTTGGCGACCGTGTCGAGCACGGTGCCGACCGGGGTCGTGACGGGCGCGAGCGGCGCGAGCGGGCCCGTGCCGAGCGCCTTGACCGTCGAGCTCAGGCCGGACACCGTGTTGCTCGTCGCGCCGACGACATTGCCGAGACCGGCAACCGTCGTGCCGACCGGATCCTTCGTCGAGCCGATCTGCCCCAGCCCGTTGCTTACGGCATCGGCGGCTGCGCCGACGATCGTGCCGGTGCTGGAGAGCGTGCTGCCGACACCCTTCGTCACGCCGTCGCCGAGGCCCGGCAGGCTGATGTTGCCGACCGTGCTGCCGAGGTCGGTGGCCGTCTGGCCGACCGTGCTGACGACACCTTTGGTGCCGGTGGTCGTGCCGCTGGTGCCGCTCGTGCCGGACGTACCGCTGGTGCCGCTGGTCGAACCGCTGTTGTTGCTGCTGGTCGGCGGCGAGCTGACGCCGCCGCCGCCGCAGGCGGCCAGCAGGCAGGCTGCGGCGAAGGCGGTGAGGGGCATGCGCCACTGGCGCAGGGCGGTCGTCGTGAGAGAACGTTGCTGGGACATGAAGGACTCCTCGCTGTCTTGTCGATGAATGGATATTGGCTTACTTGCCGTGCGTGCCGCCGAGCAGGCCGCCGATCAGCGACGTGACAGGCGCGAGCGGATTCGACGACGAGCCCGAGTTCGTGACGGCACCCGTGCCGCCGCTCAGTGCCGGTACGCCGACCGTGCTGGTGACCGTGGACACGGCATTCGTCACCGGAGCGAGCGGGCTGCTGCCGCCTGCGCCGCCCGTCGCGCCGCCGAGTGCGCCCGTGACTGCACCGAGGAGACCCGTGACCGGCGCGAGCGGGCTGCCGCTCGTACCGCCTGTTGCACCGCCGAGCGCGCCCGTGACCGTCGAGACGAGGCCCGTGACCGGCGCGAGCGGGCTGCCGCTGCCGCCTGCAGCGCCACCGAGTGCGCCGGTGACCGTGGAGACGAGGCCGGTGACCGGGGCGAGCGGGCCGCTGCCGCCACCCGTTGCGCCACCGAGTGCGCCGGTAACCGTGGAGACGAGGCCGGTGACCGGAGCGAGCGGGCCGCTGCCGCCACCCGTTGCGCCGCCGAGTGCGCCGGTAACCGTCGAGACGAGGCCGGTGACCGGAGCGAGCGGGCCGCTGCCGCCACCCGTTGCGCCGCCGAGTGCGCCGGTAACCGTCGAGACGAGGCCCGTGAGCGGTGCGAGCGGGTTGGTCACGCCGCCGGTGCCGCCCGTGAGCAGGCCGCCGACGGCCTTCACGGTATTGCCCGTCGCCGAGACGGTGTTGCCGAGGCCCGTCGTCACGGGGTTGCCGCCTGCAGACGCGAGCAGCGCGCCGGCCTGGTTCAGGCCGTTGCCGACCGTACCGAGCAGCGTGTTGACGGGGGCGCCGAGGCCGGTCGCCGTGCCGATCGTCTGGGTCGTCTGGCCAACCATCGTCGTGATCGGCGTGATGGCCGAGCTGACCGTCTGCGTGACCTGCTGGATCGGGCCGGTCGACAGCGCGTTGGTGAGGGTGGTGCCGCCGTTCGACACGGCGCCGCCGAGCGTCGACACGAGGCCGCCGACTGCACCCGTGACCGGGGCGAGCGGCGACAGCGGGCCGCTGCCGAGGCTCGTGACCAGGTTGCCGGTCTGCGTGACCGCACCGCCGAGCTGATTGACCACGCCGCCCGTGCTGGCGACCGTGGTGCCGATCGGATCCTTCGTTGCGCCGAGCTGGCCGAGACCATTGCCGAGGCCGTTGCCGAGTGCGGTCACCGCACCGCCTACGCTTTGCACGATGCCGCCCGCCGCTTGCGTGGTGGCCGGGTTCACGCCCGGCAGCGACTGGCTGGCGATGACGGAGCCGAGACCCGAGACGGTTCCGCCGACACCCGTAACGAGATTGCTGCTGTTTGCGAGGATAGTTCCCACCGCGTTCGACGACACACCCGAGGTGCCGCTCGTGCCGCTGGTCGTTCCACTCGTCGAGCCGCTGGTGCTGCCGCTCGTCGAACCGCTCGTGCTGCCGCTGGTCGAGCCGCTGGTGCTGCCCGACGTGCTGCCGCTCGTCGAACCCGACGTGCCGCCCGAGGTGCCGCCGCCGGACGTCGAGATCGAATCGCCGCCGCCCGAGCTCGAGTGGCCACTGCCGAGGCCCTGGCTGATGGAACCGGAGCCGCCGCACGCGGAGAGGGAAAGCATGGCTGCAACGGTGGCCGCGATCAGAGTCGTCCGGAACACGCCATGAGGGATAACCTTAATGTCCATTTCTTCCTCGCATTAAAAATGTGTTGTGAACTGCGTTGTGTTGAGTGATGCGAGGTCTACTCTGCAACTGTCGTGCCATTTCGATGCCCGACGGTTCGACAACAGGTTTTAAACGAGGCAATTCCTTGTCGGAAAAGGAAGTTATGGAAATTGAAAGATTGTTGAATCTGTTTAAGTGCAGACGAATGAGAACGGTTTCGGCCGTTTCGTAACGTAACGTCACAACATTGGCGTTACGCGTGCGGCGTAACGTGGGGTGCGCGGAGGCTTGGTGGACGAGGCAATTGTTTTACTGGTGGATTAGGTGTGCACATCTAACCTATCGTAAATCCTATGTGTAAGACGTACCGAAACGCCGTACAAATACGTTGTGTTCCAGGTCATTTTTTTCGATCCGAGCGGTTAAAAGAGGTTGGAAAGTAAATAGGATCGGATATAGAATCGGGAGCAGATGTAAGCAAATGTACGGTTCGGTACACGACGTTCGAGGAGGGTTGCTATCGCGAATGTTAACTTGCATCAAATCGTGAGACATGCCCTTTGGGGCGACCTATAAAGAAAGCGCACTCGGTTGTCGCTGCAGAAGATGTGGCGAACGACATGGGGCAACGGCCAATATGCGGGGATGTACTACGTATAAAAGGCCAAAGAACGTAAATTCAGGCACGAGGAATAAAATGAAAGCAATCATCAAGCGTTTCCTTAGGGAAAACAACGGGGTTACCGCGATCGAGTACGGTCTGATTGCGGGTCTTATCGCTGTCGCGATCCTGGCTGGTGCTTCGTCGATCGGCACCAGTCTCGGCAATATGTTCACGAATCTCGGGTCATGTATCACCACCCCGGGCGGCGCGAACTGCACGGTTGCCAAAATCTTTACGTAACCCACCTGGCGTTAATTGGTACGACCTCGAAACAAGGGGTCGTCTTGGTGTTGTGGTGGGCGGATTACCCTTGGTAGTCCGCCCACCGCGACATTTTTGGCAGGTTGCGGTGCGATGGCACATTTCATTTTCA